>NZ_CP067102.1:6511812-6826469 GCF_016616885.1 Bradyrhizobium diazoefficiens | reverse complement strand
TGAGGCGATCGACGATCTCGCGGGCCGTCTTGGCTCCTATGCCGGCCTCGTCCACGCCGGCGACAGCGTGGACCCTGCGATTTCAAAGTTTTACGGCGATGTGTCCGAGCGGCTGACAGCCGCCTCGACGCATCTTCTGTTCTTCGCGCTCGAGCTCAACCGCATCGATGACGATATTTTGACCGGCGCAATGCAAGCCGCCGAGCTCGCGCACTACCGTCCGTGGATCGAGGACCTGCGCAAGGAGAAGCCGTATCAACTCGACGACAAGCTCGAGCAGCTCTTCCTGGAGAAGGCGCAAACCGGTTATTCCGCGTTCAACCGATTGTTCGACCAGACGATCTCCGGCCTGCGCTTCAAGGTCGGCGCCAAAGAGCTGGCGATCGAGCCGACGCTGAACTTCCTGCAGGACCGCGACGGCGCCAAGCGCAAGACTGCGGCGGAAGCTCTGGCGAAAACCTTCAAGGCCAATGAGCGCACCTTCGCGCTGATCACCAACACTCTCGCCAAGGACAAGGACATCTCGGACCGCTGGCGCGGCTTCAAGGATGTCGCGGACTCCCGCCATCTGAACAATCGCGTCGAGCGCGAGGTGGTGGATGCGCTGGTCGCCTCGGTCCGCGCGGCCTATCCAAAACTGTCGCATCGCTACTACGCGCTGAAGGCGAAGTGGTTCGGCAAGAAGCGGCTGGCTTATTGGGACCGCAACGCACCGCTGCCGTTCGCCGCGACCGATACCATCGGCTGGCCCGATGCGCGGAACATGGTGCTGTCGGCCTATCGCGGCTTCTCGCCAAAAATGGCCGATATCGCCGAGCGCTTCTTCGCCGACCGCTGGATCGACGCGCCGGTGCGCCCGGGCAAGGCGCCGGGCGCCTTCTCGCATCCGACTACGCCGTCGGCGCACCCTTACGTTCTGATGAACTACCAGGGCAAGCCGCGCGACGTGATGACGCTCGCGCATGAGCTTGGCCACGGCGTGCATCAGGTGCTGGCGGCAAAGAACGGCGCGCTGATGGCGCCGACACCGCTGACGCTGGCCGAAACCGCCAGCGTATTCGGCGAGATGCTCACGTTCAGGCGGTTGTTGGCGCAGACCAAGAGCGCAAAGCAGCGCCAGGCACTACTCGCCGGCAAGGTCGAGGACATGATCAATACCGTGGTGCGGCAAATCGCGTTCTATTCGTTCGAGCGCGCGGTCCACACCGAGCGCAAGAATGGCGAGCTCACCGCGACGCGGCTCGGCGAGCTCTGGCTGTCGGTGCAGGGCGAGAGCCTGGGGCCGGCGATCGAGATCAAGGCGGGCTACGAGAACTACTGGATGTACATCCCGCACTTCATCCACTCGCCGTTCTATGTCTACGCCTATGCCTTCGGCGATTGCCTCGTGAATTCGCTTTATGCCGTCTACGAGAATGCGGCCGAGGGCTTTGCCGAGCGCTATCTCGACATGCTCGCAGCCGGCGGCACCAAGCACTATTCCGAGCTGCTGCGGCCGTTCGGTCTCGATGCCAAGGACCCGAAGTTCTGGGACGGCGGACTCTCGGTCATCGCCGGGATGATCGACGAGCTGGAGGCGATGGGCTGAGCGGGGGCCGTCTCAATGATGAGACCGTAAAACATTTGTTGAACCTCGATCTACCTTCTGTTATACGTTTGTATAACGAAGTGCAGTCATGAAGAGGTGCAGTCATGAATGAGAACGCAACCCCCAAAGACCTAAAAGGCGAATCCACTATTCTTCAGGTGCGCAAGATCGGCAATTCTATCGGCCTCATTTTGCCGAAGGAGTTGGCCGCCCGTCTAAATCTCAAAGAAGGCGATAAGCTATTTCCGGTTGAGCAATCGGACGGGGCGTTGATGCTGACCCCTTACGATCCTGATTTTGAAAGAGCCATGGAAGTCGCGAGGCGAGGCATGAAGCGTTATCACAACGCTCTCGCCGAGCTTGCCAAATGAACGAGCCGTTTTGGCTGACGCGTCAAATGATCGTCGCCATTCACGACGAGCAACTTGCGATCCACGGTGGCGCAAGCGGCTTGCGCGACGAGGGCATGCTCGAATCCGCGCTGGATCGTCCAAAAAACAAATGGTCGTACGAGAATGCCGATCTCGCTGAATTGGCGGCAGCCTATGCTTTCGGCATTGCGCGCAATCATCCGTTCGTCGATGGCAACAAACGCACTTCGCTCCTTGCCCTCTACACCTTTCTTGGCGTGAACGGCATCGACTTCATCGTACCAGAGGCTGAAGCTGCTGCGATTGTCCTCTCCCTCGCTGCCGGTGAAGTCAGCGAGCAGGGCCTCATCCGCTGGATCCGCGATAATCTGGATTCCAAATGAGCCTATTTGCTGGAAAACCGCGCTTCCGTGCCGTTGCCCTGCCCGAAGGTTTAAGGTATCCCAGCCGAAGAATTCGACTTCCGACTGGGGACATTCCATGGCTGACCATAGCGAAGTGGCGTACACCACGGCCGACGGCAACGACTACGTTGCCCACGAGCAGACCTATGAGGGCTTCATCAAGCTGGTGAAGTACGGCACAGCATCGGTCGCGCTCATCGTCATTCTGATGGCGATCTTCCTCACCTAAATCATCTTTGGCGGCTGCCTACATCTGTGGCGGTAGCTGCCCACAAAATTTGCAAACAAGCCGGTTCCAAAGCCGGTATGCAACGTTGCGGGAGTAACGCTAAGTTTGTGCGCGCGCTTTTTCCCGCGTCGCCGGAGGGCCTATGAAGATCGCCGTTGCCAAGGAAATCGATCCGTCGGAGCCGCGTGTTGCCGCTTCGCCTGATACGGTGAAGAAGTTCAAGGCGCTGGGCGCCGAGATCGCCGTCGAGCCGGGCGCCGGCCTCAAATCGGGCCTGCCGGATTCCGAGTTCACCGCCGTGGGCGCCACGGTCAGCGCCGATGCGCTTGTTGACGCCGACATCATCATCAAGGTGAAGCGCCCCGAGGCATCCGAGCTTTCGCAATACAAGCGCGGTGCGCTCGTCATCGCTATCATGGATCCCTATGGCAACGAGGCCGCGCTGAAGACGATCGCCGATGCTGGCGTCTCCGCCTTCGCGATGGAATTGATGCCGCGCATCACCCGCGCGCAGGTGATGGACGTGCTGTCGTCGCAGGCCAACCTCGCCGGCTACCGCGCCGTGATCGAAGGCGCCGAGGCCTTCGGCCGCGCCTTCCCGATGATGATGACCGCCGCCGGCACCGTGCCCGCCGCAAAAGTGTTCGTGATGGGCGTCGGCGTCGCCGGCCTCCAGGCGATCGCGACCGCGCGCCGTCTCGGCGCCATCGTCACCGCGACCGACGTGCGGCCCGCGACCAAGGAGCAGGTCGAATCGCTCGGTGCGAAATTCCTCGCCGTCGAGGACGAGGAATTCAAGAACGCGCAGACCGCCGGTGGCTACGCCAAGGAGATGTCCAGGGAGTACCAGGCCAAGCAGGCCGCGCTTACCGCCGAGCACATCAAGAAGCAGGACATCGTCATTACCACGGCTCTGATCCCGGGCCGTCCCGCGCCGAAGCTCGTCTCGGGCGAGATGGTCAAGTCGATGAAGCCGGGTTCGGTGCTGGTCGATCTCGCCGTCGAGCGCGGCGGCAATGTCGAGGGCGCCAGGCCGGGCGAGGTCGTCGATCTCGATGGCATCAAGATCGTCGGCTACACCAACGTCGCCGGCCGTGTCGCGGCCTCGGCCTCGAGCCTCTATGCACGCAATCTGTTCTCCTTCATCGAGACCATGGTCGACAAGAAAGAGAAAAAGCTCGCCGTCAACTGGGACGACGAGCTCGTCAAGGCCACCGCGCTGACCAAGGACGGCGCCGTGATCCACCCGAACTTCCAGCCCAAGTCGGCTTGATTGGGCCTAAGGAGAGCCGCCATGGAGCATGCTGCACAACTCGTCGACCCCTTTATCTTCCGGCTGTCGATCTTCGTCCTCGCCGTCTTCGTCGGCTATTTCGTGGTGTGGTCGGTGACGCCTGCGCTGCACACGCCGCTCATGAGCGTGACCAACGCGATCTCCTCGGTGATCGTGGTCGGCGCGCTGCTTGCGGTCGGCGTCGCAAATGTCTCGAGCGGTTCGGGCTGGGCGCGCGGCTTCGGCTTCGTCGCGCTCATCTTTGCCTGCGTGAACATCTTTGGCGGCTTCCTTGTCACCCAGCGCATGCTGGCGATGTACAAGAAGAAGTCGAAGTAAGCGGCCACCTCGGGCTGATGGGATCAATGGGGACCTGAGATGAGCGCTAATCTCTCTGCATTCTTGTATCTCGTGGCGGGGGTGCTGTTCATCCTGTCGCTGCGCGGACTTTCGAGCCCGGCGTCGTCGCGCCAGGGCAATCTGTTCGGCATGATCGGCATGGCGATCGCGGTCGGCACCACGCTGGCGAGCCATCCGCCGGCTGACGGCGTGGCCTGGTTGCTCGTGATCGTTGCGATCGCGATCGGCGGCGGCATCGGCGCGGTGATCGCACGCCGCGTGCCGATGACGTCGATGCCGGAACTGGTCGCCGCCTTCCACTCGCTGGTCGGCATGGCCGCGGTGCTGGTCGCCGCCGGCGCGTTCTATGCGCCCGAGGCCTTCGACATCGGCACTCCCGGCAACATCCACGCGCAGAGCCTGGTCGAAATGTCGCTCGGCGTCGCCATCGGCGCGCTGACCTTCACCGGCTCGGTGATCGCGTTCCTGAAGCTGTCGGCCCGCATGAGCGGCGCCCCGATCATCCTGCCGTTCCGCCACATCATCAATATCGCGCTCGCCGTGGCGCTCGTCGTCTTCATCGTCGGGCTGGTGATGACGGGCAGCGCGCTCGACTTCTGGCTGATCGTCATCATCGCGCTGGCGCTCGGCGTGCTCATGATCATCCCGATCGGCGGCGCCGACATGCCGGTCGTGATCTCGATGCTGAATTCCTACTCCGGCTGGGCCGCGGCCGGCATCGGCTTCACGCTGGGCAACTCCGCGCTGATCATCACCGGCGCGCTGGTCGGCTCCTCCGGTGCGATCCTGTCCTACATCATGTGCCACGCGATGAACCGGTCCTTCATCTCGGTCATCCTCGGCGGCTTCGGCGGTGAGACCGCGGCGGCCGGCGGCGGAGCAGGCGGCGAACAGAAGCCGGCCAAGCTCGGCTCGGCGGACGACGCGGCCTTCATCATGAAGAACGCCTCCAAGGTCATCATCGTGCCCGGCTACGGCATGGCGGTGGCGCAGGCCCAGCATGCGCTGCGTGAAATGGGCGACATCCTGAAGAAGGAAGGCGTCGAGGTGAAGTACGCCATTCATCCGGTCGCGGGCCGCATGCCCGGCCATATGAACGTGCTGCTGGCCGAGGCCAACGTGCCCTATGATGAGGTGTTCGAGCTCGAGGACATCAACTCCGAATTCGCGCAGGCCGACATCGCGTTCGTGATCGGCGCCAACGACGTCACCAACCCGGCAGCCGAAGAGGACAAGACCTCGCCGATCTACGGCATGCCCGTGCTCCAGGTCTGGAAGGCCGGCACGGTGATGTTCATCAAGCGGTCACTGGCGTCGGGTTATGCCGGTATCGACAATCCGCTGTTCTACCGCGACAACACCATGATGCTGCTCGGCGACGCCAAGAAGGTCACCGAGAACATCGTCAAGGCGATGTAGCATTGCGCGGGAACGGCGCGTCAATCGGCGCGCCGTCGTTGCGGCGGTTGACGGCTGACGCGAGATTCCGGCCGGCATGACCGTCATCAGGTGGATCGCCGTCATACTTGCGGCCGGATATCTCGCCGGCCTCGTGCTGCTCTTTCTCAGGCAGCGCGACATGCTGTTTCCGATCCCGACCGTCGAGCGCACGGCGCCCGCTGCCGCCGGCTTTCCGGAAGCCGACGAGCACGTCCTGACGGCGTCCGACGACGAGAAGGTCATCGTCTGGCACGTGCCGGCGCGGCCCGGCCGCCCGGTGATCCTTTATTTCCATGGCAATGGCGATTCTCTCGCCGGCCTGGTCGGGCGCTTCAAGGCCATGACGGCTGACGGCACCGGTCTCGTCGCGCTGTCTTATCGTGGCTATGCCGGTTCGAGCGGTGCGCCGAGCGAGGATGGCCTGCTGCGCGACGCCGCCGCGGCCTATGCATTCGCCGCGGCCCGCTACGAGCCGCAACGCATCGTCGCATGGGGCTTCTCGCTCGGGACAGGTGTTGCGGTCGTAGTCGCATCGGAGCAGGAGGTCGGGAAGCTCGTTCTCGAAGCTCCCTACACATCGATCGCCGATGTCGTGGCTCCGCTTTACTGGTTTGCCCCGGTCCGCCTCCTGATGCGCGATCCATTTCATTCCGACCGGCGCATCGCGCGGGTCACGGTGCCGTTGCTGATCATGCATGGCACGGAGGACCGGACCGTGCCGTTCGTGCTCGGCGAGCGGCTGTTCGCGCTGGCTCACGAGCCGAAGCGGTTCGTTCGTATTCCCGGCGGTGGCCACGACGACCTCGCCAGCTTCGGTGCGATCGAGATCGCGCGACAATTCATCAACGGGGCCTGAGGGCTGACGGGCGCGATGTTCTCGCGCATAATCGACGCTCGCTTCCTTGGAGGAATTGTCGGCATGAGTGCACACGGACCGATACCGCGGTCGTCCTGGATCTTCCCCGCTCTGGCGGTGCTGCTGTTCCTGATCGTCACCGTGACCGGCTACGGCTTCACCCTGTCGGCCGGTGGCGGCCTGTTCGCGGTCGTCCTGCTGGTGATCCTGTTCGGCACGGTGTTCGCGGCCGTGCATCATTCCGAGGTGATCGCGGAGCGGATCGGCGAGCCCTACGGCACGCTGCTGCTGACGCTCGCGGTCACGATCATCGAGGTCGCGCTGATCACCACGATCATGCTCGGCGACAAGCCCGCGCCGGAGCTCGCGCGCGACACCGTCTTCGCGGTGGTGATGATCGTCTGCAACGGCCTCGTCGGCCTCTGTGTCTTCATCGGAGGCCTGCGCTACCGCGAGCAGGGTTTTCAGGTCTCCGGAGCCAACGTCTATCTCAGCGTGCTGATTGCGCTCGCGACGCTGACGCTGATCATGCCCAACTATACGATGACGACGCCGGGCCCGATCTACTCGACGCTCCAGCTCGGCTTCGTCGATCTCGTGACGATCGTGCTCTATGGTGTGTTCCTTTACACCCAGACCGTCCTGCACAAGGATTACTTCGTCCATGAGAGGGCGGATGGCGAGGGCGGAGAGACTCATTTGTCGGGCAAGATGCTGGGGCTCAGCATCGCGCTGCTGCTGGTCTCGCTGCTGGCCGTCGTTCTCCTCGCCAAGAAGTTCTCGCTGGTGGTCGATGCCGTCGCGGCCCAGATCGGCGCCCCGCCGGCGTTCGCCGGCCTTGTGGTCGCACTCCTGATCCTGATGCCGGAGGGCGTTTCGGCGATTGCGGCCGCGCGCAAAAATGACCTCCAGAAGAGCATCAATCTGGCGCTCGGCTCGTCGCTGGCGACTATCGGCCTGACGATTCCCGCGGTCGGGCTGGCCGCCTATGGGCTCGACCAGCCGCTGGTGCTGGGCCTCAATCCCCAGAATACGGCGTTGATGTTCCTGACATTCCTGCTGAGCATGCTGACCTTCGGCACCGGCAGGACCAATATCCTGTTCGGACTGGTCCATATGGTGGTATTCGCGGTCTTCGTGTTCATGGTTTTCGTGCCCTAAAGCGCGATCGCGCTTTAGGTTATTGTTCGGGCGTGATCTTTCCGGAAAACCGCTGCACACCTTTCCGGATCGCCGTAGAGGGAACTGCCAATGCTTGCCGCCAAGTCCGAGGTCCAGGTCGACAACGAGGAGGTCCGGGTGACCGAATGGCGGCTTGCCCCGGGCAGCGCAACTGGGCATCACACCCACGGAATGGACTATGTGATCGTTCCCGTCGTCGCCGGCGAAATGACCATCGTTGCGCCCAGCGGGGAGCGTTCCAAGGCGCAGCTTGCGGCCGGCAAATCCTACTTCCGAAAAGCCGGCGTCCAACATGACGTACTTAACGAAACCTCAACCGAGATCGTGTTCCTTGAGATTGAGCTGAAGCCGTAAGGCACGCGTAACCTTTGCCATCGATCCGTCGCAGTTGATCCCTTACAATGCCCCAAAGTTCCCGCATCAGATCGCGCGGGGAGTGGCCGAGAAATGCTGAAATACCTCGCTAAAATTTCGATGGATATTTTCCCCTCGGTGCTCGCGACGATCATCGGGGCCTACATCGTTAATCACTACATCAACGCCAGGCCGGCGGCGGATACGCCAGCCGCGGTGGTGGCGCCCGCCAATGCCGGCAAGAACGCCAAACCCGCCGATGTCGCCAACCTCCCGGCCCCCGGCGTCAAGGCCAAGGGCGTCTCCGAGAAGAGCATTTCCGAGAAGAGCGCATCGGACAAACCGGCAGCCGAGAAGCCTGCCGAGACCAAGGCTGCCGACGAGGTTGCTTCGCGCGGCCGTACTCCGGCGCATGAGAAGGCGGTCGCCAAGTCCTCGTCGGTCGCGTCGACCCCGGCAGCGCCCAGCGCCGCCCCGGTGGTTGAGGCCAATTCAGCGCCGGCTGCGGCTTCCCCGGCAGCGACCCCCGACGCCAACGATCTGGCGCGAGCCGCCATCGAGCGCCTGCGCAAATCGCCTGAGGGCAAGGCCGCTGAGAAGGCCGCCGAGGCCAAATCTGCTGAAACCAAGCCTTCTGAAACCAAGCCTTCCGAAATCAAGCCTGCCGAGGCCAAGTCTTCTGAAATCAAGGCGGCCGAGAGGACCCCGGAGCCTGCGGTGCAGGAAGCATCCCGTGTCCCCGAGGCCCCCCGAAACGTGACTGCGGTGCCGTCGATGGTGCGCCCGTTGCCGCCGCCGATCAATGTGTCGACGCCGTCACCCGACGCTTATGGAAGTGGCGGCTCGTCACAGGCCAATCCCCCCTATACGGCCTCGGTCGGCAACGACAACCCGAATCGGCTGACGCCGCCGGCCGATATTCCGGTGCCGGTGATCGCGCCGCCGCTCGACCTGCGCGCCGATGCCGGCGCGGCAGCGCCGCGGCCCAAGACCAACGTCGCCGACGAAATGCTGTCGGGCATGAAGTCGATGTTCCACGCGGTTCTGCCGAAGAGCGCCACCCCCGACTAAGACGGCGCCAGCGCTGTTCCGGGACCGTCAGCCGCCGACGCGGGCCAAGCCGCTGCGGGCGGCGTCATCGCGTGGGCGCAGGCTGACTGCCTTGTTGTAGGACGCCGCGGCCTTGGCCTTGTCGCCCAGCCGCTCATAAGCCTGTCCCCGTGTCGTCCAGACCTGGGCGTTGTGCGGATCGGCCTCTGCGGCCTCATCGAGATCGGCCGCCGCCTCCTTGACCTTGCCGATGGCGAGATAGCTGACGGCGCGGCCGAGCAGCGGCTCCGCCTTCTGCGGATTGAGCCCGCTTGCGGCACCGAAATCGGCGATCGCGAAGTCGTGCTCGTTATTGCCTTGGTAGAGCAGGGCGCGGCCGTAGAGCGCCTGCGCATTGTAGGGATCGAGCGCGACGGCGCGATTGAACTCGTCGAGCGCGACCTGCGTCTCGCCAGACTTCGCCAGGGCCTGGGCTTTTGCCGTGTGAGCCTGGGCCTCGGTGACATTGCCGGCACTGACTGCGCTATCCGGGGCGGGAGCCGCCTTGGGCGCTTCCTGCGGCTTCTCCTTCTCCGGCATCAGCGAGCCGAGATCGAAGGAGCAGCCGCACAATGCGATCCCCACCAGGGTCAGCGCAAGCGGCTGGTGCCAGATCCGGCGCAATCGCGCCAAGCCGGGCTCGGGGAAAGGGAAGGCCATCTACGGTTCGCTCGCGCTGGTGCCGCATCTGTAGTGCCCCGTCCCAGAAAGGCACTGCTCACAAAATAATAACGCGGGCCTCGAGCCCGCGTCATTGAAAACTCAGTCCTGTAACTTCGGCAAGGTCAGCGCGGTCCGCGTGGACCTGCACCAGCGCCTGGGCCGCCGCGGCCGCCACGATCACCACCGGGACCTGCGCCGAACACCGGCTTCGGCTTCATCGGCAGCAGGCCTTCGCGCTGCAGCTTCTTGCGGGCCAGCTTGCGCGCGCGGCGCACGGCTTCGGCCTTTTCGCGGGCCTTCTTCTCGGAGGGCTTCTCGTAGTGACCGCGGAGCTTCATCTCGCGGAAAATACCCTCGCGCTGCATCTTCTTCTTCAGCGCCTTGAGGGCTTGGTCGACATTGTTATCGCGAACGAGAACCTGCACGCGGCATCCTCTTCAGTGGATCGGATTTGAATTCTGGTAAGTCTAAGGGGATGGCGAAACGCCCGGCCCTTAACCTTGAGGGCGCGGATGTATCAGACAAAACCCGCCCTGTCCACCTGCCAACTGGGGTCTCGGGCCAAGTTCAGCCATTAAATGCGGCGAAAATGCTATCTCGCGGCCCCGATTTGGGAGATTTGGCGCCAAGACGGGGGTCGCGACGGACATAGTTCCGGAATCTTTGAAATCAGGGGAGACGCCACATGGACATGAAGAAATATGCTGCCGAGGCCATCGGCACGTTCTGGCTCACATTTGCAGGCTGCGGTAGCGCGGTGATCGCGGCCGGCTTTCCGCAGGTCGGCATCGGTCTGGTCGGCGTGTCCCTGGCCTTCGGCTTGAGCGTCGTCACCATGGCCTATGCGATCGGCCATATCTCGGGCTGCCATCTCAACCCAGCCGTCACGGTCGGCCTTGCCGCCGGTGGACGCTTTCCGGCAGGCCAGATCCTGCCTTACGTGATCGCGCAGGTTTGTGGAGCCATCGTCGCCGCCGAGCTGCTCTATGTGATCGCCAGCGGCGCGCCCGGATTCGACGTCACCAAGGGCTTTGCCTCCAACGGCTATGCCGCGCATTCACCCGGCCAGTACAGCATGGTCGTCTGCTTCGTCACCGAGGTGGTGATGACCATGATGTTCCTGTTCGTCATCATGGGCTCGACCCATGGCCGCGCGCCCGCCGGCTTTGCGCCGCTCGCGATCGGACTCGCGCTGGTGATGATCCATCTCGTCAGCATCCCCGTCACCAACACCTCGGTGAACCCGGCGCGCAGCACGGGCCCCGCGCTGTTCGTCGGCGGCTGGGCGCTGTCGCAGCTCTGGCTGTTCTGGGTCGCTCCACTGATCGGCGGCGCGCTGGGCGGGGTGATCTATCGCTGGCTGAGCGAGGAGCCCTCGGGCGTCGTCGCGGGCGTGAAGACGGCTTAGAGCGCTTTCGAGCGAAGTGGATAGCGGTTCGCGTCAAGAAAACGCGTCAAAACAAAAACTCCAAAAAGCGGGATCGCAGCTTTTGCTGCGGTCCCCTCACTTGGCTTTTCACTTGGCTTTCGAAGGCCTGACTTCGGTGACGTGGCCCATCTTGCGGCCAGGACGCGGCGTGCCCTTGCCGTAGATGTGGACGGTCGCGCCGGGCACGCTCAACCAGCTCTCGTAATCGTTGATCTCGTCGCCGATCAGATTGGTCATGGTGACGACGTCACCGTGACGCACGGGCTTGCCGAGCGGCCAGCCGGCAATGGCGCGGATGTGCTGCTCGAACTGGGAGACCGACGCGCCGTCGAGCGTCCAGTGTCCGGAATTATGCACGCGCGGAGCGATCTCGTTGACCAGCACCTTCGATCCGCCGCCGTTGGCGAGCACGAACATCTCCACCGCGAGCACGCCGACATAGTCGAGCGCAGTCGCGATCTTGCCGGCGATGCTGCGCGCCTCTTCGGCCAGCGCATCCGGGATCGACGCAGGCGCGCGGGAAATCTTCAGAATGTGGTCGCGATGCTCGTTCTCGGTGACGTCGAAGCATTCGACCTGGCCTGTGGCCGAGCGTGCGGCGATCACGGAGATCTCGCGTTCGTACGGGATGAAGGCTTCCAGGATCGCCGATTTGGTGGCGAGGCTGGTCCAGACCTTCGCGATGTCGTCGCCCTCGCGGATGATGGCCTGGCCCTTGCCGTCATAGCCGAAGCGGCGGGTCTTCAGCACGGCGGGGAGGCCGATCCTGGCGATCGCTTCGCGCAACGATGCGACCGAGGTGACGTCGGCGTAAGCGGCGGTGCCGATGTCGAGCCGGCTGACAAAATCCTTCTCGGCGAGCCGGTCCTGGGTGGTCTCGAGGATCTTGCGGTTGGGCAGCACCGGGCGGCGTGCGTCCAGCACCATGGCGGCGGCGGCCGGAACGTTCTCGAATTCGTAGGTGATGACGTCGACGTCGTGGGCGAACAGCTCGAGCGCCTCGACATCGGCATATTCGGCGCAGGTTGCGTTCAGCACCACGTCGAAGGCCGGCGAATCCGGATCGGGCGAGAACACCTGGCAACGCAGGCCGAGCCGCGCCGCGGCCATCGCCAGCATCCGTCCGAGTTGTCCGCCGCCGAGGATTCCGATGGTGTCGCCGGGCTTCAGCTTCACCTGCTTTGCGTCAGTCACGCCTTGTCCTCCGGGCGCTCGGCAACCGCCTCGGTCTGGGCCTTGCGCCAGGCGGCCAGGCGGTCGGACAGGGCCGGATCGGACAGCGCCAGCACGGACGCCGCGAGCAGAGCCGCGTTGATCGCGCCGGCCTTGCCGATCGCGAGTGTGCCGACCGGAATGCCGGCGGGCATCTGAACGATCGAATAGAGCGAATCGATGCCCTTCAGCGTCCTGGACTCGACGGGCACGCCGAACACCGGCAGCTCCGTCAGCGCCGCGGCCATGCCGGGCAGATGCGCAGCGCCGCCGGCGCCGGCGATGATGACCTTGAAACCGGCCGCCTTGGCGCCCTTGGCGAAGCTAACGAGCCTGTCGGGAGTGCGGTGTGCCGAAACGATGCGGGTGTCGGAGGTGACGCCAAGCGCTGTGAGCGTGTCGGCGGCGTGCCGCATCGTCTCCCAGTCCGACTGGCTTCCCATGATGATGGCGATCGGCGCGGTCATGACGTCAATTGTGCTCGGAAAACAGAAAGATAGGCCAGATTAGCGGTTCCGGCCGGCGGCTCGCAAGGCGGTGGCAAGGAGAAGGGAATGCACTATCCTGTCTTGGTGAATCCCCGCAAGCCTTCATTGAGCAGGATGCCCATGAAGAAACCAAAAAGGGCGACCGCTGCGAAGGCCAAAAAGGGCCGAAAAACCAGCGGGAGCCGAACGAAAACTGCACCCAAGCGGTCCGCGGCGGCGCGCCGCGCGCCCGCAGCCCGCGCTGCCAAGGAAACTGGCAAGGAAACTGGCAAGGAAACTGCCAAGGAAACCAGCAAGGCGACGATCCGCGGCCTGCGGACCAAGCTCTCGCAGGCGCTGCGACGCGTCGCCGAGCTTGAGGCGGCGGCCGACACCGATTTCCTGCTGGACATCCCCAACCGGCGCGGCTTCGAGCGCGAGCTCCAGCGCGCCATCGCCTACATGAAGCGCTACCGCGCCAGCGGCGCGCTGATCGTGCTCGACGTCGACCGGTTGAAGCCAATCAACGATTCCTTCGGTCATGGCGCCGGTGACGAGGTGCTGAAGGCGATCGCCGCGACGCTGACACGGCAGATCCGCGCCTCCGACGTGGTCGGCCGTCTCGGCGGTGACGAGTTTGCCCTGCTGTTGTGGAATCTCAGCGAGACCGATGCCAAGGCGAAGGCGGCCATCTTCGAGCAGGCGATCGACGATTTGTCGTTCAGCTTTCGCGGCCAGCACGTGACCGCGGGCGCCTCCGCTGGTGTCGCGCTGCTCGGCGCGCAGTCTGATGCGGTGCGTGCGCTGGAGGAGGCCGACGCCGCCATGTATGTGCGCAAGGCGCAGCGCCGGCACGAGCCGCGGATCAGGCTTGCCAGCAGCTGACCCTACAGTGTTGCGAGATCTTCCGGCACGTTGCCGAATTTGCGCAGCAGCGTGGCGTCACCGAATTCGCCGGTCATGGGATCGCCGCTGCGGCTGAATGCGATCGCGCCGATGTGGCCCGCACCGTGCGCCAGAGCCTCGGCGCGCCGCAACGCGGCCGTCGAGCTCTGGCATTCCTCGGCGGCGCCGGCGACAGGCGATCCGTCGGCATCGATCAGGAAGGGCATTGCAACGTAGTAGGTCACGTCCGACATGGCGTTGCTCCATTCGTGAGGTTCAGGCAGCGCTGCTTCTGCTGCGTGACGTTTCCGGGATGCAGCCGGCCGAAATCGCCGCCTGCAATTCTTCCAGCTCTGCTTCCAGATATTCGTTGGCCATGATCAACGCCTTGATGGTGCTGCGCAGATTGCCGTCGCACATCGCAATGGCCTGGTCGCAGGCTTGTTCGTAATGGCTGTTGTCGAGGAGGGCGGGGACTGACATCTGCGGTGTCCTTGCGGGTTGTCCTTGAGCGTTTCCTGGGGCGTTTCCTGGGGCGTCGGGGGCGGAATTTATGTTCCTCTTTTGTTCTTTTTGAGTCAAGCGGATTCATGCGTGGCAATCCGCGACCGCTCGCGGATCAAGCGATGATGTCGGGCGTGATCTGGTCTTCGATGAAGGCGATACGGTCGCGCAACAACAGCTTGCGCTTCTTCAACCGCTGTAACCGCAATAGGTCGGGGGCGGGCGATTGATGCAGTGCATCGATCGCCGCATCGAGATCTCGGTGTTCCTGCTGCAACCGGGTAAGCTCGGCTTCGAGCTCACGCTCGTCTTCATTGGTCATGTTTGCGGTGGCCGAAAACCGATAGGCTGAGATTAAGGCTGTGGATGCCCTGTGGAAATTATCGTCCTTGCGCGGCGTGACCGCAAGCGATCTGCGACCTTCGCGCACCGCTCCCTCGCAAGATATTTCAACGATTCGCAAGCGTGTCGCGCAACCACATTGATATCATGGATTTTTCACCGCGTGGTTCCTTACTCACGGTTCGTTACATATGAATTTTCAAAAATGACGGTGCGACGACGGATAGCCATCGACAGAACGAATCGGTGATGTACAATTCCTTGTCCGGATCGAATCCAAGGTCACCCCTACCGAGGAGGTTTCGAATGACAATTCAGGCACATCTGGTTGAATTGGAACGGAAGCACAAAACTCTCGAACACGAATTGCACGAAGCTCTCGTGCACCTTTCAACAGACGACCTGCAAATTGTTGAGTTGAAGCGCCGGAAGTTGATGGTCAAGGACCAGATCGAGCGTCTGAAGCACACCGGCGACACGCTTCACTAGTAACCCCCGTAACAGCGTAGAGTTTGATCGTATCCTTTCAGGCAGGGATGAGAGCCTTTGCGCTCGTCCCTGCCGTATGGTGCGCGCCGCGCAATGATCGTTGCGCGGGCGTTTAGCTTTCTGCGAGCTCCGCGACGTGATCTGCGATCGCGAGCGACGATGTCAGTCCCGGCGATTCGATGCCGAACAGATTGATCAAACCCGCGACGCCATGGTCGCGCGGACCCTGCATCAGGAAATCCTGCGTTGCTACGGCCGGCGGCACGATCTTCGGGCGGATGCCCGAATAGCTCGGCATCAACGCGCCGTCGGGAAGCGTCGGCCAGTATTTGCGGATCGCAGGATAGAACCGCTCGGCGCGCGACGGATCAACCTCATAGCCGATCGTCTCGATCCATTCGACGTCGGGGCCAAAGCGCGCCTGTCCTGCCATGTCCAGCGTCAGATGCACGCCGAGCCCGCCGGGCTCGGGCACGGGATAGATCAGGTGCGAGAACGGTGCGCGCGCGTTGCAGCTGAAATAGTTTCCCTTGGCGAGATAGGCCGGCGGAATCCGGTCAATCGGCATGCCGTCGATGTGGCGTGCCACGGTCGTCGCCGAAAGCCCGGCGGCGTTGACGAGCAGGCCGCATTGCAGCGTCATCGGTGCTTCGCCGCCGGCTTCGATCTCGATCATGCCGGCATCCGCCTTGGCGCGGATCAGCGGTGTGTGAAACGCAAAGGCCGCGCCCGCCTCCTCGGCCTCGCCGCGCAGCGAGAGCATGTAGGCATGGCTGTCGATGATGCCGGTCGACGGCGAGAGCAATGCGGCGTCACAGGCCAGCGCCGGTTCCAGCGCGCGCGCGGCTTCGCCCGAGAGCAACTGCATGTCGAGCACGCCGTTGGCCTCGGCATGCGCCTTGATCGATTGCAGCTTCTCGGTTTCCTTTGCATTGGTCGCGACGATCAGCTTGCCGCAATTCTTGTGCGGGATGCCGCGCTCGCCGCAATAGCGATAGAGCGCATGCTTGCCGCTGACGCACATGCGCGCCATCCAGCTTCCGGCGCGGTAGTAGATCCCGGCATGGATCACCTCGCTGTTGCGTGAGGAGGTGATGGTGCCGATGGCCTCGGTCTCTTCGAGCACGATCACTTCGCGCCCGGCCTGGGCCAGCTTCCTTGCCACCGCGAGCCCGACCACACCGGCTCCGATGACGACGCAGTCGACCCTATCCATGGTTGTGCAGAGGTCCCGCTGAAGTTGCCGAGAGGGCCGGTTTGCATGGGAAACGCGCCGCGCGGCCGCAGTCCGTTAAGGAAGCATTTATCATGTCAGGGCAATTGCCGTATTACGCGTCACATTTTTCTGTTGGACGTACAGGCGTTTACCCGATCCAAACCCGTGAAGCCAGACAATCCGCAGTTGAAATCGCGGGTGGCTGATGGCTGAGAAGAACTGGCAGGAAGGCAGCATGCTTCCGATTGCTGTGCAGGCCGTCGTGTGCCTGGCCAGCGCGGTCGCGCCCACGCGTGCCTATGCGGATAGCTTCGTCCTGCCGAACCATCTTGGCAATCTCGACCCTAATCTGGTGTGGGAAGCCCTGATCGGGGGCGTTGTCGTCTGCGGGTTCCTGGCGGCGATCGCGCTGTGGATCCATTCCGCGCTGCGCCGGAGCAAGCGTTCGCAATTGCGGCGCAACGCCTTCGTCTCCTCCGCCATGAACAATCTCAACCAGGGCGTGGTGATGACGGATGCGCGGCGGTGCATCATCTTTTGCAACGACCGCTATCTCGAGATCTACGGCCTGACGCGCTCGGACCTGTGGACCGGCATGACCGGCTACGACATCCTCGAGTTGCGGCGCAAGCGTGGGGTCCTCGTCGTCTCCGACGACGATTTCTACGAGAAGGCGGCAAGCGCCAACGGCCTGATCAGCGAGCTGCCGGACGGCCGGGCCATCCTGGTCAAATATTTCATTCTGCCGAACGGCGGCTCGGTGGCGACCCATCTCGACGTCAGCGAGCAGCGCAACCTGTCGCGGCAGCTCGCCTCGACCAAGCAATTCCTGGAAACGGTGCTGGACAACGTTCCGGCCTGCGTGGCCGCGAAGAACATCGAGGACGGCCGCTACATCTTTGCCAACCGCGCCTATGAGCGCTTCTGGGGCTTTTCGCGCGACCAGGTCGTCGGCAAGAATGCGCGCGAGCTGTTCGGCCCGAAATCGGCGGCGAGCATCGAGGCGACCGACCGGGCCGCGCTGCTGGCGCCGGAAGGACAGTATCGCAACGAATTCGAGGTCGAGGTCCAACGCGACCAGACCCGGCGCATGGTGGCCTCGATCCGCATCGTGGTCCGCAACGAGAGCAACAAGCCGGAATTCCTGCTGGTGGTGTTCGAGGACATCACCGATCGGCAATCGCTGTCGATGGAGTTGGAGAGCACCAAGAAGTTCCTCGAATTGGTGGTCGACAATATCCCGGTGGCGCTGATCGTGGAGCAGGTCAAGGATGGCCGCTATCTGCTCGCCAACCGCAGCGCCGAGACGATCCTCAACCGCAGGCGCGAGGAAGCCACCGGCCTGACCGCCGCCGACATCTTCAATGCCAAGGAAGCCAAGCTGATCATCGCGCGCGACGAGGCGGCGATCAAGAAGCGCGGGATGATCACCGAGGAGCATCCGATCTCCACCAAGGACGGCCTGCGCCTGTTCCTGACCCGGCGTGCCACGGTGCTCAACGATGCCGGCGAGCCGCAATATCTGATCAAGACCCACGAGGACGTCACCAACCGCCGGCAGACCGAGTCGCGGATGGCGCACATGGCCTATCACGACGGCCTCACCGACCTGCCGAACCGCGCCGCCTTCCTTCAGGCGTTGAACCAGATGATCGAGGCCTGCGAGGGGACCGACGAGGAATTCGCTGTCCTTTGCGTCGATCTCGACGGCCTCAAGGAAGTCAACGACGTGTTCGGCCATGCGCTCGGCGACAAGCTGCTGATCGAGGTGGCCCAGCGGTTCCAGGACACCGCACGCGGCGGCTTGGTGGCGCGCCTGTCCGGCGACGAATTCGGCCTGATCATCGACGGCAAGCAGCCCGATGCGGGCCTTGCTCTGGCGCAGCAGCTCGGCGAGGCGCTTGCGCCGGAATTCCACATCGATGGCCGCGCGGTCCGCGCCGGTATCACCACCGGCATGTCGATCTTCCCGCACAATGGCCCCGACGGTGCTTCGCTGCTTGCCAATGCCGGCGCCGCCCTGTTCCGTGCCAAGCAGAAATCGCGCGGCACGATCAGCCTCTACCAGCCCGAGATGGACCAGCAGATCCGCGACCGCCGCGTGCTGCACCAGGATCTGTCGAAGGCGATCAAGAACGGCGAGCTGTCGCTGGCCTTCCAGCCCCAGGGCATCGCGCGCAACAGCGTCGCCGAGAGCGAGATCATCGGCTTCGAGGCCCTGGCACGCTGGCAGCATCCGGTGCGTGGCCAGGTCTCGCCGGCCGAATTCATCCCGATCGCGGAAGAAAGCGGCCTGATCGTCGAGATGGGCGAATGGATCCTGCGGCAGGTCTGCCGCGAGGCGGCGTCGTGGCCGAAGCCGCTGCAGGTCGCAGTCAATCTGTCGCCGGCGCAGTTCATGCACGGCGACGTCGTCGGCCTCGTCCATTCGATTCTGATCGAGACCGGGCTTGCGCCCGGCCGGCTTGAGCTCGAAATCACCGAGGGCGTGCTGATCGAGGACTTCGATCGCGGCCTGGCGCTGCTGCGCCGCCTGAAGGCGCTGGGCGTCCGTATCTCGATGGACGATTTCGGCAGCGGCTATTCCTCGCTGAGCTATCTCCAGGCGTTCCCGTTCGACAAGATCAAGATCGACCGCGCTTTCATCATCAATCTCGGACGCAACCCGCAATCGGCCGCGATCGTCCGCGCCGTGATCGATCTCGGTCATGGCCTCGAAATGTCGATCATCGCCGAGGGCGTCGAGACCATCGACCAGCTCGCCTTCCTCGCCAGGGAAGGCTGCGACGGCGTGCAGGGCTATCTGCTCGGCAAGCCGCTGCCGATCGGGCAATATGCCGGCCTCGTCGGCCGCGTCGAGGCCATGGAGCTTGCGCTCAAGACCGGCTAGTGGTGCTGAGTACTTACCTCGCTCGCTCTCGACGGCTTCATGGCGGATTACGACCTCGCGATCATCGGCGGCGGCCTGAACGGTGTCAGCCTCGCGCGCGATGCCGCCGGCCGCGGGCTGCGGGTGATCCTGATCGAGCAGGGCGATCTCGCCGGTGCTGCCTCGTCGGCGACACCGCGATTGATCCATGGCGATTTATCCGTGCTGGAGCGGCGTGGCTTCTGGCGGGTGCGCCGGGCCCTGGCCGAGCGGTCGACCTGGCTCCGGATCGCGCCGCATCTGGTGCGGCCGATGAGTTTCGTGATCCCCGCCCATTCCGACGAACGCCCGCCATGGCTGTTGCGCGCGGGCCTATACGTTTATGACGTCCTCACGAACCGCGGCGGCCTGCCCCGATCGACTACCCTCGACATCACGCATCATCCGGTCGGCAACGCGCTGAAGCGGCCGTTCGGCATCGCGTTCGAATATGCCGATTGCGTCGTCGACGATTCGCGCCTGGTGGTGCTCACGGCGCTGGATGCCAGTGAGCGTGGCGCCGCGATCCTGACCGGGGCGCGTTGCGTGCGCGCCGACAGGACCGACATCTGGCGGCTCGCGCTGGTCGATCGCGGCCATCGCCGCGTGATCACGGCACGTGCGCTGGCCAATGCCACCGGCGCCTGGACCTCGATGGTTGCCGAGACCGTGCTGCGGCAGAAGCAGCCGGCCATGGCGGCCATGCAGATGAGCCAGATCGTCGTGCCCAGGCTGTTCGAGTCCGACAACGTCTACGTCTTCCAGAACAACGACGGTCGGTTGATTTTTGCCAGCCCGTTCGAACGTGATTTCACGCTGGTCGGCACGGTCACGCATGACTTCACCGGCGATCCCGCAATCGTCGCGATGCCGGGTGCCGATATCGGCTATCTCTGCGAAGCCGCCAGCCGCTATTTTCGCGAGCGCGTTACGCCGAGCGACGTGGTGCGCACGGTCTCCGGCGTCAATTTGACGCCGGCGTCCGCGCGGCGACGCGACGGCACGACGCTGTTCCACGCACGCCGGCGCAAGGCGCCGCTGCTCACGATGTTCGGCGGCGACGTCACGACCTCGCGGCTGCGCGCGGAGCGGGCCGTGACGCGGCTGACCCCGTTCTATCCGATGTCGCCGCGCTGGACCGCCGGCGCGGCATTGCCCGGCGGAGATTTTGCCTGGGATCGTTTCGAGACCGAAATCGACCTCGCCCGCCACTGCTGGCGGTTTCTCTCCGAGCCGCAGGCCCGGCGCCTGGTTGCGGCCTACGGCTCGCGATTGCCGGTCGTGCTGGGCGAGGCGAAGACACGCGATGAGCTGGGCCCAGGTTTTGGGCCCGACCTGACCGGCGCCGAGGTGCGCTATCTCATGGCCCGGGAATGGGCGCGCTTCCCCGAGGACATCCTGTGGCGCCGCTCCAAGCTCGGCCTGACCATGACGGCGGCGGACGGTGAGGCGCTGGCTGCGTTCATGGCGGGTGTGAACGATTCCCCTCGAACCGGTTGAGCAAAATCCGATCCGCCGCTAGCGTGCGGCGGCATTGGGGTTGGCAGGGACCATGACTGACGAGTTGCCCAGAATGAGCGCCGCGGCCAATGCGGCTGGAGATGCGCATCCGGCCGCGGGTGAGCCGCTGCTGCGCATCGAGGGCGTGGGCAAGACGTTCGGGACGTTCCGCGCGGTCGACGGCGTGTCGCTCGACATCAAGGCCGGTGAGTTCTTTGCGCTGCTTGGCCCCAGCGGTTGCGGCAAGACCACGCTGCTGCGCATGCTCGCCGGCTTCGAGGCCCCGGACGAGGGGCGCATCCTGCTCGGCGGCAAGGACATCGCGCAGGCGCTGCCGCACGAGCGTCCGATCAACATGATGTTCCAGAACTACGCATTGTTTCCGCATCTCACGGTGCGCGACAATATCGCCTTCGGCCTCAAGCGCGCCGGCATGGCACGCGCCGACATCGCAACGCGTGTCGCGGAGATGGTTGCGCTGGTGAAGCTCAACGGACTGGAGAAGCGCAAGCCGGACCAGCTCTCCGGCGGCCAGCGCCAGCGTGTGGCGCTGGCCCGCGCGCTGGCGCGGCGGCCGCAATTGTTGCTGCTCGACGAGCCGCTCGCAGCCCTCGACAAGAAATTGCGTGAAAACACGCAGGGCGAGCTGATGGAGCTGCAACGCCGGCTCGGCATGACCTTCATCATCGTCACCCACGACCAGGAAGAAGCGATGACGATGGCGAGCCGGATCGGCGTGATGAACGCCGGCAAGCTTGCCCAGGTCGCGGGCCCCCGCGAGCTCTACGAGGCGCCGCGCTCGCGCTGGATCGCGGAGTTTGTCGGCGACATCAATCTGTTCGACGCCGAGTCCAAATTGCGCGACGGTCATCGCCTGGTCGTTGGCACGCGCGATGCGGGTACGCTGGTGGTGGCCGAGCCGCGCCAGCCCGTCGGCGAGAGCAGATTTTCGGTTGCGATCCGCCCCGAGAAGATCAAGCTGTCGCGTCGTGGTCCCGTGAGCGAGGCCGGTCATGAAACCGCGATCAACCGGCTGGACGGCGTGATCGCCGACATCTGCTATCTCGGCGGCACCACCACCTACAAGGTGAAGCTCGATTCCGGTGGCATGGTGCAGGCGTCCGTCGCCAACAGCGCGCGCCTCGATGTCGATGCCTATAGCCTGAACCAGCAAATCGTCGCGTGGTTCTCGCCTGATGACTGCGTGGTGCTGCCGTCATGAGCGCGCGCCGGATTTTCGCGCGCCCGGCGCGCTTCGCCGCGATCGCCCCTTATGTCTGGATGGTGCTGTTCTTCCTGGTGCCGTTCGGTTTCGTGCTGAAGATCAGCCTGTCGCAGACGGCAATCGCGCAGCCGCCTTACGAGCCGGTGTTCGACCTGACGGCCGGGTGGACGGCGATCCGCGCGGCCTTTGCCGCGCTGGGAATCGACAATTTCAAGCTGATCACCTCCGACGACCTTTATGTGTTCGCCTATCTGCGCAGTCTCACCGTTGCGGTGACGGCGACCGCGTTGCTGCTGCTGATCGGCTATCCCATCGCGTACGGCATGGCGCGGCTGCCGAAGCGCTGGCAGGCGGTGGCGATGGTGCTGGTGATCGTGCCGTTCTGGACCTCGTTCCTGATCCGCATCTATGCCTGGATCAATATCCTCCAGCACGACGGCCTGCTCAATCAGTTCCTGCTGGCGCTGCATCTGGTCAGCGCGCCGGTGGTGTGGCTGTCCACCGACACCGCGATGTATATCGGCATCGTCTATTCCTATTTGCCGTTCATGATCCTGCCGCTCTACGCCACGCTCGCCAAGATGGAGCCGGCACTGGAGGAAGCGGCCGGCGATCTGGGCGCGCCGCCCTGGCAGGTCTTCTGGCTGGTGACATTTCCACTGTCGCTGCCGGGCGTCGGCGCCGGCGTGCTGTTGTGCTTCATTCCGATCGTCGGCGAGTTCGTGATCCCGGATCTTCTCGCCGGCTCCAATTCGCTGATGATCGGCCAGACGCTATGGCTCGAATTCTTCACCAACAAGGATTGGCCGGTGGCGTCGAGCGCAGCGATCGTGCTGCTCGTAGTGCTGCTGCTGCCGCTACTGCTCTATGAGCGGCTGCAGCGGCGGCAGTTGGAGGAGCGGTGAGATGCGCAAATTCTCTCGCCTGTCCCGCTTCAACATCGCTTCGCTCGCGCTCGGGCTCGCCTTCCTCTATCTGCCGATCCTCATTCTCGTCATCTACTCCTTCAACGCCTCGCGGCTGGTGACGGTGTGGGGCGGCTGGTCGCTGCGCTGGTACCACGAGTTCTTTGGCGACCGCGCCATGATCGAGGCATCCTGGATGAGCCTGCGGGTCGCGGTCGCGTCCGCAACCATCGCCACGCTGATCGGTACGCTGGCCGCGGTGGCGCTGGCGCGCGGCGAGCGCTTTCGCGGCCGTACGTTGTTCTCCGGCATGCTCTATGCGCCGCTGGTGATGCCGGAGGTGATCACGGGATTGTCGCTGCTGCTGCTGTTCGTTGCGCTGAACGCCGAGCGTGGCTTCTGGACGGTGACGATCGCGCATACCACGCTGACGATGTGTTTCGTCGCCGTCGTCGTGCAGTCGCGCCTCGGCTCGCTCGACCGGTCGCTGGAGGAGGCGGCGATGGACCTCGGCTGCGCCCCCGTGCGCGCCTTCCTGTCGGTGACGTTGCCGCTGATTGCACCAGCGATCGTCGCCGGGTGGATGCTCGCCTTCACCCTCTCGCTCGACGATCTCGTGATTGCAAGCTTCACCACGGGGCCCGGCTCGGCGACGCTGCCGATACGGATCTATTCCGAGGTGCGGCTGGGCGTGAAGCCCGAGATCAATGCGATCTGCACCCTGGTGATCGCCCTGATCGCGATCGTCATCGTTATCGCCTCGCTCGCTTCAAAGCTATCGAGTTCGCAGGGCAAGAGCGCGGCGCCGCTATAGGCCCCTGCTGTCATTGCGAGGAGCTCTTGCGACGAAGCAATCCAGAGTGTCTCCGCGGGAGCATTTCTGGATTGCTTCGCTTCGCTCGCAATGACGAGGGGGCTAGGACTTCACCGCACCCGCTGTCAGCCCGCCGACCATGTAGCGGCGGAAGGCGTAATAGACCGCAGCCGGCGGCAGCGCGTAGATGAAGCCGGTGGTCATCAAGAGTTCCCACGGCGAATCGTCGGCGGCGAGGAAGTTGCCGAGCGCGACGGGAAGCGTGATCTCCTGGTCGTTCGACAGCAGCAGGAATGCATAGAGATATTCGTTCCAGGCGAGCAGCACTGCATAGGTGCCGATCGCGACCAGCGAGGGCATCATCAGCGGCAGATAGACCAGACGGAAGATCTGCAGCGTGGTGGCGCCGTCCATCACCGCGGCTTCATCCAGCTCGACCGGCAGCTTGTCCGAGGCCTGCTTCAGCACCCAGATCGCGTAAGGCGAGGCGATCGTCACCATCGCCAGGATCAGCGCCCAGTGATTGTTGAGCAGGCCGTAATTTCCCATGGTGCGGTACATCGGCACGGCAAGGAATGCCGCGGGGATGAAATAGGTGAAGAGCGCGAGGTTCAGCACCATGCGCCCGCCGGGCACCTTCAGCCGCGAGATCGAGAACGCCGCGGCCGTGGCGATGAACAGCGTCAATGCGCCGACGGCCGCGGCGATCAGCGTCGAATTCCAGAACTGGACGTAGAAGTCGCGCAGGAAATAGTGCTGCTGCTTGAACACGATTTCGAAGTTGTGCAGCGTCGGATGGTCCGGCCACAGCTTGCCCGAGAACGCGTCCTCCTTCGGGGAGATCGCGAACAGGAACATGTGGTAGATCGGGATCATCGTCCACAGGAAGACAGGAATGCCGATCAGGAGCAGCCGCGCTTCCGTCGCGACGTCACGGAGAGAGGGAAGCTTCATCGCGACAACCGTTTCATCATGAAATACACGAGCGGCAGGACGAACGGCATCGCGCAGACGATGGAGGCCATCGCGAGCGACAGCTGGTCGAGCCGGAGATAGCGGATACCGAGCGTCGACAGCACGTGCGTGAGGTCGGCCGGGCCGCCGCCGGTGAGCAGATAGACGCTGTTGAAATCGCCGAGCGTCCAGATCATCGAGAGCAGCGTGCAGGTGATGTAGAGCGTCTGCATCGACGGCCAGGTGATGAAGCGGAATTTCTGCCACCAGCTCGCGCCATCGACCTCGGCGGCCTCGAACAGGTCCTGCGCGATTGCAAGGCGCCCGGTGATCAGGATCAGCGTCCAGAACGGCAGCGACTTCCAGATGTGCACGCCGATCGCCATGGTCAGCGCCACGGTCGGGTCATTCAGCCAGTTCGGGCCGTCATCGCCGGTCAAAGAGAAGATCAGGTGGTTGATCATGCCCCATTCGGGATTGAGCATGAAGCGGACCGACAGGATGGTCGGGATCGACGGCACCGCCCAGGGCAGGATGAAGATCACCGAGAGCCACTTGATCCAGGTGCGCTGCACGGCGAAGAAGCCGGACAGGAACAGCGCGATCAGCATCTTGATGTTGATGCCGATCACCAGGAAGATCAGCGTATTGACCGCGGCGCGCGCGAAGATCGGGTCGTTGTAGAGCGCGACATAGTTCGACGGGGCCCGCGCCAGCCATAGCCCGTAGCAGACGGGATAGACCACGAAGGCGAGGAAAACGAGCAGGTAGGGCGCGAGCAGCGCGATGCCCCAGGCCTGCGCCGGGGTCAGCCGCGGCGACAAGGGGGAGGCGGGGATCGACTGATCGCCAGAGAGCGTGATCGCCATTCTTTTAGGACTCTTTGAAAGGACTTCCGGCCGCACGCGGCGGCCGGTGTTAGCGTTTCGCCTCTCCCCGCGCCAGCGAGGAGAGGAAGAAAGAGAGCTTAGCCTGCAACCTGCTTGATGCGGGCGATCAGCTCGTCGACGGCCTTGTCGACCGGGACCTTCTCACTGACAACCCGGTTCATCGCCTTGGCCCAGACGTTCTCGTTGTTGAGGATCGTGAACTTCCAGTTCTTGGTGAAGTCGAACGGCGCGGTGCCGCCCGTGAACTGGGCGTAGACCGCCTTGCGGTGCTTGTCGGCCTGCCAGAATGGGCTGGCCTGGCTTTCCTTCGTCACGGGGAACCAGCGGCCGAGCGCGCCTTCGATATAGGGTCGGACGTTCTCTTCCTGGAGCAGGAAGCTGATGAACTGCTTGGCCTCGGCCTTGTTCTTGGCCGCGGTGAAGACCAACCCGGTCTTGACGTCGGAGCGGTAGCGGATGGTCGAACCATCCGGCGCCTTCGGGAAGGACGCCGTGATGATGTCCTGTTCATAGGCCTTCTTGCCGGCGTCGCGCTGTTCTTGCGTGAGCGCCTGATTCTGCGAATCCTCGTACCACTTCGCCGCGATCGAGATCGTGAAATTGTGGGTCATCACGATCGTCTTGTTGTGGAAGGCGACGTTGTTGTCCGGATCCTTCCAGGTCGTGGACGATGGCGGGGTGCAGCCCTTGATGTAGGTGTCGGTGTAGTCCTTCAGCGCATGGATCAGGCCGTCGCGCACCTTTGGGTCGTCGACCAGGAGCTTGCCGTCGTCGTCGACCAGCTTGACGTGGTAGGCGTCCATGAAAGTGTAGAACGACTGGAAGGCGTCGGTGGATTCCACGCCCATCGGCTGTCCGACGGCATAAATGCGCTGGCCGGTCGCCTTGCGGATCCCCGGCTGAACCTTGTCGCACCAGAACGTCCAGTACCCAGCCCAGTCGGTCGGGATGTCGCTCTGCTTGAAGCCCGCCTTCTCCAGCATGTCGTTCCAGATCTGGACGTGCATGCTCTGCTGCTTCAGCGGGAAGCCGTAATAGGCCTTCTTCTTGGTGACGTCGTTATAAAGGATCGATGCGTCCAGCGTGTTCTGCACGAACCGGCCCTTGATCGGCTCCATGACGTCCGTGAGGTCCTCGAGCTTGCCCTCATAGGCCCACTTGCCCTGCGCCTGCACGTCGTAGGAATCGGAATAGGCGACATCGGGCACGGTGCCGGCGTCGAGTGCGGCGACCGTCTTCGGAATCATGTCCTGAATCGCGTATTGCGACAATTCGACCTTGATGCCGGTCTTGGCTTCGAACTTCTTGATCGTCTCGAGCAGCGCGTCGTCTTCGGACCGATAGAAGCCTTTGCCCCACCAGACCGTAATCGTCTTTTGCTGCGCAAATGCGGGTGCAGCGGCTGCAAACAGCCCGGCCGCAGCGACCGCCAGTGATACTGCGCCAATAACCTTGGATCTCACGTTTTTCTCCCTCAAACGGCCGGTGTTTTTAACCGGTCGAGCAAAACACTAGCGCATGGCGGTAGTCCGATCTAGCGGCATGTTGTCAGACCTATGTCGTGGGGGCGTCGGGCGCGAGGAGATGCTTAATGCGCGCATCGATCCAATCGCCGCATCAATTTGTGGCAATCAATTCGCCTCGCGCCTTCTGGCTTCGTCTGATCATCCCACACCTGCTCGCCGCCAGTGAAAGATCGGGCTGTTCTATGCGGTATGAGCACTGAACGCAACGCCACCGGCCGGGCCAGCGAGCTCCGGCCGCAGAATCTGGAAATGCCTCGGGAACGCGGCGGGCTCATCCGAGGAACTCCGGTTCAAGGGCGAACGGCCTGCACCGCCACGCGGGCGAGCGATCAGCGTTTCCCCTTCATGCCTGTCGGAACGGCATTCGAACCTGCCTCAGCGGATCGGGATCGCGGCTTGCCTTGCCCGCTCGTCCGGGAAGGCGAGCGCCATGCTTCGAGGAGCATCTTGAGAAACTGGCTGGCATGAGGAGATAGTGTCGCCCCGCGCCTGCGCACGATTCCAATCGTCCGCGATACTTCCGGCTCGATCAACCGAATGGTGTGAATGATCGGATGACCGGCCGCCGGCGTCGCGAGCCTCGGTAGCACGGCGATGCCCAGCCCCGCTTCGACCAGGCCAAGCGAACCGGAGAGGTGAGCGACTTCATAGGACCAGTTGAGCTGCAGGCCGTGTCGCGCCAGCGCATTGTCGATCAATGCGCGATTGCCGCTGTTACGACCGACGGTGATGATTCGGTGCGGCACGATCTCCGTCCAGCTTACCTGTTTGCGCGATGCCAACGGATGGTCATGACGGCAGGCCAGAACGAAAGGGTCCTCGACCAGTTTCTCAAATTCAATTTCGGCATGCGAGGCGCCAATGAAATTGATGCCGAAGTCGGCTTCTCCGCGCGCGACCGCTTCCAGTCCCTCGTTGGCTCCGATGTCCAGAATCCGGATGCGAATGCGCGGATAGGCTTCGGCGAACCGGCCGATCGCACGCGGCAGGAAATAGAACACGGCTGTCGGCACCGCAGCCACCGAAACCAAACCTGAACTTCGCGCGCCGATATCGTGAATGGCGAGCACCGAGGTCTCAAACTCGTCGATGAGGCGACGCACTTTCGGCAGGAAGTCGCGCCCCGTCATGGTGAGATTGACGTGCCGCGTCGACCGTTCGAGCAACGGCGCACCGAGGCTTTCTTCCAGTTTTTGAATGCGCCGGCTGAGCGCTGGCTGCGACAGGTTCAGCGCCTTGGCGGTCCGGACAAAGCTTCCCGTCTCCGCCACGGTGATGAACGCTTTGAGGTCGAGCAGTTCTGCGTTCATGGTCCGCTCCATTATACCGATATATGAAACAATACATCAGATATTTGCATTTCACAAAAGAGTTCTGGCGGACGATGCTCTGGTCCGAGCGAAGATGTCGACGAACGGAACAGCTCCATGAACGATCAGATTGCCATTCCCTGTGTGGTCATGCGCGGAGGAACCTCACGCGGGCCGTTTTTTCTAGCCAGCGATCTTCCGGCCGACCCCAGGTTGCGCGACGCCATCCTGCTCTCCGTGATGGGAGGTGGGCACGATCTTGGAATAGACGGTATCGGCGGCGGCAATGCCGTTATCAACAAGGTTGCGATCGTTGGACCGGGATCGGTGCCCGGCGCCGATGTTGACTACCTGTTTGCCCAGGTGCGGGTTCGTGAAGGGATCGTCGATACCTCGCCCAACTGCGGGAATATGCTGGCGGCGGTGGGGCCGTTCGCGATTGAAGGCGGGCTGGTCGCCGCCGCCGCAGATCGCACCCATGTGCGCATCCACAATGTCAACACCGGTAAGCTGATTGACGCGATGGTTGCCACCCCCGGAGGGCGGGTGACCTATGAGGGCGAGGCGAGGATCGACGGTGTACCGGGAACGGCCGCGGCGATCGAACTGTCGTTTCCCAACGCGGCCGGCGCACGCACCGGCCGCCTCCTGCCCACGGGGCGACCGGTCGACCGCATCGAAGGGATCGATGTGACTTGCATCGACGCTGCCATGCCCGTGATGCTGGTCCGCGCGGCGGATCTTGGCTGGAGCGGCCGCGAGGCACCCTCAGATTTCACCGACAGCTACTTCCGCGCGCGTCTCGAAACCTTGCGCATCGAGGCTGGACGCCGGATGGGCTTTCCGAATTCTGCGGCAATGGTGATCCCAAAACCGGTCCTGATATCGTCCGCAAGCGAGGCGACGTTGAACGTCAGGTACTTCATGCCACACGACTGCCATAGCGCGCTGGCGGTGACGGGCGCTGTCGCGATTGCGACTGCCTGTGTCACGCCCGGAACGATCGCCGCGGAGATGGTGGGACCGCTGGCGCCACCGGTGCCGATCACGCTGGCCCATCCCTCCGGCCAACTCGTCGTTCGGCTGGAGCCCGGCCCGGTTGCCCGGGTGCAGCGGACTGCGCGGCGAATCTTCGAGGGCCACGTCTTCGCCCGTCGGTCGCACATTGCTCATTCGGTCCTGGCGGCCTGAAGCCGGCCGCCTCCGGAGTCATCAAGAAAAATCAAAGCCATGGGAGAAACGAGAATGCACAAGGAAGCTTTGGTTGAGCATCCCAACACTGAGGCGCGAAAGCCGTTCTATCGGGTTCTCTATGTTCAGGTGCTGATCGGACTCATGCTGGGTATCCTCACGGGCCATTTCTGGCCGGAATTTGGCGCCGCGCTGAAGCCCCTCGGAGACGGCTTCGTCAAGCTGGTCAAGATGATGATCGCGCCAATCGTGTTCTGCACCATTGTCAGCGGCATCAACAGCATCAGCGATTCCCGCGAGATCGGCCGCACACTGGTCAAGTCCATGGCGCTGTTCTACCTGCTGACCGTGCTGGCGCTGCTGACTGGCCTGATGGCCGTATCGCTGATCCAGCCGGGCGCGGGCATGCATGTGTCCGTCAGTACGCTGGATCCGTCGGTCGCCGCGAAATTCACCAAGCAGGCAGGTACGAGCGGATTTGCGGACTTCGTGCTGCACATCATCCCGCATTCGTTCTTTGGAGCGTTTGCTGATGGCGAAGTGCTCCCGGTGCTGCTGCTCTCCGTCGTGATTGCCTTTGGGCTGAGCCGCGCCGGCGACGGCGGTGTCGTGGTGGCAAAGGCAATCGCCTCGTTCTCGCAGGTGCTGTTTGTGTCCTTCGGCTTCATCATGAAACTCGCTCCGCTCGGCGCCTTTGGCGCCATGGCGTTCACGGTGGGCCGCTACGGCATCCGTTCGATTGGTTCGCTCGGACTGCTGATCCTGACATTCTATATCGCCTGCTCCGTCTTCGTGGTCGTCGTGCTTGGTACGCTGGCGCGGCTGAACGGCTTCAGCCTGTGGAAGACCATCCGCTACTTCAAGGAAGAACTGCTGATCGTGCTCGGCACGTCGTCGTCGGAGCCGGCGCTGCCCGGCGCACTGCGCAAGCTGGAGCAGCTCGGATGCCGGAAGGGCGTGTCGGGGCTCGTGTTGCCGATGGGCTACTCTTTCAATCTGGACGGCAGCGCCATCTATCTTACCTTGGCGTCCATCTTCATTGCGCAGGCCTGCGACATCCATTTGTCATGGGGGCAGATCGCCGCGATGCTGGGGCTGATGCTGCTGACGTCCAAAGGGGCGGCCGGTGTCACCGGCAGCGGCTTCGTCGCGCTTGTTGCGACCCTCTCCGTCATGCCGGATTTGCCCGTGGCGGGCGTGGCACTGCTTGTCGGCATCGATCGCTTCATGTCGGAGGCGCGGGCGCTGACCAGCATGATCAGCAATTGTGTCGCAGCCATCACCGTTTCGCTGTGGGAGGACGCTTGTGACCGCGAGGTGTTGGCCCGCGAGCTGGGACAGGACGGCACTCTCAAGGTCGAGGCGGGACCGAAGATTGGCGGGGCAGCAGCGGTGCAGGAGGACAAGATCTGGATTTCGACGACGCAGCCCGCCGCTTGACGCCGCGTCTGGATGAAATCGGTGGCGGTATTCCGTTTGGCAGGTCGAACCCGTGGCCCGCAGGCTCCCAACCCAAAGAGAGCGACGTTGATCACTCTAATTGGATTTGGCGTTGTCCTTTGCGTTCTCCGCCGTCGGCGATCCCTCCGGCGCCTGTCGCTTTCCGCCGATGATGCGTTGCTTCAGCAGGTCGAGGAAAGGAGACGCCGCAGGCGACTGGCGGATCAGGGCCTCGGGGTCGGGGAAGATCAGCGGATCGTCCCAGGGACCCTGCACCATGAAGGGCAGTTGAAAGCCTGACGTTGTGTTGAGGCTGGCCACACCCTTCATGTCGTATTCGCGCGTCGGCACCGATGCGGTGCCGGTCAGCGTGATCTTCGCAGCCGGCCCTTCGATGCGGATGTCCTCGGCGGTGGCGATCCCGTCGGCGAATTTCACGGCAATGGTGAGATTGTCGTAAGGCGTCGAGCCGTTGCGGAAATTGCCGCCGCCGGACAATGGCCGGCGCTCCAGCCGCTTCAGCAACTGCTCGGCATTGAAGCCCGCGATCGCGCCGTCATGCCCGGTCACAGTGGCGGTGCCGTCGAGCGACTGCACCAGGCCGAACGGGCTCGAGCCGGAAGCGAGGAGCGATACGTTGATATTGCCGCGGCCGGACAGCTTGTTGAGGCCGAACAGCTCCGAGGCGCAGGCCTGGAGGTCGACGTCGGTGAACTGGAATTGCGCCTTGATGTCGGCGACGGTGTCGGACCGCGAGATGCCGAACGAGCCCTTGGCGATGCCGCCATAGACTTGCGCCTCGCCGACCGAGAGCGCCAGCGTGCCGTTGCGCAAGTTGGCGCCGATCGCGGTGCGGCCAAGCTTCGTGGGGCCGACCGTCAGCTTGGCGGCCGAGAGGCGCATGTCGAGGTCGGTGCTCGAAAGTCCGTTGAGATCGAACAGCTGCCTGTTCCAGTCGCGCGCGCCGCTCGCGAGCAGGCGGAAGGTGGAGATATAAGGTGTGAAGTCGAGCGCGTCGGCGGCGAGCGTCGCCTGCAGCGTCTGCCGGCCGTTATTGGCGTAGGTCATGACGCCTTCGGCGGTGTTGCCGTCGAGCTCGACATTGACATTGGTGAGCGCGATCGAGGCGCCGACGACATTGGCGCGCGCCTTCAGCGCGAAGCGGCCGAAGCCGCCGCTGCCCGGCTGCGGCTGGCCGGTCCAGCGCAGCGCGTTGCGCAAGGACGGGCTGTCGATGGTGAGCGTACCCTCCATCATCGGGCTGGTGCGGTTGGCGACGCTGCCGTCGAAGGCGAGCTTGAGCGGCGCGCTGGCGATCCGCGCCTTCAGGCCCGAGCGGTCGCCCGAGAGGGCTGCGACGAAATCGGCAAAGCTGATCGAGCCGTCGACGCGCTCGCCGCGCCAGTCGAACTGCCCCGTCGCGGCAAAGGAGCGCGAGATCGAGGGCCAGGCCAGCGACAGGTCGATGTCCTCGAGCTTCTCGGTGGCGTTCGTGGCGGCGTCCTCGTAGTCGAGCACGCCGTCCTGGATCCTGATCTCGGAGAACGAGACCTGGCTGTCGGCGCCGGGCTTCATCGTGCGCGCAATGGTCTGGATGAAAGGTGTCCAGTTGCTCTCGCCGTCCGGCTTCAGACTGACATGGATGTGGGGACGCAGCAACGTCAGGTCGGCGATCTCGAACCGTTGCAGCAGCAAGGGCAGGAGCCTGAGATTGGCGGTGAGCACGTCGACATGGAGCGCGGGGTCGGCGGTGCCGCCACCCTTCAGGCCGACGTCATGGAAGGAGATGTAGCTGGCCGGCAGCACGGAAATGTCGATGTTGCCTGCCACGCTGAGCTCGAGCCCGGTGACGTCGCGGATCTGCGCTTCCACGGCCTTGCGCAGTGCGTCGCGGTTGATGAGCCAGGAGGTCGCGATCAGGGCGATCAGCGCGACGCCGAGCAGCGCCGCGATCGGCGTCCCGAGGCGCTTCATTCCTTGGGCCATGGTCAATGGCGTGTCCTGATCGGGTTGGTCGCTGGAGCCAGAAGGGCGGAGCGGGAAACCTCCGCGCCCCCACGCCCAACCCCCGCAACTTGATGGGTTTTCTTGTCGCTTTCAAGGCCGCGGACGGGTCTGCCCACGGCGTGGGCAGCTTCTACCACCGGCTCTCGGAACGGAGAACCCCGTATCATTGACGGCTTCGGACGATTCCGCCTAATAATCGCCGCCAATAAGGCGTGACGCCTGCAGGCCGCAGCTTCAGTCGAGGGTTTTTGCATGAACAAGGTCTATCCCGACGCCAAGTCGGCTCTTGAGGGCGTTCTCAAGGACAACATGATGATCATGTCGGGTGGCTTCGGCCTCTGCGGCATTGCCGAGGTGCTGTCGGACGCGATCCGCGACTCCGGCGTAAAGGGTCTGACCGTTGTCTCGAACAATGCCGGCGTCGACGGCATCGGGCTCAGCCGCCTGCTGGAAACCCGCCAGATCAAGAAGATGATCTCATCCTATGTCGGCGAGAACAAGCTGTTCGCCCAGCAATTCCTCGCCGGCGAGCTGGAACTCGAATTCAACCCGCAGGGCACGCTGGCCGAGCGCATCCGCGCCGGCGGCGCTGGCATCCCGGCCTTCTACACCAAGACCGGCGTCGGCACGCTGATCGCCGAAGGCAAGGAAGTGAAAGAGTTCGACGGCGAGAAGTACCTGATGGAGCGCGGCCTGTTCGCCGACCTCGCCATCGTGCACGCCTGGAAGGGTGATACCGCCGGTAACCTGATTTACCGCAAGACCGCGCGCAACTTTAACCCGATGATGGCGACCGCGGCCAAGATCACGGTGGCCGAGGTCGAGCATCTGGTTCCCGCCGGTGAACTCAACCCCGACCACATCCACACGCCCGGCATCTTCGTGAAGCGCATCGTCGAGGTCGGCACGGCCAAGAAGCGCATCGAATTCCGCAACACCCGCCCGCGCACCGCAGCTTGAGATCAGGAGAGTAAGATGGCCTGGACCCGTGAACAGATGGCTGCGCGCGCCGCGAAGGAATTGCGCGACGGCTATTACGTCAATCTCGGCATCGGCATCCCGACGCTGGTCTCGAACTACATTCCTGATGGCGTTGATGTCAGCCTCCAGAGCGAGAACGGCATGCTCGGCATGGGCCCGTTCCCCTACGAGGACGAGGTCGATGCCGACCTCATCAACGCCGGCAAGCAGACCGTGAGCGAGCTGCCGTCGACCTCGTATTTCTCCAGCGCGGATTCCTTCGGCATGATCCGCGGCGGCCACATGGATCTGTCGATCCTCGGCGCCATGCAGGTGGCCCAGAACGGCGATCTCGCCAACTGGATGATCCCCGGCAAGATGGTCAAGGGCATGGGCGGTGCGATGGACCTCGTCGCCGGCGTCAAGCGCGTCGTCGTGGTGATGGAGCATTCCGCCAAGGACGGCGCCAAGCTCTTGAAAAAGTGCACTCTGCCGCTGACCGGCGAACGCGTCGTCGACATGGTCGTCACCGATCTCGCCGTCTTCACCATCGACAAACACGGCGACGGCGGCATGGCGCTGATCGAGCTCGCCGACGGCGTCACGCTCGACGAGGTCAAGTCCAAGACCGAAGCCGAATTCCGCGTCGCGCTGAAGAATACGTAAGACAACGATCGCGAGCGATTGTGAATGGCCGGGCTTCGTCCCGGCCATTTTCGTTTGTGTGGGGCGCACTACTTCCAAACCGTCATTGCGAGGAGCTCTTGCGGCGAAGCAATCCAGACTGTCTCCGCGGAGGGACTCTGGCGCACGAAGCAGGTCGAGGTCCACTCCCAGACGTTGCCGGCGAGGATCGGACACGCCACGCTCGTTGAGGCCGAACTTGCCGAACGGATAGGCCGTGGTGTCGGAGAGGTCGCGTTCGGATTCGCGCTCGTAGCGGCTGATCCAGCGTTTTGCGGGATCGTCTGCGTCGACCGGCGCGCCGTCATCCCTGAACTTCGAGCCCGCTGCAAAGGCCCATTCCGCATCGCTCGGCAGGCGGTAATGGTGGCCGCTCTTGCGCGACAGCCAGCTCGCATAAGCTTGGGCATCGTGCCAGCTCACCTGCACCGCGGGGCGATCGGGTGCAATCGCCACGCTCCGATCGAGCGCGTGGCACGCACCGTCCTGCACGCAAAGCTGGTAGTCGGCGGAGGAGACCTGCTCGCGCATGATGTGAAGCGGCCGCGTGAATTGCAGTGTGCGCAGCGGCGCCTCGGCCTGCTGTCCGGCACGCGTGAAATCGCCGGCCTCGCGATAGGCGAAGCTGCCCGCGGCGATCTCGACGATAGCAGGCCCGCCTTGCGTGCCGCGTGTCGACATCTCGGCGACCAGCGGCGCAACAGCCAGTGGTCCCGCGAACCCCGCCGCACAGGCGAGCAGCAATTTGAGCTTGAATGCGATCAGCATGGTGATTCCCCCGAAAAAAGAAAGGGCCGGCGATGGCTGGCCCTTTCCCGCCTCTAGTTGGTGTTGGCGGCCGGTATCTCAGCAGGCGCCTTCACCTGGGTCATCAGATCGTCGTTCCATTTGCCTTCGACCTTGAAGTGCGCGGTGGCGCCAAGGTCGGCGGCCTCGATCAGATTATGCGTGACATAGGCGTAGATGCCGGGCTGCAGGAACTTGTACATCGCAGCTCCCGCCGAGCCGCCGCGGATGAACCAGGTTTCGAGCCCGGTCTCTGGCGGGTTGGAGAACTTGCCGGTCTCCCAGACATAGTCGCCATGACCGCCGATCAGATGCGGCCGGCTGTCGCGATTGGCCTGCGAATGCACGATCAGCACGTTCTCGCCGACCTTGGCCGTCAGCGCGTTCTTGCCGGTGAGCGCGCCGACCTTGCCGTTGAAGACGACGTGGGAGGGGATCAGCTTCTTCATCACCTCTTCGGTGTCGGTGAAGGCTTCGCCTGGCGAGTCATAGGACTTGAAATTGCCCTTCTCGTCGCGCGGCACGTACATGTCCTGCTCGCCGACATAATAGACCTTGTCGTATTTCAGCGCGTGACCCTTGCCGTCATTCAGCCCATCGCGCGGCAGCACCATCACGGCGCCGTTCATGCCGGAGACGACGTGCCAGGGGATCATCGGGCCGCCCGGCGCGCAGTGATAGACGAACACGCCGGTCCGCGTTGCCTTCCAGCGCAGCACGACCTGCTCGCCGGGATTGACCAACGTGAGCTCGGCACCGCCCAGCGCACCGGTTGCGGCGTGGAAGTCGATGTTGTGCGGCATGGTATTGGTCGCGGGATTGACCAGCGTCAGCTCGACATAGTCGCCTTCGTGCACGACCATCAGCGGGCCCGGCATCGAGCCGTTGAAGGTCATGGCCTGGAAGGTCGTGCCCTTATCGTCGATGACCACCTTCTTCTCTTCGATGGTCATCTTGAACTCCATGATCTTGGGGCCCTGCGTCGTGGCCTGCTCGTGCGCGTGCACGAAGGGCGGGGCGACCAGCTCGACCTTCTGCCGCGGCAGCTTGAGATCGCTGGCAGCGAAGGCGGGTGTTGCGAGCATCAGAGCGGTCGCGGCGGCGCTGACCAATGCGGCTCTGCGGGTGAACATCGGAAGCATCCTTCATGCGAAAGGGTTTTGATGACGGATGCAGTGTGCGCATATCCGCGCAAGAGTGTTTGCGCTGCGACAAGGTTCTGCCTGGATTCGCCTCCGGTAAGAACCCTAAGAAGTTTACCGAAGTGCGACTCCGGCGCCCGGACTTTGAGCAAGCGCAAGGTGGCCTTCCGGAAAACGGGTAGTCCAATGCCATCCGTGATTTGCCGCGGCCTTGCGCGGCATTGATTTACGAATGGGCAAGAGATGAGGACTGATCTCGCAGCGAGCTACGGCGAAGAGAGATTGCCGCGCTACACGAGCTATCCGACCGCGCCGCACTTTTCGTCGGCGATCGGCGCCGACACCTATGCACGCTGGTTGTCCGAACTTCCCTCGAACGCCAGTGCATCACTTTATCTGCATGTGCCGTTCTGCCGCGAGATGTGCTGGTATTGCGGCTGCCATACCCAGATCGTCCGCCGCGACGGGTTGATTGCGGCCTATCAGCGGACGCTGCGCGGCGAGATCGCAGAGGTCGCCGACACCATCGGCCGACGCATCAAGGTCGAGCACATCCATTTCGGCGGCGGCACGCCGACGATCACGGCGCCCGAGGCTTTTGCCGAGTGGCATTGTCCGCCGAGATCGGCTGGGCGTTCGCGCTTGTCGTCGACGCCGCCTTCCTCGCACTCGTCATCGCGGCCGCCACGCGCGAGATCATCGCGGGCGGTAACTGGCGCAATCTGCCGGTGGTGGTGCTCGTGCTGGTGCTGCTCGCTGGCAATGTCGCCTTCCATCTCGAAGCGCACTATGAAGGTGCAGCCGATGTCAGCATCCGCGTCGGCATTGGCGTGGTCATGCTGCTGATCTCGCTGATCGGCGGCCGCATTATCCCGAGCTTCACCCGCAACTGGCTGGTCAAGTTCAATCCCGGCCGCCTGCCGGTGCCGTTCGGACGGTTTGACGGCGTTGTGATCGGACTGAGCGCGCTCGCGCTCATTGGCTGGATCGTTGCGCCGCTGAGCACCGTCACCGGCGTGGTGATGGCGCTCGTCGGCGCATTGCACCTCGTCCGGTTCGCACGCTGGGCCGGTGATCGCACCACGGGCGAACGGCTGCTGCTGATCCTTCACGTCGGCTACGCCTTCGTGCCGCTCGGCTTCCTCCTCAACGCCCTGGCCGGTTTCGGCGTGTTGCCGCCGAGCGCGGGCATTCATGCCTGGATGACGGGAGCGGCCGGAATCATGACGCTCGCGGTGATGACGCGCGCGAGCCTTGGCCACACCGGACAAGCGCTGACGGCGTCACTGGCGACGCAAGCCTCTACGTCGCGATCATCGTTGCGGCGCTGGCGCGGGTCGCTGCCGTGGTATTGCCCGCGCATAGCGATATGCTGCTGCACATTGCCGCCTGCGGCTGGATCGTCGCGTTCCTCGGCTTCGCAGCCGCGTTCGGGCCGCTGCTCGCCGGCAGCCCGCGGCGTGCACTCGCCATCATCGGCGCGCCGGCCACGGCGCGATAAATGTTAAGCGGCCGACGCCGAAGGAACGCCGGCCGGCTTCGTCAACGGCCGCACGCCCCGCCGCCAGTCGGTGATGGTGCAGCCGAAGCGGCCGCGGAACCAGCGCGCCATGGCACTCTGTGCGGAGAAGCCGAGCTGTGCGGCGATATCCGCCAGCGGCCGCTCGGGGTCCTCGATCAGCCGGATCACGAGATCGGCGCGCTGCGCATCGAGGATCGCCGAGAAGCTGGTGCCGGCGTCGGCGAGATGCCGGTGAATGGTGCGGCGGGTGCAGGCGAGATGTTCGGCCACCCGCTCGACCGTGCAGTCGCCGCTTGCGAGCAGGCTGCGCACGACCTCGTCGACCTTCTCCTCCCAGCTTGCCGGCCTGTTTTCGATCGCCTCGATCCGCTTGCGCAAATAGTTCGCGATCACGGGATGCGCGCTCGGGATCCGGCGCTTCATGTCGTGCGCCGACAGCAGGATCGCGTCCTCCTCCGCGTTGAAGATGACGCGGCAGCCGAAGAAGTCGCGGTAACGCTTGCGGTCGTGTGGCGGCGGGTAGTGCAGATGCACCTCCTGCGGCCGCCAGTCAGTTCCGAACAACGATTGGATGATGCGATGGACGCTGCCCAGCGCCATGTCGATCGACTGGCGCGAGGCCGTCGGCTGTCGCCCGCGCAGATACAGCGTGACGGTCACGGTCTGCTTGTCCCTGACGACGTCGAGCTTCATGCCGTCGTGATGAACATGGATGAAGCGTGAGAACGCTTCGATCGCCTCGCCGACGGTCGCCTGTTCGCGCACGATCAGGCCGACCGCGCCGAAATTGGTCAGTCCGCCGCGCTCGGCGAGCCGCAAGCCGAAATCTTCGGCACCGGACTCCGCTGCCGACATTTCGAGCAGGCGACGCAGGGCTGGGACGGCAATGGGCGTATCGGGCTTGTCGAGGATGGCCAGCGGCAGCCTGACCTTGCGCATCATCTGTCGGGGGTCGAGCCCGACAGACCGGGCGACCTCCGGGTAGTAGCTCAAGCCTGCGCTGCGAATGAGGTCGGTCATGCGACCTGTTCCTGTCAGCATTCTCGCAGATGTCCCGAAATGTAAGGTTTTTGTCCCAATCCGTCAAATCCCGGAACAAGGCGGAACATACATAAAGGGAAAGCGAAGCACCGGCGCGAATGCCGTGCTCATGACGGCGGGGCGCCATGGGCCCCCGGCCGTCTCTTATCAATTGACCAAAGACATTATTGGATCGGAATTATGCCGGGAAACATGCTTTCCAAGGGTGAGGTATTCGTCATTGAAACCGACGCCGCCTCCCGCGAACAATTGTCCAGTGCGCTCCAGCAGAGCGCCTATAACGTCATTTGCTTCGCCGACGGCGCGTCGCTGTTGTCGGAAGCGAAGGCGCGCATGCCGGCCTGCGTGCTGCTGGAGATGCCGCCGGATCGCTCCGCCCTCGACGTGCTCAAGCGCCTGCGCGAGGAAAATTGCATGGCGCCGGTGCTGGTGACCTCGGCGAACGGCAGCATCGCCATGGCGGTCGACGCCATCAAGAATGGCGCGGCTGATTTCATCGAGAAGCCGTTTCGCACCCACGACGTCGTCGGCCGGATCGATGCCGCGATCGACGAATCCGCCCAACCCGATTCGAGCCGGCAACGCTGGCTGGCCGGCTGCGAGCCACTGACCGCGCGCGAAGGCGATGTGCTTGCGCATCTCGCTGTCGGCCTGACCAACAAGGAGATCGCCCGGCGGATGCATCTGAGCGCACGCACGGTCGAAGGCTATCGCGCCAGCATTTTGAAGAAGGCCGGCGCCCGCAACGTGACGGATCTGCTCCGCCGCATCTTCGGCCAGGGTTCGCCCAGCCAGGTCTGAGCCGACCTCTGAGGTTGTGCCGCGGCGTGGTGACGCGTTCCGCGGCCATGGTGCTGCCGCAGCTGCGCCCAACGGAAACCCCAATCGAACCGGTTCCTTCCCTGCCGCGTCTCACTGCGATGGCGTGGCATGTTTTCGCGCGTCCGGCTGGCGGCGCGGCGATATCGGCAGGGAGAAATTTGATGCGCACGATTGCAAGGTGTCTGGCGACGACGAGTCTGGTCCTGGTGACTACGGCGCTCGCCTCGCCCTCATGGGCCGCCGATGTGGACGCCACATCGGCCATCGACACCGTCACCGTCTATCCTGATGGCGCCATCGTCACCCGCGTGATCGCGATCGACCTCGCCTCCGGCGACAGCACGCTGGTCGCCAAGGATTTTCCGCTCTCGCTCGATCCATCCTCCCTCCGCGTCGAGGGCGAGGCGGGCGCCAGGCTCACCATCGGCACCATCGATGCGCGGCCGCCGCGCGCAGCGCCGCCGGTCAATCTGCCCGAGCTCGACAAGCGCATCGAGGCGCTCAAGGACGAGCGTGCCGACCTGCAAGGCGCGATCGATGCGGCGGCCGCCCGGCGCAAATTCGCGCAGCGCTTTGCCGATGCCTCTCCCGCCGGCCTCGGTGAGAAAGGCGAGGCGCGCCCGATCACCGAGTGGCGTGCGGCCTTCACCGCCGTGGCCGAGGAAGTCGCGGCGGCTGAGGCCGCAATCCGCGAATCCGCGCGAAAGCAGCGCGAGATCGATCGCCAGATCGCGCAACTCGAAGCCGACCGATCCGCCAAGCCGCCAAGCAAGCTGGAGGTGCGGATCGACGTGGCTTCAGCGGCGGCGACAAAGGCAACGCTGCGCGTCACTTACGCCGTGCGCAATGCGCGCTGGCTGCCGCTCTATGATGCCAGGCTCGACACCGGTGCCAAGGATCGCAAGCCGCAGCTCGAGCTGGTCCGCCGCGCCGAGGTCACGCAATCGACCGGCGAGGACTGGTCGAACGTCACGCTCGGCGTTTCCACAGTCCGCATCGCGCGCGGCGGCAGCGCGCCGGAGCTTGGCTCGCTGGTGGCGCAATATCCGCAGGTGCCGAAGCCGCGCGCGCTGGGCTCGGTCGCGGACACCACTATGCCAGCGCCGGCTCAAATGCAGCGAAAGATGCAATCACTCGCCGTGCCCACCGAGCAGGCCGATATGCCCGCACGCGCCGACGAGCAGCAGGCTGTCGCCGAGATCGGCGATTTCCAGGCGACCTTCAGGATTCCCGGCCGCGTCAGCCTCGGCGCCGCCGAGGGCGCCAAGAGTCTGCGTATCGCCTCGGTGAGCGTGCCCGCAGATCTCGCAGTACGCGCAGCGCCGGTGCTGGACCCCACCGCCTTCCTCGAAGCCAGCTTCAAGCAGACCGACGACACAACGCTGTTGCCGGGCAAGGTCGCGATCTACCGCGACGGCGTCTTTGTCGGCCGTGGCAAGCTCTCGGCTTCGGCCAAGGACGACATCGTGCGGCTCGGCTTCGGCGCCGACGACAAGGTCAAGGTCGAGCGCGCGGTGCTCAAGCGCAACGAGGGCTCGGCCGGTCTCCTGCTCACGACGTCGAAGACCGACGAGCGCGCCTTCAAGACCACCGTCCGCAACGGCCACGACTTCCCGATTCACGTCGCGATCGAGGACCAGCTCCCGGTCAGCGAGAATGACGAGATCGTCGTCGAAATGCTGCCGGCGACCACGCCGCCCACGGCAAAAGATATCCGTGACAAACGCGGCGTGCTGGAATGGTCGTTCGACGCCAAGCCCGGCGAGGTCAAGGACATCAACTTCGCCTGGCGCGCCCGCTGGCCGAAGGACAAGAGCATGGTGATCGTGCCGTCGGGCTAGGGTCAGTCGCGTCACGACGGAGGTGCGCTCCCTCTCCCGCTTGCGGGAGAGGGTTGGGGTGAGGGCTCTTTCCTCTGGGGGAGTCTTCGTCGTCGAGACACCCTCTCCCCAGCCCTCCCCCGCGAGCGGGGGAGGGGGCGCACCTTCTCCGCGGAAGCCTTACTTCGCCTTCAGGAAGTCTGCGACGTCGAGCAGCATGAACTCGTCGTCGTCGGCCTTGTTGGGATCGCGGCTCGACGAGAACGGCAGATTGTTGTCGTTGCCGACGATGATATGGGTGTCGTCGACACGATCGACGTTCTCGATGGTGAAGAACGGGAACGTGTAGACGCCGTCATTGAGCGCTTTCCGCGCCTTCTTGTCGGGATCCTGGATCTTCAACAGGTCGATGTAGCCGATCTTGCGCACGGGCTTGCCGACATTGCCGTCGGTCAGCTCGATCTTGTAGATGCGCTTGAACTTGGCGACGTCAGGGAAGCAGTTGTCGCCGCGGGTGCCTGCCGGGCAAGCCTTGTCGGGCGTGCCTTCGCCGTTGTCGCGCTCGATGACGAGGCCGGCGCTCGGATCGATCATGTTGAAGTCGCCGATGGCATTGCCGTTCTGCTCGAACACATACTGCCAGTAACGGCCGGTGAACTTTTCGGCGGCGACGTCGAATTCGAGGATGCGGGAAGCTTCCTTGCCGTCGACCCGCTCCCAATCCTTCTTGTCGGCATCCCACAGCGGGCCCTCGAGCAGGCCGTAGAGGAATTTGCCGTCCTTGGAGGAGGCAAAGCCCTCAAAGCCCTTGGAGCGGCGCAGATTGACGTTGGTGTAGGTCGCGCCCGGTGCGCCCGGGGTCGCCACCGCCCAATGATCGGGCGAGCGCACCGGCTTGCCGTCGGCGATGGTCTCGAACACGGCGAGGATCTTGCCTGATTTGTCGGCCTTCAGGATGTAGGGGCCGAACTCGTCGCCGATCCAGAAGGTGTCGCCGATGATCTGGAAACCTTCGGTATCGAAGTCGGCGCCGGTGAGATAGCGCTTCTCGGTGTCCTCGTGGACGATACGGAAGGGCACCTTCTTGTCGGGATCGTGCAGGAAGACGGTCGCTTCGCGCTCGATTTTGCCGCCCGCCCAATCCATCTTGTAGTGGTTCAGGTACAGCATCGAATCCATCGAGTTGGCGCGCGCGCCCATGCCGTTGTCGGTGATGACCCAGAAGGAGCCGTCGGGCATGGTCTTGATGCCGGAATGGCCCTGCAGCGGCTGGCCCCTGAACGGCAGCGAGACGCCGGTCGAACGTTCAAAGGACTTGCCCATCACGGTGCCGAGCGCGTCGACGCGCTTGCCGGTGGTATATTTGCCGGAGGTCTTGAGATCGGCCGGTGCATCGGCCGGGGCATCGATGAAGGTCGCGGCCGGCATCACCACGTGGCCGGCGAGCTTGGCCGGGAATTCGCCCTCGTTCCGCGCGAGCGCGGTGCTCGCGGTGAGAACGATCGTTGCGACGGTGCTGAGAAAAGTCGCGCGCATGTGCGTCTCCTGTTAGCGGACGACGCCTTATGCGGATCGCACATTGCAGTTTTGTGAAACCGGGCCAAACGCCGCAGGCGCCGCCTATTCCTTTACCGCGCCGGTCAGCGAGGACACGTAATAGTCCACGAACAGCGAGTAGAAGATCGCAACCGGCAGCGAGCCGAGCAGCGAGCCGGCCATCAGTGCGCCCCACTGGTAGACGTCGCCGGTGACGAGCTCGGTCAGGATCGCGACCGGCACGGTCTTGTTGGCGCCGCTCTGGATGAAGGCGAGCGCGTAGATGAACTCGTTCCACGACAGCGTGAAGGAGAAGATGCCGGCCGAGATCAGGCCGGGTACCGCGAGCGGCAGCGTGATCCGGCGCAGGATCTGCAGCCGCGTGGCGCCGTCGACCAGCGCGCATTCCTCGAGCTCGTAGGGAATCGACTTGAAATAACCGATCAGCAGCCAGGTGCAGAACGGCACCAGGAAGGTCGGATAGACCAGGATCAGCGCCAGCGGCGAATCGAACAGGCCGAACTGCACCACCACGGTCGCGAGCGGAATGAACAGGATCGACGGCGGCACGAGATAGGCCATGTAGATGCCGAGGCCGACATAGGGGCTGCCACGGAAGCGCAGCCGTTCGATGGCGTAGGCGGCGAGCGTGCTCGCGATCAGCGACAGCGTGGTTGCCCCGATCGCGACCAGCATCGTCGTCCACAGCCAGCGCGGATAGGCGGTGTCGAACAGCAGGTGCTTGATGTGCGCCAGCGTTGGCGAGGTGATCCAGAACGGATTGTGCTCCCGGTAATTCATCAGCTCCGCGTTCGGCTTGAACGACGTGATCGCCATCCAGTAGAACGGAAACAGCAGGATCAGCACGAAGCAGCCGAGCGGCAGATAGATCATCATCAGCCGCCGCAGCCCGGAATCCCAGGCCATGGTGTCGGGCGCGGCTTTGGCGTTGGCGACCGCGGAGGTTTGCGCGACGTCAGTCATTGGCCTCTCCCTGCTGCCATTTGCGGCGCGCCAGGCCGAAATAGGAAAACAGCGTCGCGAACACCAGGAACGGGATCATCGACACCGCGATCGCGGCGCCTTCACCGAGCTCGCCGCCGGCAATGCCGCGCTGGAACGCCAGCGTCGCCAGCAAATGCGTCGAGTTGCCCGGCCCGCCGCGGGTGATGGCGTAGACCAGCTGGAAGTCGGTGAAGGTGAAGATGATCGAGAAGGTCATGACGATGGCGAGGATCGGCAACATCATCGGGAAGGTGATGTAGCGGAAGCGCTGCCAGGCGCTGGCGCCGTCGAGCATCGCGGCTTCGTAGAGCGAGGGCGAGATGGTCTGCAGCCCCGCCAGCAGCGAGATCGCGACGAAGGGAATGCCGCGCCAGATGTTGGCGGCGATCAAAGAGAATCGCGCCGGCCAGGGCGAGCCGAGAAAGTCGATATTGCTCGTGCGCCAATGCAGTATGTCGACCAGCAGGTAGGAGATGATCGAGAATTGCGGATCGTAGATCCACCAGAACGCCAGCGCCGACAGCACCGTCGGCACGATCCAGGGCAACAGGATGATCGCGCGCAGCAGGCTCTTGAACGGAAAATGGTTGTTGAGCAACAGCGCCAGCCAGAAGCCGAGCGCGAACTTCCCGAAGGTCGCGATGGCCGTATAGACCACGCTGTAGAACACCGCGTTCCACCACAGGGAATCGGTTAGCAGGTACTGGAAGTTCTCCAGGCCTATGAACTCGCCCTTTCGGCCGATCGTGGTGTCGGTGAAGGCGAGCCAGATGCCGAGCCCAAGCGGATAGGTCAGGAATACCGCGAGCAGCCCGATCGCGGGCGCGAGGCACATCACGACCAGGAATGGCTTGTAGTCGAACAGGCGCACCAGCCAGTTCGGTTGCCGCTGGACTAGGACGGGTGAGGAGAGGGTGGTCACGGACATCGGTTCATTTGTCCCGTCTTGAATGTCACCACACCGTCATTGCGAGGAGCGAAGCGACGAAGCAATCCAGGCTGCAGCCGCGGAGACAGACTGGATTGCTTCGCTTCGCTCGCAATGACGATCGCTCAGCCGCTACTTCTGCCGCCTGAAATACCGCTTGCAGCGTTGCTCGGCTTCCGCGGCGGCGGCCTCCGGCGTGGCCGCGCCGGTGGCAACGGACGCGAACATCTGGATCAGCACATAGTCGGCGCTGACGGCACCGGTCGCCGTCGAGATCGGGCCCGCGTATCCGTCGTAATAGGTGCTGTTCATGGTGTCCTTGAAGATCTTGACCTTGGGGTCCTGCGACCACACGGCGGCCTCGGCATAGGCCGCGAGCGGCTGCGCCCAGTAGCCGGAGTTGGCGTTGAGCCACGGCTCGTACTGGTCCTTCTCCAGCATGAATTGCAGGAAGGCCTTTGCGGCGTTGGGGTACTGGCTGTGCTTGAACACCATGGCATTCAGCGTCAGGCCCGCCATCGGCGAGACCTTGGCCACGCCCTTCGGCAGCAATTGATGCTCACTGTCGTCGGCGATTGCCTTGGTGGCCGGATCGTTCTTCAGTGAGAAATACAGCGAGACGCCGTTGGCGGTCAGCGCGATCTCCTGGGCGGCATAGGCGCGGTTGTTGCTGACGTCGTTCCACGACGTCGTGCCGGCGATGAAGGTCGGGTAGAGCTGCTTGACCCAGTTCAGCGCGGCGATCGTCTCCTTGCTGTTGATGGTGACGTTACCCGCTTCATCGAGCAGGGCGGCGTTGTGCGACCACAGCGCCCAGCTCGCAAAGCCGTTGCCGTCGCCCTTGGCGTTGCCGAGCGCGAAGCCCGCCGGCTTGCCGGCCTTTTGCAGCTTCTGGCACAGGTCGAGGATGCCGGCGTGATCTTCCGGCACCTTGTCGAAGCCGACCGATTGCAGGATCGACTTGCGGTAGATCAGCGGGCCCGCGGTCGCGCCGAACGGCAGGCCGATCCAGGTGTCGCTCTTGTTCTTCTTGCCGTAGCGCTGCGCCAGCGGCAGCCAGCCGCCATAACGCTTGCCGACATAGTCGGCGACGTCGGTCAGCTCGATCAGCTTGTCGATATAGATGTGCGGCGCATCGGAGAAGCCGATGATGATGTCGGGGCCGGCGCCGGAATTGGCGGTGACGGCGGTCTGCTGGTTGATGTCTTCCCAGCCGACGAAATCGACCTTGACCTCGACGCCGGTCTCCTTGGTGAACTTGGCCGCATTGGCGCGGAACACGTCCTCGTCGGCCTGGACAAAGCGCACCGGCCGCAGCATGCGCAAGCTTGCGCCCTTCTCGATCGGCAGTTTCGGCGCGGGGGCGTCGGCGGCCTTGATCGCGGATTGAGCGTGCGCTGCAACACCCGTGGCAGCGACCGTTGCAGCGGACAGGCCCAGCGCCAAGGCATCACGACGTGTGATGTCGTTCCTCATCAGTTCCTCCCTATGATGTCTCCCTTCCCTGCGTTGGTCGCCGGTGAAAGGCCGTTTCGTTCTTTTGCCGGTTTCTCGGCGCGCTTTGCGCCGGCCGCCTTAGCTGTTCGGGCCGCGGTCCATGCTGACGGGTTGCCAGCGGCGGAGCGCGGTGTCTTGCAGCACCGACGGGTTGACGCAGCTTACCGGCCACATGCCCTGAAGCACCAGTGACAATTCGTAGCCCACCCGGCGCTTGCGCGCCTCGTCGAACCGTGCCGAGGCCGAGGCCACATGGGCGGTCAGGGTCACGTTCTCCATGCCGAGGATGGGATTGTTGTGCGACGGCGGTTCCTTCTCCAGCACGTCGAGGGCGGCATGCGCGATCCAGCCCTCCTGCAGCGCCTTGATCAGGCTCTCCTCATCGACGGTGGCGCCGCGCCCGGTATTGATGAAGATCGAGCCCTTCTTCATCTGCCGGAAATGCTTCTCGGTCAGCATGTGATGCACTTCGGGCCGCGCGGGCGCATGCATCGAGACGAAGTCGGATTGCGACAGCACCTCGTTCAGCGTCGCCGGGATGACGCCGTGGTCCCACATCAGGGTTTCCTGGATGAAGGGATCGTAGGCCATCATGCGCAGGCCGAACGGCGCGGCGCGCTTCGCAACGGCACGCGCGACGCGGCCGAACGAGACGAAGCCGAGCGTCTGGCCCATCAGCCGCGGGACTTTTAGCAGCGCCGGCCGGCCCTCGGCCCAGCGGCCGGTGCGCACCATCTTGTCCTGCTCGACCAGCCGGCGGAAGCCGGCGAGCAGCAGCATCATGGCGTGGTCGGCGACTTCCTCGATGAAGGTGTCGGGGATGTTGGTGACGGGAATGCCGCGCGCGGTCGCCGCCTTCACATCGACGCTGTCGACGCCGACCGAGCCGAGCGTGATGACCTTGCAGCTCTCAAGTGCGTCGATGATCGACTTGGTGATCGGGATGCCCTTGGCGTAGATCGCGTCGGCATTCTTGGCGGCGGCGATGAACTCCGCCTCGTTGGCCGGGGCCTCGATGATCTCGGCATCGATCGGATCGAGCGCCTCGCGCTCGTAGGAGTAATCGCTGCCCGCGACCGTGAAGCTCGCGCCCTTCGGCGTCACCACCCTGTATTTCGGCATTTCCTGCTCCCGATTTGGTTTGTCGGTTCTTGTTGTGACCCGGCCTTCTCGATCGGGCCTTTGCGTCTTTTACGCGAAATCGGCGCAGTCACGTACAATTCCCGGTTGGTGCTGTCGTGATTATTTGCCGGTTTCCCCGGCGTTGTCCGGGCTACTACTGAGGCCCGTAAGTAACTTGCTAATGGGTCTCACACTAAAAGTTGATTCAATTTCGATCGATTTACTCGCGCGCCCGCATCCCTTTTTTCCCGGAGCCCACCCCTTGAAGTTGAGCAATCTGAAGATCGCCCCCAAGCTTGGCATCCTTGTCGGTGTTACCTTGTTCGGCCTGTGCATCTCCGGAGTCCTGGCCGGTTACCTGATGAAACGCGCCATGGTCGACGCGCGGATCGACCAGACCAAGTCGATCGTCGACCTCGGTCGCAACTATGCAGCCGCGCTGAAGAAGCGCGTCGATGCCGGCGAGCTGACGAAGGATGCGGCCATGGCCGAGCTTCGCCGTTACGGCAATGCGATGACCTATGACAACGGCTCGGGCTATCTGTTCGGCACGTCATATGACGGCATCACCCAGCTCGCGCCCGATCCGAAGCAGATCGGCGCCAATCGCATGGACGTCGTGACCAATGGCCGCAAGCTGTCGGTCGAGCTGATGGACGGCGTCAAGGCTAACGGCTCGATCCTGCTGTACTATGAATATGTGAAGCCCGGCCAGCAAACGCCGATCCGCAAGATCGGTTATGCCGTCGCCGTTCCCGGCTTCGACATGTATCTCGGCACCGGCGCCTATCTCGACGACATCGACGCCAAGATGGGCCCGGTGTTCTGGTCGCTCGGCCTTGCCATGCTCGGCATCGTCATCGTCGCCGGCAGCGTCGCCTGGATGATCGGCCGCAGCATCAGCCGTCCGCTGGCGCTACTCGGTGCCCGCATGAAGGATCTCGCCGCCGGCAAGCTCGAGGGCGACATCCCCGGCGTTGGACGCGGCGACGAGGTCGGCGCGATGGCTTCGACTGTCCAGATCTTCAAGGACAATGCGGTCCGTATCCGCGACCTCGAGAGGACCGAGGCCGAGGCCAAGGACCGCGCCGCGGCGGAACGTCGGAGTGCGATGGAGGGCATCGCCAGCGACTTCGAGCGCAGCGTCAACGGCATCGTCCGCTCGGTCTCCTCGGCCGCAACGGGCATGCAGGCCACGGCGCAGTCAATGACGGCGACCGCCAGCGACGCCAGCTCACGTGCGGCCACCGTCGGTGCGGCCTCGCAGAGAGCCTCCGGCAATGTCGGCACGGTCGCCGCCGCCGCCGAAGAGCTGTCGAGCTCGGTTGCGGAAATCTCTCGCCAGGTGACGCGTTCGACCGAAGTGGCGAGCCGCGCCGTCAGCGACGCCGAGCGTACCAACGCCACGGTGCAGGAGCTCTCGACCGGCGCCGAGAAGATCGGCGAGGTGGTCAAGCTCATTCATTCGATCGCGGCACAGACCAATCTGCTCGCGCTCAACGCCACCATCGAGGCGGCGCGTGCCGGTGAATCGGGCCGCGGCTTCGCCGTCGTCGCCTCCGAGGTCAAGGCGCTGGCCAACCAGACCGCCAAGGCCACCGAGGAAATCTCCGCTCAGGTCGCGGCGATGCAGACTTCGACCAGCGATGCGGTCGCAGCGATCGGCGGCATCACCCAGACCATCGCCGAGATGAGCGAGATCACCGCCGGCATTTCGGCCTCGATCGAGCAGCAAGGCGAGGCCACCCGCGAGATCGCCCGCAACATCCAGTCGGTCGCGGCTGGATCAAACGAGATCAACGCCAATATCGGCAGCGTCACCTCGGCCGCGGAAGCGACCGGCACCGCGGCCAGCGACGTGCTGACCAACGCCCGCGAGCTGGACAGCCAGTCCGGCGCGTTGCGCAACGCGGTCGACGGCTTCCTCGCCAAGGTCCGCGCGGCGTAAGGCTTTGCACTGAACTCGTAGGGTGGGCAAAGACGCGAAAGCGTCGTGCCCGCCTTTTTCTCTCGACTGTCATGCCCCGCGAAGGCGGGGCGTCCAGTACGCCGCGGCCTCTCGATTCAAGCACTGGCGTCTCTGGAATACTGGATCGTCCGCCCCAGTGCGCAATTGCGCACAAGGCGGACGATGACAGCAAACCCTACTGCTTCTCGATCCCGGCGTCCCGGATCAGCCGCTCCCACAGCACCAGCTGCTCGTTCACGAACGTGCCGAGCTGCTCCGGCGTGCCGGAGAAGGCGTCCATGCCGAGCGTGGCGAGCTGGGTCTTGATCTCAGGCTTCTCGACGATCTTGCGGATTTCGGCGTTGAGCCGCGTCACGATCTCCTTCGGCATGCCGGCGGGGCCGAAATAGCCCTGCCATGACGAGATGTCGAAGTCGGGTACGCCGGCCTCCTGCATCGACGGCAGGCTGGGGATCAGCGGCGTGCGGTCCTTGGTGGTGACGGCGAGCGCCCGCAGCGCGTTGCCCTGGACATGCGGCAGTCCGGTCAGGATGTCGACGAACATCATCGAGACACGGCCGCCCATGACGTCGTTGAGCGCCGGCGGCGAGCTCTTGTAGGGCACGTGCAGGAGGTCGAGCCCCGCATTGTGCGCGAAGGTCGCGCCCGAGACGATCGCCGAGGACGAGCCCGAGGCGTAGCTCAGCTTGCCCGGATTGGCCTTGCCGTAGGCGACGAGCTCGGCGACGGTCTTGGCCGGCACGTCCGGGTGGATCACCAGCATGAAGGGCAGATCGCCGGTGCGCGCGATCGGGGTAAAATCCTTCACCGGATCGTAGGTCAGGCTCTTGAGCAGATAGGGATTGGCCGAATGCGTGGTGTTGGTGGTCACCAGCAGCGTGTAGCCGTCGGGCGCCGAGCGCGCGACATAGGTCGCCGCGATCATGCCGTTGGCGCCCGCCTTGTTCTCGATGACGATGCCGACGCCGAGCGCCTGCGACAAATGCTGCGAGATCAGCCGCGTCGTGGTGTCGGTGCCGCTGCCGGCCGCAAACGGCAGCACCAGCGTGATGTTGCGGCTCGGCCAGGTATCGGCCTGCGCGGCGGATGCGGCAGCAAGACACAGCGTGGCGGCGCCGGCGGTGCGCAAAACGCGCATGAGCGATGACAGCATGTTCGGACGTTCCCTCTTTTTTCGTTGGCGGGGAACCTAGCCGGTCCACATCAAAACCGGAAGACGGCAGAGACGCGCACCGCGTCCGCAGCGCGGAATTACTTGACCGCAGCGCCCTGTCGCGAGGCGATGACGACGCCGGCGAGCACCAGCGCGTAGCCTATCAGGTGGAACGGCTGGAGCTTTTCGCCGAGCAGCAGGATCGCCATCGCAGAGCCGAACACCGGCACCAGATGGAAGAACGGCGCGGCCCGGTTCGGCCCGATCAGCGCGACGCCGCGGTTGAAGAACAGATAAGCGAGCGTCGAGGGGAAGATCAGGATGTAGCCGAGCGTCAGCAGCGTCACAGTGTCGAATTGCATGACATTGCCGGACCACACCTCCCAGACCGCCGTCGGCAGCAGCATCATGGCGCCGCAGCAGGTGGTGAAGGACAGAAACGACAGCTGATGAACCTTCGGCCGGCGCGGGATGAAGGCGGAGTAGATTCCAAACGCCACCAGCGAGGAGGCGAACATGATGTCGCCCCTGTTGAACGAGATGCTCGCCAGCGCCGCGAGATCGCCGCGCAGGATGATGATCAGCACGCCGAGCAGCGAGATCGCGATGCCGGCAAGCTGGCCTCCGGTCAGCCGCACGCCGAACAGCACCAGCGACCACAGCGCCACGAACAGCGGCCCGGCCGACTGGATCAGCAGCGCGTTCAACGCCTCGGTATATTGCAGCGCCCAGTACGAGATCGCGTTATTGAAGGCAAAGCCGACCAGCGACAGGAACAGCATCAGCGGCAGGCTCCTGCGCAACGCCGGCCAGTCGCGCTTCAGATGCGGCCAGGAGAACGGCAGCAGGATCAGGAACACGCCGAACCAGCGGATCGTGGTCACCGTCAGCGGCGGCACATGGGCGCCGACATGGCGTGCGAGCACGATATTGCCGGCCCAGAACAGCGAGCTCAGGCTGAGCAGCAGATAAGGTTGGTTGTTGAGCCAACTGACCGGATTGAAGGCCTTTGGCGCGGGTGAAGCAATCGTCATTGGCGTTGGATACGAGCTTGCGCTGGATCGCTGTCGTGACACAAGTCACGCCACCGCAATGCTACGATGCAGGCATGACCGGAGGAGGCGTCATTGGCGGTTAATATGTTGAACATTCAGGGACTCGAACGGCTCGACCGGCATGCGCCGGTGGTGATGCTGAACCTAATGCGCTTTCACGCGCGCTCGCGCGACGGTGCTGGCTCCGGCTGGGACGCGTATCTGCGCTACAGCGCAATCACCGTGCCCATGATCAAGGCGCGCGGCGGCACGCTTCTGTGGACCGGCGAGGCCAAGGCGATCGCGCTCGGGCCGCATGCCGGCAACGACTGGGATTTCGTCGCGCTGGTCTTCTATCCGTCCGTCGCGGCGTTCCTCGACATGATGACGTCGGAAGCCTACGAGCGCGAGGCCGATCCGCATCGCGTCAACGGCTGCGCCGAGCACGTGATTATTGCGACGAGGGAGGCCTACGGCAAGTTCAACGCCGGCTGACGTCGCCGCCTTGCCGCCAGGAGCCCGCATCAGAACGAGTTTTCCGACTTTTTTGGCACAGCACTGCGCGCCAAATGTGAACTAACCGGTTGCATGGGGCTGCCAAAGATGGTGCCTTTGGCGGGTGACGCGCGTGTCGGGGCATCGCCGGCCCGGCATGAGGCGTCGCGGGGATGCTTTCTCCTGGCCGATTTTGGTTTCGTTTCGGAGATCAGATGCTTTGTGAGCGTTGCGGCGGAGACAACCCGGCGACGAATCGCTTCTGTCACGGCTGCGGCTCGGCTCTGCCGATGGCGTGTCCCACCTGTGGTCGCCTCAGCCCGCCCGGCTCAGGCTTTTGCGGCGGCTGCGGCACGGCCCTGAGTGCCACGAGCAGACCAATCACGGCACCGGCGGGGCATTCCGCCAGACCGGTTCGGGGCGAGTTGAAGCAGGTGACGGTGCTGTTTGCTGATCTGGTCAGCTCGACCGAGATCGTTGCCGGGCTCACCGCCGAAGATGCCATGCAGCGCCTCAAGCCCGCGCTCGACGCGATGTGCGACTCCGTTGGCCGGTTCGAGGGAACGGTGGTGCGAACGCTCGGCGACGGAATCCTCGCCTTTTTCGGCGCGCCGCGTGCGCAAGAGGGCCACGCCCTGCTGGCCTGCGAGGCGGCGCTGGCGATCCGGGACACGTTTCGCGGGCGCGACGATGCCATGTCGGTCCGCATCGGCCTGCATTCCGGCGAGATCGTCGCGGATGCTCCGCTCGTCGACACCGTCACCGAGCACGGCGCCTACGGCCTCACCATTCATCTGGCAAGCCGCCTGCCGGCCAAGGCAGAGCCGGGCGAGATCTGCCTGACGGACGAGACCTATCGGCTGGTGCGCTCGTTCTGTGATGTCGGCCCGCTCGGCCGTCACCGCCTGCGCGGCGTGCCGGAGCCGATCGAACTTTATCTCCTGAAGAACCTCAAGCCGGCGGTCGCCAGCCAGCAATTCCGCGGCGTAGCCCTGGCGACGTTCCGCGGGCGCGAGCGGGAGATGGCTCTGCTACAGCGGACCCTGGCGGCTGTGGAGACTGGTGGCTCGCGCGTCACCGGCATCGTCGGCCCGCCCGGCACGGGCAAGAGCCGGCTGTGCTACGAGTTCGCGGAGTGGTGCCGCGCGCGTCTCATTCCGGTGTTCGAAGCCCGCGCGCAGCCCTATGGCGCGGCAACGCCGCTACAGCCGGTGCTGGAGTTCTTGCGCTCGACCTATTTCAACGTCTCGCCGGACGACGATCCCGATCTGGCGGTGAAGCAGATCGCCACGCGCCTTGCCGAACTCGGTTCGAGTTTCGAGGCGGACTTGCGGCTGGTCTGCGATTTTCTGGGTATCAGGCACGGCCAGGGCCCGCCCCCCTTGCTCGGTCCGCGCGCCCGCAACATCCGTCTGTTCGAGATCATCCGGCACATGATTCGCCAGCGCGGCGCGTTGGCGTCGGTAATCATCATCGAGGATCTGCATTGGCTCGATCTGGCGAGCGAGGAGTTTGTCGCGACGCTCGTCGACGCGGTGACCGCCACCAAGACGGTCCTGATCGTGAATTTTCGGCCGGCCTATTTCGCACCTTGGATGCGCGGCCCGCTGTACCAGCAGATCGAGCTTGCCGAGCTCTCGCCGACGGACACGGACGATCTTGTCGACGAGTTGCTCGGGCTCGGGGACGGGCTTTTCGATGTACGGCGTCGTGTTGCAGAGCGCAGCGGCGGCAACCCGTTCTTCGCGGAAGAGCTGATCCGCTCTCTGGTCGAGCATCTGGCCATCGTCGGCGAGCAGGGCGACTATCGGCGCGGTATCTCCGGCACCTCGGATATGCTGCCGCCGACCGTGCAGGCCGTGATCGGCGCACGGATCGATCGGCTGGCGCCGGACGATCGCGACCTGCTGCACACGGCGGCGATCATCGGCAAGGAGTTTCAGCTCGCCGTCCTGCAAAGCGTATCGAGCTTGCCCGCAGCCGAGCTCGAGGCGACGCTGCTCCGGCTCTGTTCCAGCGAGATGCTCCAGGCGCGCGGCGGCCAGGACGGCCACGGCTATAGCTTCCGTCATCCCCTGATCCAGGAGGTCGCCTATTCGACCCAGCTCCGTGCGCGGCGCTCGGTTCTGCACGCGCGCGTGGCGGGGGCGATCGAGCAATTCTATCCGGAGCGGCTCGACGAGTTCGCGGCACTGCTGTCGCACCATTTCGAGCAGGCCGGCGAAGTCGATGCCGCGGCCGAATATGCTGCGCGGGCCGCGCGCTGGATCGGCTCGACCAATCCGGCGGAAGCGATCCGGCATTGGCACAAGGTGCGTGCACTGAAGGCGGGACAGCAGCGCAGCGCGGCGGGTGATGCACTCAGGATCACGGCCAGCAGCCAGATCGCATGGCTCGGCTGGCGCGAAGGCATGACGTCGGAGGACGCGAGGCCCTTCATTCAGGAAGCCTTGGAATGGGCGCAGGACAGCGACGATTCCATGATCCCGCTGCTGCTGTTCGTCGAAGGACGGATTGCGGGGGCGAGCGGTGGGCAGGCCGATGCCTATGTCGACACGGTCAAGCAGGCGCTGGCGCTGACGGAATCGCGTCAACTCACCGGCCGCGCTGCGACACTCAATGCCTCGCTCAGCCAGGCTTATGGCTGGGCGGGCCTGTTGCGCGAAGCGCTCGCCGCAAGCGATGCGGCGCTCGCCGGCGTCCCCGCCATCACCGACTTCGAGCACCAGTTCCTCGGCTACAATGTCGAGCACTGGATCCTCAGCCTGCGCGGCCGGATCCTAGTTCGGCTGGGTCGTTTCGACGAGGCGCGGCTGTGCTTCGATCGCATCCTCGCTATCGATCCGACACTAATCGATCCGACCGTGCAGTTCATCGCCAATCTCGGGCATGTCGATCTCGCCTGGTGTCTCGGCGATCCCGCGATGGCCTCGATCCATGCCTGGCGTGTGGTCGAGTTGGCAACGCGCCAGGCGAGCCCGTATCTGCGCGCCTATTCGCTGGCCTGCATCGGCACGGCGCAGGGCATTGCCCGGAACTATCAGGCGGCGATCCCGTCACTGACCGAGGGCGTCGAGTTCGTGCGCGCGGCGAGTGTCGCCATGGAGATCGAGCCGGAGATGCTTGCGAGCATCGCCGACTATCAGCTCCGTTCGGGCGCCCATGCCGCAGCGATCGACAAGGCGCGGGAAGCGATCGCGGTCGCCCAGGAGCGCCACGCCCGCTTGCCGGAATGCCGGGCGACGATCACGCTTGCCGCTGCGCATGCAGCGGCAAGCAATGATCTGCATGGATACGGTGAGGTGGCTCGCCTCGTCGACCGTGCTGAGACTCTGATCGAGCTGACCGGAGCGGGGATCTATCGGCGCCTGCTGGAGGAAGCGCGACGGCGACTGTCGGTCGGCGCCTGAGGGTTAGAGCACGATCCGGAAAAGTGCGAACGGTTTTCCGCACAGATTAGGTGCGATGACGATTCATCCTGATTTCGTCGCGTCTAGACCTTCCGCACGATGAGCGTGAATTCCATCAATCCATAGCCGTCATGCACTTCGGCTGCGGCATTGAACTGGCTGGCGCAGTAGCCTGACCAGAATGCGGCCTCGGTGGTGTAGAGGCCGTGGCGGCCCGTCGCACCTGCGGGCAGCTTCATGAAATTGACGGCGAAGCCACGCTTGGTGCTGCGATGGAGGTCGTGGAGGCTCGCCGCGATGAAGCGCTCCCAGTCGTGGTGCGGTTGACCCTGCGCAACATTGAATATGCCGCTGGCGACTGCATAGTCGGCTATCCGGGGACTGGTATGGCCAAGGGCGAAAGCCGTGTTGCCGCGGTCCCGCCACAGCCGCCGCGCCCGCCGGACCATCGCACCCGAGACATCGATGCCGAGATAGTCGACGGCGCAGTGGCCATGCCGGCGGTCAAGATAGGCGATCAGCGCGCCGTAGCCGCAGCCGAAATCGTTCAGCGAGAAGGGCAATGAGAAGTCGCACAATTTCAGGAGCTGGACGAAACGCAGCTCCTGCGTGGCCTGGCAGGTCCAGTCCACGCCAGCCGGCGTCGTGCCAAAGCGCGCGATCTTTGCCGAATAATAGGCTGCGATACCGGCGTAGATCCCGCTCAGCCCTCCGTCGCCCGGAGGAGCTTGCTCCATTGCGGCGACAGCGGCACGCATCGATCCGCCTATTTCTTTGATTTCTTCTTGGCGCTGCCCTTGCCTTTGGGCGGCACGTTGGGCGCCATCGGCAGCGAGATCGTGAGGTAGGTTCGATCAATATAGCAGATCGGGTTGTCCTCGCGAACGATGACCCGCAGTCCGTCGGGACCGCGAGAATCATGGGCCTTCATGAAGCAGGGCAGCGGCGACTTGCGCGCAAAATTCTTGATCATGGCATTCACGATGCGCTGATCGCCGTTTTCTCCGTCCTGGTCCGACGGCACTTTGGCGAGCCAGGTCAGCAGGCTGAACCAGCGGTTCTTCGCGCGATTGTTGTGCAGGCCGCCCAGTCCAAGCAGCTTGGCGCTTTCGACGAATGCCCGCCCTGGCTGGAAGATATCGAATTCGTCCTGCAGGGCCTTGATCTCGGATGTGCCCCCGGCCTCGAGCTCGTGATCTCTTTGCTCCGGACCAAACCTCAAATTGAATAGATCAAACAGTGGACCGATATAGATATCGTCCTCGGCCATCAACGCGCCCATGCGCCTCTCCCTGACAATCAAAGGTTGGGGAATTGGATCGGAAGCAATACGTCTATTGAACCTTGATCCCGGACAAATTGCAAGGAACCCGAACGGCCACCTGATTGCAACACCGCTGCGGAAGAGGTGACGCTTTCTGCTGCTCAGCCCGTCGTCTGCTTCCTTGACGCCACGAACACGCCCGACAGCACCAAGGCGAAGCCGATGAAGTGGAAGGCCTGCGGGTGCTCGCCGAGGAACGCCATCGCCATGATCGAGCCGAACACTGGCACGACGTGGAAGAACGGCGCGGCGCGGTTGGCGCCGATCAGCCTGACGCCGCGGTTGAAGCAGAGATAGGCAAGCGTCGATGGAAACACCGCGACATAGAACAAGGTGAGCAGGTTCGGCCCGTCGAGCTTCATGACGGGGCGCGCCGACAATTCCCAGATCTCCAGCGGAATGAGGCAGGCCGCACCCGCGCCGAAGGTGAAGGCGAGGAACGACAGGCCGTGGATCGGCGGCCGCTTCAAGGTCAGCACCGAATAGAGCGCGAAGATGATCAGCGCGACGATGAAGATCAGGTCGCCCTTGTTGAAGGCGATGTTCGACAGCGTGGTGATATCGCCATGCAGCAGGATGATGAGCACGCCGCACATCGAGAGAGCCACGCCGAAGGCCTGCGCCGCGGTGAGGCGGATGCCGAGGATGACCAGCGACCACAGCGCCACGATCAGGGGCGCAGCCGACTGCAGCAGCAGGGTGTTGAGCGCCTGGGTATGCTCCAGCGCCCAATATTGCAGGGTGTTGAAGGCGCCGATGCCGGTGATCGACAGCACGATCATCAGGCCGAGTTTCCCGCGGATCGCGGGCCAGTCCTGGGCGAGATGCTTCCAGGCGAACGGCAGCACCAGCAGGAAGGCGAAGGTCCAGCGCAGGAAGGACAGCGTCACCGGCGGGATGTGGCCGGCGGCGAGCCGCCCCACGACCGCATTGCCGGCCCAGCACAGCGCGGTGATGCTGAGCAGGAGATAAGGCTGGTTGGCAATCCAGTGCGGACCGGATGTTTCGGCGCTCGTGGTCTGGCCGGTGGCGGACATTGTGATTGTTATGGCCCCGCGTCATACGCCTGAGCCTCCCGCCCGGCTCTGTCCGGGCCGGTCGAGACCCGGCACCGTTCAAAGACACGGAAATCGAGGTTGCATCAACGGGCGCGGGCGCATCGCGACCATGCGGTGGCTGATGCTTCGCCTAGCGCTTTGGTCGAGGTCGGCGCATCGCCTTGGAAGATTTCCGGATTTTCGGGGGATATCAAAGGCTTGTATCGGGCCTTGGGTCCTCAAAAAGCCCCGTTCTTGCTTGCTTAGAGAGGCTGCTTCCTTTATCCGGTGGGGCTGCCTCGCGTGCGAACGGCCTTGGGCCGGGAATTGGGCTGGGCGCATCTAAAATTCTCGAAGGATTACCCGCGAATGGCCAATGTTGTCGTCGTCGGCGCCCAGTGGGGCGACGAAGGAAAGGGCAAGATCGTCGACTGGTTGTCGGAGCAGGCGGACATCGTCGCGCGCTTCCAGGGCGGTCATAACGCCGGCCATACGTTGGTCATCAATGGCGAGACCTACAAGCTCGCGCTGTTGCCCTCCGGCGTGCTGCGCCCGTCGAAACTGGCGGTGATCGGCAACGGCGTGGTGTTCGATGCGCAGGCCTTCCTCGACGAGGTGACCAAGCTGCGCGGGCAGGGCGTTGCGGTCGGCCCGGAGAATCTGCGCGTCGCGGAGAACGTCACCCTGATCCTGCCGCTGCACCGCGAGCTCGATGCGCTGCGCGAATCGTCCAATTCGGCGACGGCGATCGGCACCACGCGCCGCGGCATCGGACCGGCCTATGAGGACAAGGTCGGCCGTCGCGCGATCCGTCTGATGGACCTCGCCGATCTCGACACGCTGCCGCACAAGATCGACCGGCTGCTTGCGCACCACAACGCCTTGCGTCGCGGCCTCAACCTGCCGGAGTTCGACGGCAACGATATCCTGAAGGAGCTGAGCGCGCTGGCGCCGCAGCTGCTGCCTTATGCGGAAACCGTGTGGCGCCTGCTCGATACCGAGCGGCGTGCCGGCAAGCGCATCCTGTTCGAAGGCGCGCAGGGCGCGCTGCTCGACGTCGACCACGGCACCTATCCCTACGTGACCTCGTCCAACACCGTGGCGGCGCAGGCGGCGACCGGAACGGGTCTCGGTCCGAACGCGGTCGGCTACGTGCTCGGCATCTGCAAGGCCTATACGACCCGTGTCGGACAGGGGCCGTTCCCGACCGAGCTCCTCAACGAGATCGGCGAGGAGATCGGCCGTCGCGGCCGCGAGTTCGGGGTCAATACCGGACGCAAGCGCCGCTGCGGCTGGTTCGATGCCGTGCTGGTCCGCCAGACCGTGCGAACCTGCGGCATCACCGGCCTGGCGCTGACCAAGCTCGACATTCTCGACGGCTTCGATTCCATCGAGGTCTGCGTCGGTTACAAGCTCGACGGCAAGGAGATCGATCATTTCCCGGCCGGCGAGGGCGCGCAGGCCCGGGTCGAGCCGATCTGGGAGACCATCGAGGGCTGGAAGGAGCCGACCGCCGGCGCGCGGTCCTGGGCCGACCTGCCGGCCCAGGCCATCAAATATGTCCGCCGGATCGAGGAATTGGTGGGGTGTCCGGTCGCGCTGCTTTCCACCAGCCCCGAACGCGAGGATACTATCCTGGTGCAAAATCCGTTTGAGGCTTAACGATATCTTACCGGGACGCGCGTATAATTGAGTAGAAATGGCTGATTACTATCCGCTGATCGCCCGCGCTATTACCGCCCTGGACCCCAACGCTCCCGGCGAAAGCCGGCGCGCGCTTTATGAGCGGGCGCGCACGGCCCTGATCGCGCAGCTGCGCAGCGTACAGCCGCCGCTCTCCGAATCCGAGATCACCCGCGAACGGCTGTCGCTGGAAGAGGCCGTCCGCAAGGTCGAATCGGAAGCCGCCCAGCGTGCCCGCGAGGCCTCGCGCCCCGCTGGTGGCGCCCGTAGCGGGAGCGGCAGCGGCGATGCGTTCCGCCGGGCCAGCGCCCGTGCGGCCGACAACACCCCGCCCGCGTCGCCTCAGTCGGCCGCGCCGCCGCGGGCCCGTCCCGCGGCGCCGCCGCCGCGCAACGATCGCCCGCCGCTCGGCGGCGACGACCAGAACGAGGCTCCGCGGCCGCCGCGCGCGCCGCGTTTCGATGCGCCGCGCCAGCCGGAGCCGCCGGCCGGGCGCTTTCCGCCGCGTCGCCCGCAGGAGGGCGGACCGCCGCCGCCATTGCCGCCGGCGCCGGGCGTGCGCGGCTTCCGCGACATCACCGCCGACGTCAATGATCTCGGTGGCGCTGCCGCGCAGGCCAATCGCGCCGCGCGCCGCACCTACGCCAACGTGCCGTCGCCCTCGCCGGAATTCGACCGGCTCGAGCCGAGCCTGGAAAACCGCGCCGCCGAACCCGACGCGCCCTATTCCTATGACGAGTCGATGGAGGAGGCCGAGCGCTACGCGCCGCAGCCGTCGTCGTCGCGTCCGCGCATTGCGCCCGACCGCGGCGTCAAGAAGCCCAGGCGCGCCGGCTCCATCTTCCCGTTCAAGAGCGCGATCGCCATCGGCATCGTGCTGATCCTGGTTGGCGCCGGCATCCTCTGGGGCAAACAGCTGGTCCAGACCGCGACCAGTTTGTTCAAGTCCTCACCCACCCAGGTGGTGGAGGCGCCGAAGGATGCCTCGCAGCCGCAGAGCAAGCCGAAGATTCCGGATCGCGTCGGCCAGCCTTCGGCCAGCGACCAGCCGGTCGCGCCGGTGGCGCAGAAGGTCGTGCTCTATGACGAGGATCCGTCCGACCCAAAGGGCAAGCAATATGTCGGCTCAGTGGTGTGGCGGCTCGAGCCGATCAAGGCGTCGGGCAACCAGAAGGCCGACATCGCCGTGCGCGCCGACATCGAGATCCCCGACCGCAAGTTCAAGATGACGATGTCGTTCCGCCGCAACACCGACTCGTCGCTGCCGGCGAGCCACACGGCCGAGCTGACCTTCATCCTGCCGCCGGACTTTCCGGGCGGCAGCGTCTCCAACGTGCCGGGCATCCTGATGAAGTCGAACGAGCAGGCGCGCGGCACGCCGCTTGCGGGCCTCGCGGTCAAGGTTACCGACGGCTTCTTCCTGGTCGGCCTCTCCAATGTCGACGCCGACCGCAGCCGCAACGTCCAGCTCCTGAAGGAGCGCTCGTGGTTCGACGTGCCGCTGGTCTACGCCAACCAGCGCCGCGCCATCATCGCCATCGAGAAGGGCGCCCCCGGCGAGCGCACCTTCAACGACGCCTTCGCGCAGTGGGGCGACTAGGCGCTTCACCTCTTCCCAGCGGGGAGAGGTGAAGCAAGCCCTCTCGCTGCCCGGTCCAACCGAGATTGAGCGAGCAGTCTACTGCGCCGCCGCTTCCCGCTTGCGGCTTGCGGCGGCGGCTGCATGCTCGCGGTCCATCACGGCGCGGCAGCCGGGGCTGACCTGCGCCTTTTTGTGCACCATGCAGGCCCTGATGCGCGGGATGTCCGGGATTTCACTGGAGCACAGCCGCATCGCGTCGCCCGCGCACATCTGCTGCGCTTCGGACGAAAAGGCGAGGCCGGGTGATGTCTGGATGACGATTGCGGTGGTGGCGAAGGCCAACAGCGAAGCGGTGGTTTTGAACAGTGAAGCGATGGTGCGTGTCATGAAGAATGCGTCCCCGAGTTCCGTGGATTGAACCACTTGGTTTTGGGGCGCCGCACACGGCTTGATGTGCCGCATGTCACAGCCTTCACGCCGGGAACTTAATCCCGCATGTGGTCGCTCGATCTCTTGATGCTCGAATCGAAAAGTGCTGCGCCGCCCGATTCGAGTATGCGCGATTGTCGCGAAGCTTCAATGGGCGACGCAAAGGAATTCGCAATTGTTGCGCGTCCGTCACGCAAAATGCGAAGTCGATCTTACCTGCCGATCTCACCTGCCGTGGCTCGCGAACACCTTGCTGCACGACTTCGACAGCTTCGCCCGATTGGCTTGCAGGCAACTTTGCACCGCATCGTCATTGCCGAGGTCCTTGCGACACAGCCGCGAGGCATCGCGTGAGCAGGCATTCTGTTCCTGCGGTGTGCCCATATGGCCTTGCGCGAAGGCAGGTGCGTTCGACAGGCCGCCGAGGGCCGTCAGCGTGATCGTCGCCAGCAACAACAGTTTACGAGACATCGGGCGGCTCCAGATCTGACCGGTGAATTTCAGCTCCAGTCTGAACCCGTCGCCTTGCCACTTGTTCCCCTAAGCAGCCCGCAACGGCGCTATCCAAGGTTCCCGGCTCGCTGCTATAAATGCCCTCGGGTTTGAGGAGTTCTTGATGAAACGCTATCTGGTGTTTGCGCTCGTTGGTCCGTTCGTGGGCGGCTTCCTGCTGCTGCTGACGACGACCTACCAGTCCGGCTATTGGACCCAGACCAGCCTCAGCGAGGTCGGCAAGCTCTTCGTCGTGTTCTTCAAGACGCTGCAATACAGCTATCTGTTCGGCTTCCTGCCGTCGCTGATGATCGGCGCGGTCGACGACATCCTGATGCATGTCAGGCGGGTCGGGCCGGTGCTGCGGATGCTGCTGGTCGGCCTGTTCGCCTTTATTCTGGCGTCGCTGACCTACGGCTCGCGCGGGTCGGATTCGGGCACGGTGCAGTTCATCCTGTACGGCCTGGTCGGCTTCGTGCCGGCGGTGCTGTCATCCTGGCTCGTGCATCACTATGTCGAGGAGCCGCGGCCTGCGGCGGCGGCGAGCTGAGCGCGCGACCTTCCGACGCGGCGCAGCAACCTCTGTTGCGCTCGCGCGTTCCCAATGGCCATGACCATGCCCGACGACGACATTCTCACGCCACGCAGGTCCCGTTCAGGGACGCGATCGCGCGCCGATTTTTCCGGCCGCGAGGCGCGTGGGCCGATCATCGACCAGGACGGCCATGAGATCCGTCCCGAAAGCATCGAGCATGGGTTTCAAGAGTTTCGCTTCGACTTTGGTCAAGGCAATCCGTTCGCCAATCTCACGCGCGAGCAGCGGATTGCGCGGCTCGAGGCGATCGCAAAGCTGCTCGACGTCGCCTTCATCCTGCCGGGCACCAAGATCCGCTATGGCATTGACGGATTGATCGGCCTGATCCCCGTGATCGGCGACATCATCACCACCGCGATCTCGCTGTGGCTGGTGCGCGAGGCCCGTGCCTTGGGTGCGCCCTGGTACATCACCGCGCGGATGCTCGGCAATGTCGCCGTCGACGGCGTGGTTGGTATCGTGCCGTTCGTCGGCGACGCCTTCGACGTTATGTTCCGCGCCAACATGCGCAACGTGCGCCTCTTGCGCCGCTGGCTCGACAAGCAGCCGCGGATGTAAAGCTGGAAGAATCTTGATTGAGGGGGCGAGCGTCAGGCTCGGTGCACCTCTCCCGCTTGCGGGAGAGGTCGGCGCCGGGTGAGGACTTTCGCCTCTTGGGGTTCTCGATCGAGGAGACACCCTCATCCCAGCCCACTCCCGCAAGCGGGAGAGGGAGAACTAAAAAACGCAAAAAGCGCGACAGCCTTTCGGCCATCGCGCTTTCTCCGTACATCGGAGGCTTTAAGAAAATTTATGCCGCGTCGGCGTCGGCCTCGGCGACCGGTTCCGGCTTGCGGTGGCGCGGCAGCGGGAATGCCTCGCTCTCATAGAGCGAGCGAATGCCGTTCTGATCGAAACGGGCTTCCTCGACCTGGAGATACGCGCCGTTCAGCGAATCCGTCGGCAACTGCTCCATCGCGAATTGCACAGCTTCGGCCGCGGTGCCGAACCGACGATAGGTGAAGCCTGCGCGCTTCTTCTTGCGGATCGCGGCGGGGAAGAGCTCGGCGGAGGTGTTGAAGTTGAACGGACGCAGTGGACGCATGGTCAAAGACCTCGTGATCTTGTCTGGGGCTTTAAGCGCGTGGGGTTTGGCAAGGCGGGGGGCCACGATCGGGTGGGCCCGCCGCACATCGCATTTTCGTCCTCTAATATAGGCCGTTTTGACAGAAATGCGACCCCTGCGATGGGAGATGATGAATCCACGCATGGCAGGTCCGCAACTGCGGAAAATTAAGCAATTACAGTGACTTATATGGTTTACAGTTTGCCAAGAAGCAGCAGGACGAGCAACACCACCAGAACGACGCCGCCGATCCCCATGCCGGAATGGCCCATGCCGTAGCCATAGCCGCCGATCCGGCCGGACCAGCCGCCCAGGAGATAGATGATCACCAGGATGATCAGGATGGTCCCGAGTGACATGCCGTCCTCCCTGGCGGCCGCCGGGATGACGCTCAACGGCTGGACCGCCAGTCAAGAAAAGCACATCGGGCCGCCGGGTTCCATCAGGGAACCCGGCGGCGCGCAATATTATTTCGGCTCGAGCTTCAGCGCCGCCGAGTTGATGCAGTAGCGCAGGCCGGTTGGTCCCGGTCCGTCCGGAAAGACGTGGCCGAGATGGCCGCTGCATTTGGAGCAGAGCACCTCGGTGCGGATCATGCCGTGGGTTGTGTCGTGCTCCTCGTCGATATGACTCTCGACCGCGGGCGCGGTGAAGCTCGGCCAGCCGCAGCCGGAGTCGAACTTGGCGTCGGACTCGAACAGCACGTTGCCGCAGCCTGCGCAGACATAGGTGCCGGCACGGTGGTCGTGCTCATACTCGCCTGAGAAGGGACGCTCGGTCGCCTTCTCGCGCAGCACCGCGTACTGCATCGGCGACAATTCGCTGCGCCACTGCTCTTCGCTCTTGATGACCTTGTCGTCTGTGGTTTTCGTCTTGGTGTCGGGCATGGGTCTCCCGTTGTTCTGATGATCTCGCGATCAGTTGGTGGCCTTGCTGGCGCTCACCAGCGTCGGCTTTTCAATGTAGTTATCCGCGAACAGTTTTTTCAGGTTCTCGACCTTCGGGATGTCGTTATAGGCGATGTAGGGCTGGTTCGGGTGCAGCGTCAGATAGTCCTGGTGATAGCCCTCGGCCGGATAGAACGCCTCGAGCGCGCCGACCTTGGTCACGATCGGCTTGCTGAACACTTTGGCGCCGTCGAGCTGGGCGATATAGGCCTCCGCGACCTTCTTCTGCTCGTCGGAGGTGGTGAAGATCGCCGAGCGATATTGCGTGCCGCTGTCCGGGCCCTGGCGATTGAGCTGGGTCGGATCGTGCGCCACCGAGAAGTAGATCTGGAGGATCTTGCCGTAGGAGATCTTCTTCGGGTCGAACTTGATCTCGACCGACTCGGCGTGGCCGGTCCGGCCGCTCGAGACAGTCTGGTAGTCGGCGGTCGCCTTGGTGCCGCCGGCATAGCCGGAGACGGCGTTGACGACGCCGGCGGTGTGCTGGAACACGCCCTGCACGCCCCAGAAGCAGCCGCCGGCGATCACAGCGGTCTGGATGCCGCTTGCGGGTGCTGCGTCCATTGCGGGGGCGGGGATCACGACGGCGTCTTCCGCGGCCCGGGTCGGTGCGGCAAAGGCCAGCGTCAAGGCGGTGGTGGCGGCGAGCAGGGACAGGACGGAGCGGCGCATGGCGGATCCTCTTTCGGAAGGCCTGACAGTTTAGGGCGGTTGAAGGCGGGCGAACAGCCTGCCGGCGGTTTCAGACAAAGGAGATACGGGCAATGGGGGCTGCTGTTACGGGAAGAGAGACACGAGTCCGTGAAAAAAGCCGCATCCCGTGGCCCGGCTTGGCGGGGTGGGGAACTCCGGGGGAGATGAACCGGCGCAATCGCTGATCGACTTGATCTGACATGCTGCGCGTCGTCCCCCCTGGCATTCGTCGTATTCGTCTCCAACGAAATCAAGGTGCCGAAGGTCGAGATCCGGAAACTGTTCGACATCGTCCGCGACGACGTCTGGTCCAACACCAAGCACGTACAGCAGCCGTTTTCGTACGGCTCGCCGCCGGGACGGGAAGATTTTTATTTTGTGGCGGGGAAGTGAGGGGTGCGATTTGCGGAATGCGGCGCCACACATTCAGTGTCGTCCCGGCGAAGGCCGGGACCCATAACCACAGGGAGAAGTTTGGCGAAGACACGGAGTGATCGAGCCTTCCTCGGGTACTAACACCGTCGTTTGCGGATGGATCACGCGGTATGGGTCCCGGCCTCCGCCGGGACGACATCACACCACAATACTCAACCGCTTCGCCGCGCGCGTGATGCCCGTATACAGCCACCGCGCCCGGCTCTCCTGAAACGCAAAGCTCTCGTCGAACAGCACGACGTCGTCCCATTGCGAGCCCTGCGACTTGTGTACGGTCAGCACGTAGCCGTAGTCGAACTCGTCATAGGGCTTGCGCTGCTCCCAGGCGATCGCCTCGACGCCGCCCTCGAAGCAATCGGCGCGCACGGAGACCTTCGTCACCTTGTGGCCAAGATCCTCGTCAGGCGACAGCCGCATGCTGAGGATGCGCGATTTCGACCGCGAGGTGTTGCGCGACTTCACGCGCCAGAGGCCGCCGTTGAACAGGCCCTTCTTGCGGTTGTTGCGCAGGCAGACCAGCTTGTCGCCGGCGACCGGAAAGACATCCTCGATGTTCTGGCGCTGCCGCACCCGCATGTTGTACGCGCGTCGCGTGTTGTTGCGGCCGACCAGAACCTGGTCGGCGGCCATGACGCGATCGGGATCGAGCTCTTTCCGCGACACCACCTCGCTCTCGCCGTAGCGGCCGATGTCGAGCTCGCGGCCCTCGCGGACGTCCATCGACATCCGCACGATCGGATCGTCCTGGGCCTGGCGATGCACTTCGGTCAGCATCGCATCGGGCTCGGTATTGGTGAAGAAGCCGCCGCCCTGGATCGGCGGCAGCTGGGCGGGGTCGCCGAGCACCAGCAGCGGACAATCGAACGACATCAGGTCGCGGCCAAGTTCGGCGTCGACCATCGAGCATTCGTCGATCACGATCAGCTTGGCCTTGGACGCCGGCGCGTCGTCCCACAGCTCGAAGCTCGGCTGCTCCTCGCCGGATTCGCGGGCGCGGTAGATCAGCGAGTGGATGGTGGAGGCGTCGTCGCAACCCTTGTTGCGCATCACCAGCGCTGCCTTGCCGGTGAAGGCGGCAAACTTCACCTCGCCGTCGACGCCGTCGGCGATGTGCCGCGCCAGCGTGGTCTTGCCGGTGCCGGCAAAGCCGAACAGGCGGAAAATCGGCGGCGTGCCGTTGCGGCCGGGTTTGGCCTTCAGCCAGTCGCCGACGGCCTTGAGGGCGGCATCCTGATGCGGTGAGAAATTGGTCATATCTGTCTTGAGGAGGGGCGAAACGAGGCGATTCGCCATCTCCCAAAACTAACCATTCGCTCTGATGGTTCAAGCGGTACCCGGACTTGCGAGAGCAGCCCAACACCCGCAAGCGCAAGTTTAGATTGTGCGCGCGCGAAGGCGATGCGAAAGTTGATCTCTCGAACGGAGACTGTAAATTGTGAACGGAATGGGACTCGCGGCCATCGATCTCGGCTTTCGCGGGGCAGCGAGCGGCGTGTTCCTGCTGATCACTCTCGTGACGCTGCAGCGTCGTGTCACCAATCAGAACGCTTTGCTGGGCATCGCCATGTGCGCCGGAGGCATGTTCTATGCGATCGTGACCGCGCCGTTCTTTCCCAAAGCGTCCTGGTGGTGGACGATGCCGATTGTGTCCTCGCTCGCGGCCGTATTCTGGTTGTGGGCGCGTGCAGCGTTCGATGACGATTTTGTGCTACGGCGCTGGCACGGCGCCCTCTGGCTGGCCATCGTTGCCTGGGGATTTGCAGTGTCGCTCAGTTGGCCGCAATGGCCCGCTTTGGCCAAGTCCGGCGGCAAGGTCCTGTCATTGGTCGTCCTGGGGCTCGCGCTGGCCGCCGCGCTCCAGACGGTCAAGACCTGGCGCGTGGATCTGGTGATGCGGCGGCGCCGGCTGCGGTTGGCGGTGCTCGCCATCAATGTCGTGACCATCGGACTCGTCGCCGTCGCGGCGTTCGCCGATATTGCTGTTGCGGCGCCCGGCGCCTCCGGCAGTCTGCCGACCGCGCTCAGCCTGTTCGTGGTGTCGATGCTCGTGGCCCTTGGCGTACTCAGTCCGCCGGCGGTGACCGTCAACGACGCCACGGCCGCGATCGCATCCGGCGAGGCGGGGAGGCCAGTCCCTGTGGCCGATCGCGCCGCAGCGGGGAAGGTCGCAGTCGATCCCGTCCTGCTGCGGCGTCTCGACCATCTGATGACCGTGGAGCGAACCTACCGGCAGGAAGGTCTCGCGATCGGCGCGCTCGCCGCGCGGCTCGACGTTCCCGAGCACCGGCTGCGTCAGGCCATCAACGAAGGGCTGGGCTATCGGAACTTCAACGCGTTCCTCAACCGCTACCGCATCGAGGATGCCAAGCTCGCGCTGTCCGACGTGACGCAACGGGAGGTGCCGGTGCTGACCATTGCCATGGATGCCGGCTTCCAGTCGATCGGCCCTTTCAACCGCGCCTTCAAGGCCGAGACCGGCGTCACCCCGACCGAATTCCGGCGCGAGGCGCTGAGCCGGCCGGAAACCGACCGCGATATCGAGATCAGCCAGCCGCGCCGAGAAATCGGCTAGCCGATTTTTGGATCGGGCGAGAGCGCCGTTGGCCGATCGGGCAGATTGGCGGGCGAGAAACCCCTCGCCAGCCATCACGAGCTCATCCATGTCCCAAGCGACGACCGCCGCACCTGTATCGGAACGATTGCACGCCCTCGATGCGCTCAGGGGAGGTGCCCTGCTGCTCGGCATCGTCCTGCACGCGGCAATGTCGTTCGTGCCTGTCTCGCCCCGGATCTGGTTCATCCAGGACACCCATCCAAGCCTGCTCCTGGGCCTGCTGACCTTCGCCATCCACGTTTTCCGGATGACGACGTTCTTCCTGATGGCGGGTTTCTTCGCCCGCATGAGCTTTCATCACCGGGGCGTCAGGGGTTTCCTCCGGGACCGGCTGCAGCGAATTGGGCTGCCGCTCGTGATCGGTTGGCCAATCCTGTTCGCGTCCATGTACCTGATCGCGATCTGGGCGTCTCACTTCCCGAATGGCGGGTGGTCCCGCAGCTGGCCGCCGGTGCTGCCGAATTTCCCCCTGACCCATCTCTGGTTCATCTATGTGCTGCTCGAGCTCTATGTCGCCATGCTGCTGCTGCGCGGCGCATTTGTCCGGCTCGACAAGTCAGGCATCTGGCAAGCGGTGATTGACCGTGCCTTCGCACGGATCATGCGCAATCCGCTGGCGCCGCTGGTTCTGGCGATCCCGATCGGCATCGCTTTCTGTCTCGACCAACGCTGGATCAATGTGATGGGTGTAAGGACGCCGGATCAATCGCTCATGACCAACGCGCAAGCCTGGATCGGCTTTGGCACCGCCTTCGGCGGCGGCTGGCTGTTGCATCGGCAGATCGGTCTGTTGCGGCTCCTCGAGCGGCGCTGGCTTGCGCATCTCCTGCTCGCGGTCGGCCTGATCCTGATCGGCTTCGTGCTATCGGGCGTCATGTTCTCCGCGCCGGGTGCGCCAAAGCTGCCGGTCAGCTTCGCCGCGCTCCGGCTTGCCTCCGCCATCCTCTACGCGCCGGCGATATGGATTGCGACCTTCGCGGTGATGGGACTCGCGCTCCGCTTCATGTCGGGCTTCAGCCCGGCCTGGCGCTATCTCGCAGATGCCTCCTACTGGCTCTATCTGATCCATCTGCCGATTGTGACGGTGCTGCAGGTCGCGCTGTCGCAGCTCGACTGGCCCGCCCTGGTCAAGTTCGCCGTCATTCTCGTCGTCGCGATTCCGCCGATGCTGGCGAGCTATCATCTCTTCGTGCGCTTCACCTTCATCGGCGCGGTGCTGAATGGCCGCCGCGCCGAAAAGCGCGTTCTCCCGCATGGCGGAATTGCGACTGCGTAGACAGCGCCGCCTCGCGCATTAAGATGCCCGCAACAAAAAATAAGCGGGCAAGAAAACTTGGGAGAGACCGCGTCATGAAGTTCGGCATCTTCTATGAGCTGCAACTGCCGCGGCCCTGGGTGGCCGGCGACGAGCGCATGCTTACTACAACGCCATGACCAAGCGGCTGCACAAATTGGCTGACTACGAGATCAATCCGAACATGGCGCTGGTGTCGTTCTTCATGTGCGCCAGGACGGACGAGGAAGCGCGTGCGCGCGCCGACGGCGCCACCTTCTTCCAGTTCGCGCTGCGCTTCTACGGCGCCGCGCAGAACCGCCAGCGTCCCGCGCCCTACACCGTCAACATGTGGGACGAGTACAACAAATGGAAGCGCGACAATCCGGAGGCGCAGGAGGCGGCCTTGCGCGGCGGCCTGATCGGCTCGCCGGAAACGATCCGCAAGAAGCTGAAGCGCTTTCAGTCGTCGTATATCGACCAGGTCATCCTGCTCAACCAGGCCGGCAAGAACAGCCACGAGCACATCTGCGAATCGCTCGAGCTGTTCGGCCGCGAGGTGATGCCGGAGTTCCAGAACGATCCGGCGCAGGCGGCGTGGAAGCAGGGCGTGATGAGCGGCGAGATCAAGCTGGAAGAGATCGACACCGAGGCCTTCACCGACCGCTACGGCAAGCTCGCCATCAACGTCGCGCCGGCGAAGGCGGCAGCGGGGTAGGGAGCGGGACCGTTCTTTCTGCAGCGGCGTGGGCCCCGGCTCAGCAGCGCACCGCTGAAGAAGCGCTGCGCTGCTGCGCAGAGCCGGGACCCAGAAGCGTCATACGCCAGTTCGGCCGACTTCCAGCTAACTCCCACTGCTGCTATCTTCCGCCAAAAGAACTTTGGCGGAGGATCCCCATGCGGCCCCACGCGATGGCCTCAAATCCTGCGGTCGGCGACGTCACGCCCGCGGTGCTCGCCATTGGCCGTCCGGACTTCCCAAACATCCTCATCGACACGCTGCGCCGGCAGGCCGGCGTCGGCCATTGCATGGTGTTTGCACTCACGCGCGCCGGCGCGGCGCGTTGCCTGCTCGATGTCGGCAACATCCCGACCGGCGGCGATCTCGGCGCGGCCTATGCCGGGCAATTCCACGAATCCGATCCCAATCGCGATACGCTGTTCGAAGGCGAGGGCAGCGCGCCGATCGTGTTGCCGTCGTTCGCGCCGCGCATGTATGGCGCACGCTACCGGAAAATCTTCTTCAGCGATTCGGATATCGTCGACAAATGCGCGACCGCGATCTGGGTCGACGACACCTGCTTTTATGTGAATTTCTACCGCATCACGGCGCAGGGCCGCTTTGGCGACGCCGAGCGTGCGCGGCTGCAGGCGATCGCGCCGGCGATTGGCGCCAGCGTCGCACGTCATTTCCAGCAGGCCGCGACTGCAACGCCCGACCAGAACCTCGCCGCGCTGTTTGCGACGCGCGCGCCGCTCTCCGCGCTGACGCCGCGCGAGCAGGACGTCTGCCGCCGTATCCTGCTCGGTCTCAGCTCGCAGGCGATCTCGCAAACGCTCGGCATCAGCGTTCATTCCACCCTAACCTACCGCAAGCGCGCCTATGAGCGGCTCGGCATTTCCGCGCAGAACGAGCTGTTTGCGATCGTGCTGCGGCTGCTCGGAGGGCCGCGCGCCTGAACTAAGGAGGACTCCAAGTCCGCGATACCTGCTTGCGAGAGCAACGCGGACACGCGGTCCGCCCACCAGCGTCGTCGTGCTCCGATACGGCTGCTTGTTCGCTATCTCCTTAAGGTCGAGGCAATCAATCCACGCTATTGTCTCGCCGGTGTCCTTCAAGATGGTAACGGTTGGCACCAAGGATAATGTCTGGTTACTTCCTCACTGCCTGTGTGATCGTGGTAGCCTTGAGTTTCGAGGCATCGTTTCGCCGATCCCGGAATCTATCACGGAACTCTGAGCTGCTTGGCCCGGCCCAGCGGCTCGCAGTTCGGCGGCGTGCGCTTTGGCCGGCAGGCGGCGGGCTAATTTGCATGCTGCTGGGGTGGATCGTGCTTCATTTTGTTCAAGACAAGCTTGTTCTCTATCTAATAATGCTTAGTGCCTCTTTCTTAGCCGGATCGTTTCTTGGCTTTATGGCCGGGACGGTGAATCGGGTTTGAAGCGCCGCGATCAACGCAAAGCGAAAAAAATGCATCGGGCTATGGCCGCCGACAAGCGACCATGACTTTGTCATTGTCCTGTTGATGTCCAGTTTTGGCCCATCAACGACATGGCGGCACGCCACGTTGAGGTGCGTTCTAAAGACGCTTCCACTCCTGAACGACAATCTGGAAGTCGTCCTCATGCAGACATCCCTCTTGGCTCACCTCGCCTCTCGCTTGTGACAGCAGCAGCCGAACCGTTGGTCACCGGTTGAGGCGGTTCATGGGTGCGCCGAAAGCGCCTCCGCTTGACTACCTCCTAATGGTAGCCGCCAGGATCTACCGTTTGTTCGCGACGATCGGCATCATGCTCGCCGTGAACGCGCGAGACATCAGTGTTAGTTCGGGTGCCTCATGATGAGAATACTGGTTGGCGCTTCGATACTTCTTGGCAGCCTTGTGATCGCTGCCGAAGCGCAAAACTGCAGGCAATATCCGCCAGGACCTTTCCGCTTTCAGTGCAAGGCGGCGAGACATCCGGAAATAGTCGAGAAAAAGGAAGAGTGTCGCGACGAGGCCCGTGCGATGGGTTTCTTCAAAGCTAAGAAAGACCCGGCATTTAAGGATTACGTCCACGCCTGCATGCACCGTCATTAGGCTGATCCGGGAGCCACGAGCCGTAATAATTCAGTGCCGCGAGAGATCATTTGCCATAAGAACCGAGTCGTAGTAGCGGCCAGCTTGCTTCAGAGCGTTCTTCTCCACGCCGTACTCCAGGAAGCCCAATCTCGCGTAAAGCCTCCGCGCCTGTTCATTGTCCGCCACCACGCTGAGCTGGATCAGCTCAACCTGCTGACGGGCGTGATTGCATACCGCTTCGACCAACCGTCGACCGACCTTGGCATTCCTTGCGGCGGGTCGAACGTACATTCCCCAAAGCGCGCCTTTGTGAGCTTGTTTCTGGCCCTGTTGGACAGCAAAGCCGACAATGCCGACGAGCTCGTGTCGCGGAACGCGCCGAGCACTGTAGAGCTGCCGAGCCGATCCGAGAACAAACTCAGCGGCTGAGCATCTTCAACCTCGAAGGTGCTACCGAACGCTTCCGGGTTGGCTTGGAGAGCCTCCAGTCGAATGTCTCGATAGAGGACTGCGTCCTCCCGTGCGAGGCGACGTATCTCTATGTCGTCGTCGGTCATCCTTCGTCTTCACCAGCAGGCAGGGAATATTCCTCGTGAGTTGCACAAGATAACTTCTGCGACACCGCAAATCCAGAGAAGCTCGACTTTCGATATTGGTCCATAGCAGAGGGCGCCGTCGCGGCGCCCTCCGCGAAGTTCGCCTCAGATGCCGCGGAGGAAGTCTATCTTGCCGATCTCCACCCCGTTGTGGCGGAGGATCGCGTAGGCGGTGGTCACGTGGAAGTAGAAATTCGGGATCATGAAGCCGAACAGATACTGCTTGGCGGGGAAGGTCATGTCGTTGCCGCCGAGCTTCTGGGTGACGGTGCGATCCTCGGCCCCCGCGAACTTCTCCATCGGCACGCTCTCCAGGAAGGCGACGGTCTTGGCGAGGCGGCCCTTCAGCTCCGCGACGGTCTTGTCCTCGTCGGGGAAGCTCGGGATGTCCATCTGGGCCAGGCGCGCCGCGCCGCCCCTCGCTGTTTCCGTGGCGCGATGGATCTGGGTCGAGAAGGGCAGCATGTCGAAGGCCAACCGGCTGCCCACTAGGACGGTCGGGTCCACCTTCTTGCCCTCGGCGTAGGCCACTGCCTTGTCGAGGATGGCGTCGAGATTCTTCAGCGAGCGCACCATGCCGGGAACGGTGGCGTCGTACATGGACAGGGACAAAGCAAATCTCCAGATAGAGTGACCAATTTGGCGCTCGTCAAAATGATCCTTTCGCGACGCGCCCCGGCGCCGCCACCGTCGCGGGCCTCATTTACTATGGTGATCACCATAGTATGGCGATCGCCATAGTCCTGTCAAGCGAGGCGTGTTACGTTTCCGACATGCCCCGTAAAACTGACGCCCGCGCTCGCGCGATTGCCACCGCCGAACGACTGTTTCGCATCCAGGGCTACGCTGCGACTGGATTGAACCAGATCATTGAAGAAAGTGGCTCGCCCAAAGGATCGTTCTACTTTCACTTTCCGCGCGGCAAGACCCAGCTGGCGGAGGAAACAATCGATCTTTACCTTGCGAACAGAGCTGCTGTGTTCCGGCATATCTCAGCGAATACGACAGGCGATGCTCCGAATTTTTTTCATCAGATTTTTGGGGCAATCGCGGCCGAGATGATTGTCGACGACTTCCAGTATGGATGTCTCATGCAAAATCTGGCGAATGAGCTATCCGTGCTGGACGCCGAGCTGACCAAACGGGTAGCGCGCGGATTTGTTGATTTGACCGAGATTGTTGCAGAGCATCTCCGGGGGTGCGGTTTCGCTGCCGCGCGCGCATCCTCTAGCGCAGCCGCATTGGTCGCCGCCATCGAAGGCGCACGAACGATTGCCCGTGTGGAACGCGCGCCGGTTGTATTCGAGGCGCTGGCGGATATCTTTTGCCAAAGGTGCCTGTGATCTTCCTCCGAAGGAGTGGACGAGTCATCCGACCGATCTTATGCCTCGCGGGTCGGTATTTCGGTTCGAGGCCACGTAGTCGATCTCGCCAAATGCAATCCCGATATCCATGAGCTCCCGATCGCTAAGGCTGCAGAGATCGCGCCGCAGTCGCTCCCATTTCCGCCACTCTTGAAAAGCGGTCCAACAATTCTCGAAAGCGCTGACATTGCGTCGCTGCGAAATGGCCCTCTGGACCAAGTCCGTTGTCTGAAAAATCGTGCTCATTGCAGCATCCTCGGGTATGTTTCCACCCGGACAAGCTCGCAAGATCCGGCCCAGCGCGCTTGACCTGCTGCTTACATTTTCCTTACGGGCGGCTTATTCTTTAACTTTTCAGGTGTTGCCAACTTTCCAGGTGTTGCCCGGCCTGACCGGCGACCGCCCTAAAGGGATTTCGCGTCTTGCGCTATCTCTTCGAACACTACGAACTAGATTCCGGCCGTCGCGAGCTATATCGCGACACAAATATCGTCGCCCTGACGCCACAGGCCTTTGACCTGCTCGACTATCTCATCCGCAACCGCGAGCGCGTAGTTGGCAAGGACGAACTCATCACAGCCATTTGGAAGGGGCGGTGCGTGTCGGATGTCGCGCTGACGACCCGGCTAAATGCCGCTCGGTCCGCAATTGGCGATTCCGGAGAGAAACAGCGGTTGATCAAGACGCTGCCGAGGAAGGGCTATCGCTTTATCGGTGCGGTGCAAGAAACCCCGACCGCAGCAGTGACCGAACCCCAAAGGGACACGGCTCAGCCCGCCTTCGCACTTCCCGACAAACCGTCGCTTGCCGTTCTCCCCTTCACCAATCTGAGCTCAGATCCGGAGCAGGAGTATTTCGCCGACGGGATGGTCGAGGACATCATCACCGGCCTTTCACGGTCCAAATCGCTGTTCGTCATCGCGCGACAATCCACTTTTACCTACAAGGGCAAGGCTATCGACATCAGGCGGGTCGGGCGCGAGCTAGGCGTTCGGTATGTGCTCCAAGGCAGTGTGCGCAAATCCGGCGATCGAGTTCGCATTTCGGGGCAGTTGATCGAGGCCACGACGGGGGCCCATCTTTGGGCGGACCGCTTCGACAGCCAGCTCAACGATATCTTCGATCTGCAGGATCAAGTGACGAGCAGCGTGATCGGCGCCTTGTTTCCTCAATTGGAGCGCGCCGAGATAGAGCGTGCAAAACGTAAGCCAGCCGAAAATCTTCAGGCTTACGACTATTATCTTCGTGCACTCTCGAGCTTCTATCAATTCACCCGCGACCAAAACATTGAAGCCCTCCGACTGACGCGGCTTGCTGTCGAAGTCGATCCCGGCTTGGCCGCCGCATACGCGCTTGGTGCTTATTGCTATCTGCAGCGGAAGGTTTTCGGCTGGACGATCGATGCGGATCAGGAACGGAACGACACCCGACAGTTGGCAAGGCGCGCAATTGAGCTCGACAAGGAAGATCCAACCGTTCTCGTGAGGGCCGGACAGGCTATTGCCGCTGTACTGTACGAGATCGACGATGGCGTGACCCTCGTCTTCCAAGCGTATGAACTCAACCCAAATCTGGCTGTCGCACGATATACTATCGGCTGGGAACACATACGCCGCGGCGATGTAGAGGCGGCGCTGAAGCAGTTTCACTCCGGGCTGCGTTTGAGCCCTATGGATCCGTTTCTTTTTCTGATGCAGACCGGAATAGCGTTTGCGCATTTCTTGACAGATCGATACGAGGAAGGGTCGTCATGGGCGAAATCGGCCGTTCTGCACCGGCCCAACTATCTAAACGCACAATTCATTCTGGCGGCATGCCATGCAATGTCCGGAAGGGTCGAGGAAGCCCGGATGATCGGCGCGCGCTTGACGGAAGCGAGGCCGGCTCTGCGCATTTCCATACTCGTTCCCAAGCTTGCTAGAATTTACACGCCGGAACACCTCGAAAGGATAGCGCGAGCTTGTCATATCATGGGCCTACCCCCATGATTGCGCACGGTGTTCAGGAAATGCTGATCTCATTCCAATTCGCATCACCGTGCAGCATTGAATGCCAGCTTCTGGGCCCTTAACGAACGTTCGCTCATGCGTTTGTCGATGTCTGTCGTTGGGGGCTATAAGGACCTCGCTATCGCGACCGCGCACCAACTTGTGAAGACGCGCCCTGATGTCTGTCCCTATCGCTTGGGACAGACGCCGGCACCCGAGTTCGCTAGTCTGGCCTGGATCACACGAGAATCCTGGGGAGACCGCCTTGAGCACTGCGCCGCGCATCGATATTGACCCCGCCGCGTTCTGGGCCGACCCCTATCCGATGCTTGCGAAGCTGCGGAAGGAGGCGCCGATCGCCTTCGTGCCGCAGCTCGGCTCGACATTGCTGGCCAGCCGCGATGACATCTCGATCTCCGAGAAGCAGATCGATGTGTTCTCCTCGCACCAGCCCGCCGGTCTGATGAACCGGTTGATGGGCCACAACATGATGCGCAAGGACGGCGAGGCACATCAGGTCGAGCGGCGCGCGATGTTTCCGACGGTGTCGCCGAAGACGGTGAAGGCGCACTGGACCGCGCTATTCCAGGCCCACGCCGATCGCATTCTCGATGCGATCGAACCCGGCAACCGGATCGATTTCATGCGCGACTTCGCGCTGCCGTTCTCCGGCGAATGCCTGAAGTCGATCACCGGCCTCACCAATATCGGCTTTGACGACATGGATGCGTGGTCGCAAGGCATGATCGAGGGCATCGCCAATTATGGCGGCGACCCCGCGGTGGAGGCGCGCTGTCATGTGGCGACGTCAGGCATCGATGCTGCGATCGACGATATCCTGCCGGTCATGACGAAGAATCCCGATCAGAGCATTCTCGGCGTGCTGCTCGCCGCGGGCATGCCGATGGAGAGCGTGCGCGCCAATGTCAAGCTCGCGATATCAGGCGGCCAGAACGAGCCGCGCAAGGCGATCGCCGGCACGGTGTGGGCGTTGTTGACGCATCCCGATCAGCTCGAGCTCGTGCGCAAGGGCGAGGTGTCGTGGCTCCAGGCCTTCGAGGAATACGCGCGCTGGATCTCGCCGATCGGCATGTCGCCGCGGCGGATTGCCAAGCCATGGTCGATCCGCGACGTCACGTTCGAGACCGACGAGCGCGTGTTCCTGATGTTCGGTTCCGCCAACCGCGACGAGAAGCATTTTGAGCGCGCCGACCAGTTCGACGTGCGGCGCGACACCTCGAAGAGCGTCGCCTTTGGCGCGGGGCCGCATTTCTGCGCCGGCGCCTGGGCCTCGCGCGCCATGATTGCCGACGTCGCGCTGCCGACGGTGTTCGCGCGTGCCGGGCACATCGAGATCGCCGACAACGAGCCGGTGCGGATCGGCGGCTGGGCGTTCCGGGGCTTGCAGAATTTGCCGGTGAGATGGCTGCAATAGCCCGGCACGGGCGGTCGATTCCGAATGCCGCCATCATGCCATCCTGCTCGTGTTTTGCCCGACGTGTCAAATTTATTTTGGATAATTCGTAAGTTGTTGTTTTTGCACGCCCCGGCTACTGTGCATGGGGTTGTTTTCGAAATTTGTGTTCCGGGCCTGGGAGCGCTGGACCAAATCTGTGCAGCTCTCACATTCGCGTGCGGAAAAAATCCCTCTGCATGAGTGCGACTGCTTGAAAGATTAATCATGCACTCCGCCACGCGCGCAGTGTCCGCATCGCTATTTTTCCGCGCGTCTCGACACCTCCGCTGACCCGCACCATCATTCCCGAACGAGAATGATGACGGCCGCTCGCGGTCGTGTCCCAGCTGATGGTGTAGCTCGGTAGAGCAAAGCCGTCCGCACGCGCGCCCCCACATAGCGCCGTAGCGGGCGGACGGCTTTGCGGTGGTCATCGATGATTCGTCGGTAGGGTCGGGTTGCTGACACCAACCTGATTCGAGGAACCACCGATGACCGACGAGATGATGAACCTGCGCGCGCTCATGGAGAAGACCCCTGATGCCGATCTGTTGCGCGAGATGATCGGCTTTGCGGCCCAGCGGCTGATGGAGCTGGAAGTCGAAGGCCAGACCGGAGCGGGCTATGGCGAGAAGAACCCCGAACGTCTGGCCCAGCGCAACGGCTACCGCGACCGGATCTGGGAGACCCGCGCCGGCGCAGTTGAGCTGCGTATTCCCAAGCTGCGCAAGGGCTCCTACTTCCCGGGCTTCCTGGAGCCACGCCGCATGGCCGAGAAGGCGCTGACCGCCGTGGTGCAGGAAGCCTATGTGCAGGGCGTCTCGACCCGCTCGGTGGACGACCTCGTGCAGGCCATGGGCATGACCGGCATCTCGAAGAGCCAGGTGAGCCGGCTGTGCGGCGAGATCGACGACAAGGTGAAGGCCTTCCTCGCCCGGCCGATCGAGGGCGACTGGCCATATCTGTGGATCGACGCCACCTACGTGAAGGTGCGCCAAAATGGCCGCATCGTCTCGGTCGCGGTGATTATCGCGGTCGGCGTCAACAGTGACGGCCGCCGCGAAGTGCTCGGCATGGACATCGGTCCCTCCGAAGCCGAGACGTTCTGGACGGCATTCCTGCGCAAGCTTGCTCGCCGCGGCCTGCGTGGCGTCAAGCTGGTCGTCTCCGACGCTCACGAGGGCATCAAGGCCACCGTCGCCAAGGTGCTCAACGCCACCTGGCAGCGTTGCCGCGTCCACTTCATGCGCAACGCGCTGGCGCATGCCGGCAAGAGTGGGCGGCGCGTCGTCTCCGCCTTCATTGCCACCGCGTTCGCCCAGGACGATGCCGAGGCCGCGCGAACCCAATGGCGGAAGGTCGCCGATCAACTCCGCCCCAAGCTGCCCAAGCTGGCCGGCTTCCTCGACGAAGCGGAGACCGATGTGCTGGCCTACATGACATTCCCGCCGCAGCATCGAACCAAGCTGCACTCGACCAACCCGATCGAGCGCCTCAACGGCGAGATCAAGCGGCGCACCGAGGTGGTCGGCATCTTCCCCAACGAGGATGCCATCGTCCGCCTCATCGGCGCGATCCTGCTCGAGCAGAACGATGAATGGGCCGTCCAGCGCGCCCGCTACATGACGCTGGAAACCATCGCGCCGTTGAGCGATGATCCAACCGTCAGCTTTCCGGCTATCGCCAGCTGACCAGTCCGGCCCTTGCCGGCGAACGCGGTGTCCCACCGCCAGTTACACCACTCCCTGGGACACGATCCCGCTCGCGGCCGGGAGTGTGGAATGCAACGTCGGGACTTTCTCAAACTCTCTGTTGGAACTGCGGCCGCGGCCGCCTTCGCATCGCGCGCAAATGCGCAAGGCGCGGTGAAGGAAATTCGTGTCGGCTACCAGAAGACCGGCGTGCTGGTGATCACGCGCCAGCGCGCGACCCTGGAAAAACATTTCGCTCCGCAAGGCATCGACGTGAGATGGGTCGAATTCTCCTCGGGGCCCCCGATGATGGAGGCCATGAATGTCGGCAGCGTCGATTACGGTGCGGTCGGCGATTCCCCGCCGGTGTTCGCCCAGGCCGCGGGCGCGGCGATCGTCTACGCCGCCGACCAGCCCATCACCAACGGCCAGGGCATTCTGGTGCCGAAGGACTCGCCGATCCGCGCCATCGCTGACTTGAAGGGCAAGCGCGTCGGCTTCACCAAGGGCTCCAGCGCCCACAACGTCGTGGTGCAGACGCTGGAGAAGGCGGGCCTGACCTACGCGGACATCACCCCGGTCTATCTGACGCCGCCGGATGCCGGTCCCGCCTTTGCCAATGGCAGCATCGAGGCCTGGGCGATCTGGGATCCTTATTTCGCGATCGGCGAGACCAGGCAGAATGGCCGCATCCTGATCAATGCGCGCGAGGTCACCAAGACCAACTCCTTCTACATCGCCAACCGCGACTTCGCGAAGAACCACGGCGCGATCCTGCAACAGATCGTCGACGTAACGACCGCGACCGGAAAATGGGCCGAACAGCACCGCGACGAGGTTGCCAGCTCGCTGGCCGCGATCACCGGCGTCCCGCTGGACATCCAGACCGTGGCGGCCGATCGCGCGAATTTCGTGATCGGCCCCGTCACCGACGACATCGTCGCGACCCAGCAGGGCGGCGTCGCCGATCGCTTCTTCAAGCTTGGCCTGATTCCGAAGCCGATCGTCATCCGCGACATCGTCTGGCGCAACCCGGCAGCGTGAATCGTGCCAACCAGTCTCCCCATTTCAAAAGGTCTGAACATGAGGCGCATCATTCAGCGTCTGATCGCGGCCATCGTGCTCTCGATCGGCATCGTCGCGGCCGCGGTCGGTACCTCCTACGGTCAGGACAAGGTAGTCCGCATCGGCTACCAGAAATACGGCAAGCTGGTGCTGCTCAAGAGCAAGGGCACGCTGGAGCCGAAGCTTGCCGCCAACGGCTACAAGGTGGTGTGGACCGAATTTCCGTCCGGTCCGCCGCTGCTCGAAGCGCTCAATGTCGGCGCGATCGATTTCGGCAACACCGGCGAAGCCCCGCCGATCTTCGCGCAGGCCGCCGGCGCGCCGATCCAGTACGTCGCCTACGAGCCGCCGGCGCCGAAGGGCGAGGCAATCCTCGTGCCGAAGGACAGCCCGCTGAAATCGGTTGCTGATCTCAAGGGCAAGAAGGTCGCGCTCAACAAGGGCTCCAACGTTCACTACCTCCTGCTCAAGGCGCTGGAGAAAGCGGGCGTCAAATATTCGGAAATTGAACCGGTGTTCCTGGCGCCGGCCGATGCGCGCGCCGCCTTCGAGCGCGGCGCGGTCGATGCCTGGGTGATCTGGGATCCGTTCCAGGCCGCAGCCGAAGCGGCGACCGGTGCACGCACGCTCGCTGACGGCGCCGACATCGCCGCGAACTACCAGTTCTATTTCTCCTCGAAGAAATTCCTCGACGCCAATCCTGAGATCGTCGACGCCGTGCTCGCCGAGCTGAGCTCGGTCGACGACTGGGCCAAGGGCGACATCCACGCGGTGGCCAAACAGCTGGCGCCGGCGATTGGCCTGTCCGTCCCGGTGGTCGAGGTGGCGCTGAAGCGGCAGGCCTACGGCATCAAGCCGCTGACCGATGCCGTGATCGCCGATCAGCAGCAGGTCGCCGACGCGTTCTTCGCGCTCAACCTAATTCCCAAATCCATTAAGATTTCCGACGTGGCGCGGAGGCCAGGTTCATGAGCAAGGTCACAAGCAAACAGTCCAACGCCAACATCCTCTGGTTCCTGCCGACCCACGGCGACGGCCGCTATCTCGGCACCGGCATCGGCGGCCGCGAGGTCAATTTCAACTATCTGCGCCAGATCGCGCAGGCGGCCGATCAGCTCGGCTATTTCGGCGTGCTGTTGCCGACGGGACGGAGTTGCGAGGATTCCTGGGTCGTCGCCTCCTCGGTCGCGCCGTTCACGGAGCGGCTGCGCTATCTCGTGGCGGTCCGTCCCGGCTTGCAATCGCCGACCGTGGCGGCGCGCATGACCGCGACGCTCGATCGCATCACCAACGGCCGGCTTCTCGTCAACGTCGTCACCGGCGGTGATCCCGTCGAGAACAAGGGCGACGGCATCTTCCTCGGCCATGACGAGCGCTACGAGGTCACGCGCGAGTTCCTCAACGTCTATAGCGATTTGCTGGCGGGCAAGACCGTCAATGTCGACGGCAAGCACATCCACGTCGAGGACGGCAAGCTGCTGTTCCACCCCGTGCAGTCGCCGCGGCCGCCGCTTTATTTCGGCGGCTCGTCGGATGCGGGCATTGATGTCGCGGTTGACGCCGTCGACAAATATCTCACCTGGGGCGAGCCGCCGGCGCTGGTCGCCGAGAAGGTCGAGAGGGTGAGGGACATCGCCGCCGCGCGTGGCCGAAAGCTCTCCTTCGGCATCCGGCTTCACGTGATCGTCCGCGAAACCAACGAAGAAGCCTGGCGCGCCGCCAACGAGCTGATCAGGCATGTCAGCGACGACACGATTGCCACCGCGCAGAAGAACTTCGAGCGCATGGATTCGGTCGGCCAGCAGCGCATGGCGCAGCTCCATGGCGGCAAGCGCGACAAGCTCGAGATCGCCCCGAACCTCTGGGCCGGTGTCGGCCTGGTGCGCGGCGGTGCCGGCACTGCGCTGGTCGGCGACGCACAGACCGTCGCCGCGCGTACTAGGGAGTATCAGGACATCGGCATCGATACCTTCATCATGTCGGGCTACCCGCATCTGGAGGAAGCCTATCGCTTCGCCGAATTGGTCTTCCCGCTGCTCTCGCTGGAGCGGCCGAGCAACGTGACCAAGCTGCACTTCAACGGCGGTCCCTTCGGCGAGACGGTCGGCAGCGACTACCGTCCGCAGCATCGGGTGTCGCAATCATGAGCCTCATCGACAGCGTCTCTCTCCCCCGCAATTTCCGCCTGCCGCGCGTCGACGGCCTGGTCCAGTGGATCGTCCCGCTCGCCATCATCGCGATCTGGCAAGTGGCGAGCATCACCGGCTTCGTCCCGGCGCGCGTGCTGCCGGCGCCGAGCGATGTCGCGCTGGCGGGCTGGAAGCTGCTGCTGTCCGGCGAGCTCGGGCGCAACATCTGGGTGTCGTTCTGGCGCGCCTCGATCGGCTTCCTGATCGGCGGCAGCATCGGCTTCGCCTTCGGGCTTGCCAACGGCCTGTCGCAGCTCTCGGCAAAACTCACCGACACCACGCTGCAGATGGTGCGCAACGTGCCGCATCTGGCGCTGATCCCGCTGGTCATTCTGTGGTTCGGCATCGACGAGAGTGCAAAACTGTTTCTGGTGGCACTCGGCGTATTCTTCCCGATCTATCTGAACACGTTGCACGGCATCCGTACCGTCGATCCGCAGCTGATCGAAATGGGCCGCATCTACGGCATGCGTGACGGCGAACTGTTCCGCCGCGTAATCTTCCCGGGCGCGCTGCCGTCGATCTTCGTCGGCATCCGCTTCGCGCTCGGAATCATGTGGCTAACACTGATTGTCGCCGAGACCATCGCGGCGTCGTCGGGCCTCGGCTACATGGCGATGCAGGCGCGCGAATTCATGCTGATCGACGTCGTCGTGCTCTCGATCCTGATCTACGCGCTGCTCGGCAAGCTCGCCGACAGTGCCTCCCGCGTGCTGGAGCGCCTGACGCTCTCCTGGCACCCCGCTTTCCAGAAACGTTGAGAGTGACATGCAGACAGCGCTTCGTACGTCCCTTCCCGAGACCGAACTCGCCAGCCGCGCCAATTTTGCATCTCACGCCCGGGTGGCGCGCGAGGAGCGGCCGCTGCATGTGAGTGGCCTGCCGCTCAACATCCGGGGCCTGCGCAAATCCTTCGGCGACAACGAGGTGCTGCGCGGTATCGATCTGCACATTCCGGCCGGCCAGTTCGTCGCGATCGTCGGCAAGAGCGGCTGCGGCAAGAGCACGCTGCTGCGCCTCATCGCCGGCCTGGAAAAGATCGACGCCGGCAGCATCAGTTTTGGTGACGAGGTCCAGGCAGAAGATATCCGCGTGATGTTCCAGGAGCCGCGGCTGTTGCCCTGGGCGCGGGTGCTGTCCAATGTCGAGGTCGGTCTCGGCTGCGATCGTGCCTCCGATGACGCGCAGTCGCGTGCGGAGAAGGCGCTCACCGAGGTCGGGCTCGTCGACAAGCGTGACCAATGGCCCTCGGTGCTGTCGGGCGGCCAGAAGCAGCGCGTCGCACTGGCCCGCGCGCTGGTCTCCCATCCGCGAGTGCTGGCCTTCGATGAACCCCTCGGCGCGCTCGATGCGCTGACCCGGATCTCGATGCAGCGGCTCTTGGAGCGGGTCTGGCGCGACCAGGGCTTTACCGCGATCCTGGTGACCCACGACGTTTCCGAAGCGGTCGCGCTCGCCGACCGGGTGCTGGTGATCGACGAGGGCCGGATCGCGCACGATGTCATGGTTAACACCGCCCGGCCGCGTGCGCGTGGCTCGGTCGAGCTTGCTGGCCTCGAAGGCTCGATCCTGAGCCATCTTTTATCGCCGGACGATCGCACCTAAATAGAAGGGAACCCCGCTTCGGGGAGCATGCCATGAATGTTGTCCCGCGCGATCTCATGACTGAAATTCCCGTCTCGTCCGCCGATTTCCGCGGCGCCATGCGCCACCTCACCGGCGGCGTCAGCGTCATCACCGCCGGTCGGGGCAGGGACATCACCGGCATGACGGTTACATCAGTAACATCGCTGTCGGTCGATCCGCCGACGCTGATCGTCAGCATCAACCGCGATGCCTCGTCATTCCCGCTGATCCGCCGCCACGGTGCCTTCGGCGTGAACATTCTCGCAGCCGATCAGCTCGATGTCGCCGAACGCTTTGCCGGCAAGGGTGGCCTGAAGTGGGCCGATCGTTTCGCCGGCGCCCAGTGGGTCACGGCCGTCTCCGGCGTGCCGCTGCTGGTCGGCGCGTTGTCCGCCGTCGATTGCGAGGTCGAGGAGATCGTCGAGCGGCACTCGCACGGCATCGTCATCGGCCGCGTCAGGGACATCAAGAACTCGCTCCGGACGGCTGCGCTCGCCTATTGGCACGGCCAGTATGTAGCGGTGGACCAGGACGAGGACGCCGCAAGGCTCGCGGAAGTCAGCGTTCCCGCGCGCAGCTTGCGCGGCGCTTGATCGCCGCAGGCATCAAGCTGCGCAGGCTGGCCTTTTCTCCCTCATCGCTCTAGAAGCCGTTCCTGAGCCTCCCGTATCTGGAGGCAACGGAGCGAGATGATGATGAAGCGCGTCGGGACCTGGGCCTTCTATGCCGTCGGCGCGCTGGCGATCGTGTATCTCGCTCTCTATGCCTATGCGATGTTCCGTGGCCAGCCGTTCGTGCCGGGCGATCCCATCCACATTTTCCGCAAGCCCGACGCGCCGAGTTATTCGTAGAACTTGAGAGGTCTCGTAGGGTGGGCAAAGGCGCACTCGCGCCGTGCCCACCATCCCTCGGCATGGCGAAAGGATTGGTGGTGGGCACGCTTCGCTTCGCCCACCCTACGGGACCGTCACCGTGGCACCTTCACCCCCGCAAGATCGCCAGCGCCAGCGTCTGCGCCCGCGGCACGATGCTGTCGAGCTCGAGATATTCCTCCGGCGTATGTGCGAGACCGCCGACCGGTCCGACGCCGCAGATCGTCGGCGTGCCGACCGCCGCCGTGAAGCCGGAATCGGCGCAGCCACCGGAGAACTCGCCTTGCAGCGTGGCGAGGCCGGCCTGTTTCGCCGCGGCCTGATAGTTTTCGAACAGGGCCTTGGAAGCCTCGCTCTGCACCACCGGCACGAACTCGCCCTTGATCGTCAACGTCGCGCTGGTGCCGGGCACGTAAGGCGTCGCGATGATCCGCTCGATCTCGGCCATCACGGTGGCGCGGTCCTTCGGATCGACATAGCGCATGTCGATCTGTCCCTCGGCGTAAGGAGCGGTCGTGTTGACCGACTGGCCGCCTGAGACGAGGCCGACATTGAGTGTGATGCCCTTGGTGAGGTCGGTCAGCGCGTGGATCTGGATGATCTTGTGCGCGAGCTCGCCGATCGCGCTGATGCCCGCGGCAAAATTGGCACCGGAATGCGCCGCCTTGCCGGTGACGGCCATATGCATGAAGATGCCGCCCTTGCGGCTGGTGACGACATTGCCCGTAGGGCGGCCTGGCTCGGAGTTGAACACCGCGCGCGCGGCGCGTCCTTCGCGCTCGATCACCGGCCGCGACGATGGCGAGCCGATCTCCTCGTCCGAGGTGATCAGCACCTTGATCGGATGCGGTGAGCCGCCGAATTTGTGGAAGGCGGTGGCCACGAACACGTTCATGACGAGACCGGCCTTCATGTCGGCGACGCCGGGTCCGTAGGCGCGGCCGTCCTTGATCGCGAACGGGCGCCGTCCGGCCTCGCCCTTGCCGAACACGGTGTCGCGATGCCCCATCAACAGCACCGGCTTCTCGTTGCTGCCGGGCTTTGCCACTTCGGCGTGGAGCGCGTCGCCAAACGTGCCGTGGCTCTCCCGGCGCGAGGGAATGCCGTGCTCGGCAAAGTGCTGCTCGAACCGCGCACCGACCGCATCGACGCCCTCCTTGTCATAGGACCCGGAATCGATGTTCACGACGTCGCGCAACAGATCGATCATCGCCTGCCGCTGCGACGCCAGCCAATCCGTGATTTGAGCTTCAGACATGTGGTTCCTCGCGTGGGCCTCATGCGGCTTATAGGGCCTGGCCTCGCGATGGCCTAGTCACGTGGCGCGGCCCGGTTATGCGAAGGATGCTGTTGAGGCCCGTCATTGCGAGCGAAGCGAAGCAATCCCGAAAGAAAATGCCCGGGACCAGCCCGGGCATTCTTTCAACAAGCGTGGGGCCGCTTACGCCCCCACCATCGGCATCCGCGGATATTCACCCGGCGTGCCGGCCGGCGTGATCGGGATGCCGCCGTCGGCGTATTCGTTGAGCTTGTTGCGCAGCGTGCGGATCGAGATGCCCAGGATGTTGGCGGCATGGGTCCGGTTGCCGAGGCAGTGCTTGAGCGTCTCCAGGATCAGGTCGCGTTCGACGTCGGCGACGGTGCGGCCGACGAGGGCCCGCGTCACCTGCTCGGCGGCCATCGTGGCGTGCGCCACGGCTGGTGCCGTTTTGGCGAGGTCGAGGCGGTCGCCGTCCGGCGTCAGGATTGCATCGGGCCCGATCTCGTCGCCCTGCGCCATCAGCACCGAGCGGTGCATGGTGTTTTCGAGCTCGCGGACGTTGCCCTGCCAGCGGTTGGTGGAGAGCACGCGGCGGGCTTCAGTCGAGATCGGCCGCATCGGCACGCCGTTGGCCTCGGCATATTTCTTCACGAAGTGCTGGGCGAGTTCGAGAATGTCGGCGGGACGCTCGCGCAGCGGCGGAATCTTCAGGTTCACGACGTTGAGGCGGAACAGCAGATCCTCGCGGAACGTGCCTTCGCGCACGGCTTCCGCCAGGTTGCGGTTCGAGGTCGCGATGATGCGGATGTCGACCGGCACCGGCTTGGTGCCGCCGACGCGGTCGATGACGCGCTCCTGGATGGCGCGGAGCAGTTTCGATTGCAGGCGGACGTCCATCTCGGAGATTTCGTCCAGCAGCAGCGTGCCGCCGGTCGCTTCCTCGAACTTGCCGATGCGGCGGGCGATCGCGCCGGTGAAGGCGCCCTTCTCGTGGCCGAACAGCTCGGACTCCAGCAGATGCTCGGGGATCGCGGCGCAGTTGATCGAGATGAACGGACGTTTGGCGCGGGCCGAGCGGGTGTGGACGTAGCGCGCCAGCACTTCCTTGCCGGTGCCGGATTCGCCGGTGATCATCACCGAGGCGTCGGAGCCTGCGATCTGCTGGGCGAGCTTGACGACCTTCGCCATCGCCTCGTCGCGGTAGATCAGCTCGCGGGAATCGTTGGCGACGGCGGCCAGCACGGCGGCGATCAGCTCCGGATCCGGCGGCAGCGGGATGTATTCCTTGGCGCCGGCATGGATCGCGGCGACCGCGGCGCGGGCGTCGTTGGTGATGCCGCAGGCGACGATCGGGGCGTGGATGTGCTCGGCCTCGAGCCGCATCACGAGGTCGCGGATGTCGAGGGCGACGTCGACGAGCAGGAGGTCGGCGCCCTTGCCGCCGCGCAGCACGCGCATCGCCTGCTCGTGATCCTCGGCATGGGTCACGGTGGCGCCGTTTTCCATCGCGATCTTGGTGGCGGTGGTGAGCTGGCCCTTCAATGTGCCAACGATGAGAAGCCGCATGTCAGTCTCCTGTCCGTCTGTTCGCGCTGCCGCGCTTTATTCCTGTGCGCATGATCTCGAAAAGTGCGAAGCGGTTTTCCGACAAGATCATGCTCAAAAAAGCCTAGCCGCGTTCCGTCCTGATGATTTCCGTCATGGTCACGCCGAGCTTGTCCTCGACCAGCACCACCTCGCCGCGGGCGACGAGCTTGTTGTTGACGTAAATGTCGATGGCCTCGCCGACGCGGCGGTCGAGCTCCAGCACGGTGCCGGGCCCGAGCTTCAACAGCTCGCCGACGTCCATCTTGGAGCGGCCGAGCACGGCCGAGACCTGCACCGGCACGTCGAAGACGGCCTCGAGGTCGGCGGCGACGCGCGAGGCATATTCGTCCTCGTTGTAGCTCACATCGGTGCCGGTCGGCGGCAATGGGCCGTTGAGGTCGGGCAGCGGGACCTGTCCGTCGTTGTCGCTCATGGCTTAGTTCCCCCTGCGAGACGCGATATAGCGTCCGACCATGTCGTCGATCTTGGCCGCGATGGCACTGCGCTCCAGCACGACGCCGCCATCGGCCCATTCGATCCGGCAGTCGCCGGTGGCAATTTCGGGCTCGGCCAGGATCACCAGCCGTCCTTCGAAGCCGCTCTGCTTGGCGAGCCGCTCGATCTTTTCGCGCGCGCTGTCGTAGAGCGCGTCGTTGATGCGGACGACGAGATGCGGCGTCGCGACCAGATGCGAGAAGCAATCCTTGACCAGCGCCATGATCTCGCCGAGCGGCTCGGCCGCGACCAGGTCGGCGCAGAGCTTGCGTGCGACCGCGACCGCAACGTCGACCGCCTCGGTCTCCATCTTGCTCTCGATATTGCCGATGCCGGAGGCGATGCCCCGGATCGCGATATTGATCTCTTCCATGGCGAGCGCGACGCGGCGGTCGCTCTCGGCCTTGGCCTCGCGCTGGCCCGCGGCAAAGCCGTCCTGATAGGCGCGCGCTTCGGCTTCCGCGACCTTCTGCGCGATCTCGGCCGCGGTCGCGGCCTTCTCGCGCGTCCGGTCGGGCGCGGCGAAGTCGGTATCGAACAGGAATTTGGCCGGAGCGCCCATCAATACACCAGTTCGTCGTCAGCGCGGTTCTTGGTCAGCATGATCTCGCCCTTAGCGGCGAGGTCCTTTGCGAGATTGACCAGCAGAGCCTGGGCCTCGTCGACGTCGCGCAAGCGCACCGGGCCCATCGCGGCCATGTCGTCCTGCAGCATCTTGGCCGCGCGCGAGGACATGTTGCCGAAGAAGAAGTTGCGGACGTCCTCGTTGGCGCTCTTCAGCGCCACGCCGAGCTTGTCCTTGTCGACGTTGCGCATCAGCGTCTGGGCCGAGCCGGAATCGAGCTTCACGAGGTCGTCGAAGGTGAACATCAGCGCCTTGATCCGCTCGGCGGACTCGCGGTTGTCCTCTTCCAGCGAGGTGATGAAGCGGGTTTCGGTCTGGCGGTCGAAATTGTTGAAGATTTCCGCCATCACCTCGTGGGCGTCGCGGCGGCGGGTCTGCGACAGATTGGACATGAACTCGGTGCGCAGCGTCTTCTCCACGCTCTCGATCACCTCCTTCTGCACCGCCTCCATCTTCAGCATGCGATTGACGACATCGAGCGCGAGGTCCTCGGGGAAGATGCCGAGCACGCGCGCGGCATGCTCAGGCTTGAGCTTCGACAGCACCACCGCGATGGTCTGCGGATATTCGTTCTTGAGGTAGTTGGCGAGAACCTCTTCCTGCACGTTGGACAGCTTCTCCCACATGTTGCGGCCGGCAGGTCCGCGGATCTCGTCCATGATGCCGTTGACGCGCTCGGGCGCCAGATATTGCTGGAGCAGGCGCTCGGTGGCGTCGAAATTGCCCATCAGCGCGCCGGAAGCCGACATGCGCGAGACGAATTCGAGCAGCATGTCCTCCACCGTGTCGACCTCGACGGTGCCGAGCGTCGACATTTCCAGCGACAGCTGACGCACCTCGTCGTCGTCGAGCAGCGACCAGATCTTGCCGCCATATTGCTCGCCGAGCGCCAGCATCAGGATCGCGGCGCGCTTCGGCCCCGCCACCGCTTCGGCCTTGGCGCCGGCCGCTGCGCGGGTGCCGGCACGCTGACCGAGCGTGGAGATCACGCTGGTGATGTCGTTGGAGTTGGCGTTCTGCAAGCTGGCGGCCATGTCAGTTCACTTCTCGATTATTTCGCGGGTTCGGTCAGCCATTGACGAATGATGGCGACGGTTTCGTTGGGGTTGCGCTCGGCGAGCTCGCCGACGCGATGAACGGACTGGGCGTGGACCTGGCCCTGGATGGTGGCGACGTCGATTGCGCTGGCGGCGCCGCTCGGCAGCAGCGCCTGGCCGGCGGCCGGCGCGGCTTCCTCCGAGGCGGAGGGGCCGGAGAGCACGCCGGAGATGGCGGCGGCGACTTCGTCGGAGGCGAGGATGCGCTTCACCAGCGGGCGGATCACCATGAACATCACGACCAGGCCGAGCAGCATCATCACGCCGAGCTCGACGAAGTACATGACGTCGTCCTTGGTGAACTGCAGCGCGCCCAGGAAGCCGCTTGGCTCGGCGATCGGGGCGGTGGAGGGGGCGTCGGCAAAGCGCAGATTGACGACCTCGACCTGGTCGCCGCGCTTCTGGTCGAAGCCGATCGCCGAGCGCACCAGGGTGGCGATGCGGTCGAGTTGCTCCTTGGTGCGGTCGGTGTAGGCGAGCTCGCCCTTGTCGTTCTTGGTGTAGATGCCGTCGACCAGCACCGCGACCGAGATGCGGTTGACCCGGCCGGCCTCGGTCACTTCGGTCTTGGTGGTGCGGGAGATCTCGTAATTGTTGGTCTCTTCGGTCTTCTTGCTCTGGTCCTTCGCCGCCGGGCCGCTGTTCTGCTGCTGGCCGGGGAGCTCGTTGTTGACCGTGACCTGGCCGTTATTGTCGGCGGTCATGCTCTGCTCTTCGCGGGTCTGGGTCGAGCGCAGCACGCGGCCTTCGGGATCGAACTTGTCCGAGGTCTGGGTGACCTTGTTGAAGTCGAAATCGGCGGAGAGCTGGACGCGGGCGCGGCCCGAGCCGACCACGGAGGAGACGATGTCCTCGACCTGCTTGCGCATCCGCTTCTCGAAGGTGGTGCGGCGCTCGTCGCCGAGCGCCTGCTCCGGATCGGTCGCGGCACCGTCGGCGAGCAGCTGGCCGGCTTCGTCGACGATCGAGACCCGCTGCGGCTTCAACCCGTTGACAGCGGAGGCGACGAGGTGGCGGATGGCGCGGATCTGCTGGGCTTCGAGCGAGCCGCGGACCCGGACCACGATCGAGGCCGATGGCTCCGGCGCCTCGCGCGAGAACAGCGGACGCTCCGGCAGCACCAGATGGACGCGGGCGGCCTGGATCCGGTCGATGGCGCGGATGGTGCGGGCGAGCTCGCCCTCCAGCGCACGCAAGTGATTGATATTCTGGACGAAAGAGGTGGTGCCGAGCGCGTCCGACTTGTCGAAGACTTCATAGCCGATGCCGCCGCCCTTGGGCAGGCCGCCCTCGGCGAGCTTCATCCGCAGACGGGTGACCTTGTCTTTGGGCACCATGATGATGCTGCCTTCATTGCGCAGCTCGAACTGGATGCCCTGGCGTTCCAGGTCTTTGATAATGCCGGAGGAATCCTCGACCGACAGGTCGGTGAACAGCGTCGTCATCTGCGGCGTGGTGACGCGCATGATGACGAAGGCAAAGAAGCCGACGAGCGCGGCGGTGACCGCGATCATCGCCCCGAAGCGAGCGGCGCCGATACCTTTTAAAAAGTCCGCAAGACCTTGCAAGCAACCGCCCCGAAGCTTCGACCCGCATTCCAAGAGCGGCCGAGTGGGCAATTATTGCCTAGGTGATGGTTTCGATATGGTTAACGAAGATTAAGAGCTGGGACAAAAGTAGTGCCAAAAGCAAACATGAAAAAAATCGGCCTCGCAGTGCGGGGCCGATTTTCGTCAAAAGCAGCAGATTTCCGGATCGCTTACTGGCGATATTGCTGGATGCGGGTGGTGCGAAGGCCCGCCAGACCGTGCTGGTCGATGGAAAACTGCCAGGAGAGGAATTCGTCAACCGTCAGGGTGTACCGGCTGCAGGCCTCCTCGAGCGAGAGAAGTCCGCCACGAACGGCAGCGACGACTTCGGCCTTGCGGCGGATGACCCAGCGTTTCGTGCCGGGTGCGGGCAGATCTGCAATCGTCAGCGGACTGCCGTCCGGCCCGATGACGTATTTTACCCTCGGGCGATGGGGTTCTGTCATGGCGTACTCACAAACTCTCAACCACTGAACTCACTTCACGACCCTACGCATGCCGGCTTAAAAATCCGCTAAGCCTAAGGCTTCAATACAATTCTCGTTGAAACTTGCGGGAACGCGGTCGGCCCGGGGGCTGAAAACGCAATTTCAGCGGGCCGAGGGGGGTGTTCGTAAGTACTTTACTAACGCCGAATGACTTTGACGGGCTAGCGCGAGCCCGGAACTCGGATCCACCTCTTTCAAAGGGAGAGGTGGCGCACCTCGCGCGCCTTAATTGCTGCTGGTCGCGACGATGCTCTTCACCTGGCTCAGCGTGTAGCTCTGGCCGTCGATGGTAAGCAGCGGCGGCGACTGGGTCAGGTCGACGGACGACACCGTGCCCTGCACCTGCGCGGCGATGCCGACATTGTTGTTCGCGACGTCCTTGCCGGTCGCCGTGATCGTGTATTTGCCGTCAGGCCATTGCGTGCCGTCATTGCCCTGGCCGTTCCAGGTGAAGGGAACGTCGCTGGCGGCACCGGCGGTATATTTGCCGGTGAACACGGTCTGGCCGCTGGAATTGGCGATCGAAATATCGACGGTCGCATTGGTCGGCACGTTGAGATGCCAGGTCGCCGACGAACTCTTCATGGTCGCGGTGGTGCCGTCGACCACGGCGGTCTTGCCGACGAAGCCCAGCGCCTGGGTCGCCTGCGTGGTCTGCTGCAGCGTGACGAGCTGCGACAGCGAGTCGTTGGTCTTGAGCTGCTGCTCGACGCCGGCGAACTGCACCAGTTGCTGGGTGAACTGGTTGGTGTCGAGCGGATCGAGCGGGTTCTGGTTCTTCAGCTGCGTGGTCAGCAGCGTCAAAAAGGTCTGGAAGTTGCCGGCAAGCGTCGCGCCCGTGGACGAGCCCAGGCTCGAGCTCGACGAGGACGACGACGAGGTCTGCGTGGTGCCGGAGACGACGGCAGGCGCGGTGGCGGAATTCGTGGTGGTCATGTCGAATTACTCCTCACACTCTGATGTCGACGCCGCTGCTCGATCCGAGCATGCGGCCATAGCTGCGGCTGACGGGCGCCGCTACTGACTGATCGTCTTCGCTGATGATCAGCCGGCGGGAATTGCCGCTGTTGTCGTTGTTCTGGCCGGAGTTCTGCCCCGACGAATTCTGGTCGCGCAGGCTGAAAGAGAGCCCGTTGCTGCCGGTCTTGAGGCCGGCATCGTCGAGCGCGCGCTGCAATTGCGGCGCGTCCTGCCGCAGCATCTGCAGCGTCTCCGGCTTCTCGACGGTGAGATGCGAAGTGACCTGGCCGTTGCGGTCGACATTGATGCGGACGTCGATGCGCCCCAAGTCGACCGGATCGAGGCTGATGTCGAAGCGCGTCTTGCCGGAGCGCGCGGCGGCCGCGATCTCGACCGGAATGCCGTTGATCGGCACCGCCGTCGAGGTCGCCGCGGTCGCGGTCAGCGTCGCGGTGGACGCGGTGGCCGTCGATGTCGTGTTGGTCAGCGGCGCCTGCACGGCGGAGGCGGCTTGCGCGCTGGCGTCGGTCGCAGCGGCAACGGCTTGCGTGTCGGCATGCGCGTGCGTGGTCGGCGCGGCCGGCGTCGCATCAGCGGTGCGATTGGCCGCATCGGCCTTGGCGTCGACAGCCGTTGCGTCAGCCTGCGGCTTTGCGGCTTGCGGATGCGCGGCGGCATTGGCCGTCGTCGCGGTTGCGGGATTTTGTGCGGTGGTGGCGGCCTGCGCGGTCTTGCCGGTGTCCTGGCCGATGTTGGAGACGTCGCTCTCGCCTTGCGCGGTTACAGCCGCCTTGAACGAGGTCTTCGGCGTGCCCTGGTCGACGGCCGTGAGCTGCGCGGCGTTGGCTTTTGTCTCGGTTGCGGCGGCGTCGGTCGCATCGCCAGCCGCATCGCCGAGCGCAGCCTTGGCGTCGGTGGTCTTGGCGTCGGTGGTCTTGGCGTCGGTCTTGGCAGTCTTGCCGGTGGCATCCGTCTTGGCGCCGGCGATCTGCGCCGCGGTCGAGGCGCTGGCGGCGATGCCGGCCGCGGCAATCGTCAGCGGTGAGGAGGCGGTGTTGGCGGCCTGGTTGGCCGCCGCATTCGGATCGACCGGCACGACCGGCGCGACAACGGGGACAGCGGTCGGATCGACTGCAGTCGCCGGCGTTGCAGCCGCTTGGGCTGCGGCAGCGGCATCGACCGCGGCGGCGAGGCCATCGGCGGTGCCGTCGGTCTTGTCGCTCTTGCTGTCCTTGGAATCCTGCGACTTGTCGCTGGCCTTGGTGCCGGAGGCGTCGCTCTTGTCCTTGGTCTTAGCCGTCGCCTTGGTCGGATCGGCCGTCGTGTCGCTCGCGGCCGTCGTCGAGGAATCCGTGCCGTCGCCCGCCTGGCTCTGCGAGGAGGGGTCGGTCGAGGACGAGTCGCGCGTGCTCCGGTCGGACGAGGAGGACGGCGACGATGATGATGATGAATCGGTCCGCCGCGGCGTGTTGTCCTGGCTCGCGGACGAGGCGCTATTGCTGATGGCCTGGGTGTTGCTGTCGACCAGCGAACCGAAGGAGGAGCTCGGGGTCGTGTCCTTGGAGTTTTGGGAACGGGCAGGCTTTTGCTGTGCGCTGGCGACCTGCGCGCTTGCCGCTACGTCTGACGTGACACCGACCACAGGCAACCCCTTGAAAACATCTTCGGACAAGGAGGTCAGCAAGGAGCGGGCCAATCGTCCACGCCGCTATTTTATATAATGAAATCAATGCTTTGATAAATCGGGGCTGCTCCCACAGGTTCCCCGCCGGCCCCGCCATTTCTGCCGCCCCGGCAAGAATTGCCTTAAAGCTTGCGGCGCGATTGCTTCACCGGAATGCCACCTATATTAAAGGGTGCTCTCAGCCGCTTTCGACCGGGACAGCCGTGCCCTTCGGGAACTCTCAGTTCCCGGGGACCGCCGATGCCCCGGCGCAAGCATCATGAATCGCGGATCGCCGCCGTCACGTCAGCTTAAGTGCCATGCTCAACAGTCTGGATCTCGAAGGCCGTCCTGAGGATACCAGGGTCGTCGTTGCCATGTCGGGCGGCGTCGACTCCTCGACGACGGCTGCGCTGTTGAAGGCGGAAGGTTACGACGTCGTCGGCATCACGCTGCAGCTCTACGACCATGGCGCGGCGACCCACCGCAAGGGCGCCTGCTGCGCCGGCCAGGACATCCACGACGCCCGCGACGTTGCCGCCAAGCTTGGCATCCCCCATTACGTGCTCGATTACGAGGACCGCTTTCGCGAGTCCGTCATCGACAATTTCGCCGACAGCTACGCGCTCGGCGAGACGCCGGTGCCGTGCATCGAGTGCAACCGCTCCGTCAAATTCCGCGACCTGCTGAAGACCGCGCGCGAGTTAGGGGCGCAGGCGCTCGCCACCGGCCACTACGTCGCCTCGCGCCGCCGCGACGACGGCTCACGCGCGCTGGTCTGCGCCGCCGACAGCGACCGCGACCAGAGCTATTTCCTGTTCGCGACCACGCAGTCACAGCTCGATTTCCTGCGCTTCCCGCTCGGCGACATGACCAAGCCGGAGACGCGCGAGCTCGCGCGCCGCTTCGGTCTCTCGGTCGCCGACAAGCACGACAGCCAGGACATCTGCTTCGTGCCGACCGGCCGCTACACCGACATCATCACCCGGCTCCGTCCAAACGCGATGGATCCCGGCGACATCGTCGATCTCGACGGTCGCGTGCTCGGTCAGCATCACGGCATCGCCAATTTCACCATCGGCCAGCGCCGCGGCCTCGGCATCGCGGCCGCCGCGCCGCTGTACGTGGTGCGGCTCGAGGCCGCCAACCGCCGCGTCGTGGTCGGCCCGCGCGATGCGCTGAGGATGCACCGCATCGCCTTGCGCGACGTCAACTGGATCGGCGGCGGCGACATCGATCGCGCGATCGGCTCTGGCCTCGAGCTGTTCGTCCGCGTGCGCTCGACCCGCAGCCCCCAGCCGGCATGGCTGCGGAGTGCCGACGGCCATTACGAGGTCGAGCTCGTCGCCGGCGAAGAGGGCGTCTCGCCCGGCCAGGCCTGCGTGTTCTACGACGCAGCCAGCGGCCAGGCCCACGTGCTCGGCGGCGGCTTCATTCAGAGCGCCGCGGCGAAGCTTGGCGCAGCCACCGCGCGTCCCCTCGCGGAAGCGGTCCGCGGCTGAGGGATGACAAGTTTGGATCGCACGCTAGCGGCAGTGGAGGTGCGCTCCCTCCCCCGCTTGCGGGGGAGGGTTGGGGAGAGGGCTCCATCCACCAGCGATATCTCGCGAGCGGAAACAACCCTCACCCGCCACGCTCTTGCGAGCGTGCCGACCTCTCCCGCAAGCGGGAGAGGCGCTAGACCGAGCGCGGGGCGCGGACCGACATCATCGATGACCATCACTCTTCAGTAGAATATCAGGCAGGGCAGGGGGCATGGCAGCAGACATCTCGCGGGCCGGGGTCGAGAAGGCCTATGGCCGCTGGGCGCCGGTCTATGATCTCGTGTTCGGCAAGGTGTTCGATGCCGGCCGGCAGTCGACCATCGCGGAGGCCGACCGCATCGGCGGCCGCATCCTCGACGTCGGCGTCGGCACCGGGCTTTCGCTCTCGGATTATTCGCGCACCACAAAAATCTGCGGCGTCGACATTTCCGAGCCGATGCTGCGCAAGGCGCAGGCGCGCGTGCGTGCGTTGCGCCTCTCCAATGTCGAAGTGCTCTCGGTGATGGACGCGAAGAACCTCGCTTTCCCGGACGCCGCCTTCGATGCGGTGGTCGCGCAATATGTCATCACCGCCGTGCCCGATCCCGAAGGCACGCTCGACGAGTTCGTGCGCGTGCTCAAGCCCGGCGGTGAGCTGATCCTGGTCAACCACATCGGCGCCGAAAAGGGTTTTCGCAAACTCTCCGAGCTCGCCTTCGCGCCGCTCGCCCGCCGCCTCGGCTGGCGCCCGGAATTCCCGTGGCAGCGCCTGGTCGACTGGGCCGCCAGACACGGCGGAATCACCCTGGCCGAGCGCCGCCCGATGCCGCCGATGGGCCATTTCTCGCTGATCCGCTACCACAAATCGTAATGTTCAGCGGTGGGAACGCCGGGCGGTGCCCCCGCGTTTCCTTCCCATGCGCACGACATCAAACATCATCCTGGCCAGCCTCCTGATCGCCGCCTCAGGCGCCGCGATCGCGCAGGCACCGCCCGCCCCGGCGACGCCGCCGCAAGCGACCGCGCCGCCATCCCCGCAACACGCCGCCAACTGCGTGCCTCAGGACCGCCCGAACCGTCCCACCGCGCCGGATGGCACGACGACCGGCCAGTCCCGGGAACCGCTCGGCGACAAGCTGGCCAAATCGGAGGGCGTGCTCTGCCCGCCCCCCGGCGTCGACCCCGAAATGCACGCCCCCGCGCCGAGCACGGGCGACAGCATGCCCGTCGTCCCGCCCCCCGGCAGCCCCGGCGGCGACCCCACGATCAAGCCGAAATAGGGCATAGTTCCGCACCCCAATTCTCGTCATGCCCGGGCTTGTCCCGGGCATCCACGTTCTTGGCCGCGAATGAAGGCGTGGATGGCCGGGACAAGCCCGGCCATGACGGATAGGGCGGCGACTCTGGCCAAAACCGCCCAATTCGCGCACCCGCGGACCTGTAGCGCCGACTTATCCGCCGGTGCAGGCGAAACCTTTCGCGAGAGCGGAAGCAAACGCGGATTGACTTCCCGCCGCCCCCTTCTTTATATGCCGCGCGTTCGCGAGATCGGCCGTTCCGCCGTTCGCGACCCTGTGGCGGGGTAGCTCAGCTGGTTAGAGCACGGGAATCATAATCCTGGGGTCGGGGGTTCGAGTCCCTCTCCCGCTACCAAACCTACAATTGTCCAGCCCGGAGACATAGGTAACAGGTCGTACCTAAGACATGGGTGACAACCTCGTGCCGAACGGGTTGTCGAAGGGTTGCAGGGTCACTCACTCCACGCATTCGTTGGCATGGCCATTATTGCTCGGCCCGCACTTTCGCCGTCAAGCCCGCGCGCCAAGGGCGCGCCCCCTACGGGGCTTCGGGGGTTGACGGCTCAGCGCGGCCAAGCCGGTGGCTGCCATGCCAAGAATGAGCAAGAGTGCATCTCGGTCAGAGCGACAATGTCGTACCGGGAACATCGGTGACGGGCTTCGGGCCGAATGGATTGTCGAGGGGTTGCAAGGTCTTTTGCTCGAGGTCGAAGTATCCCAGATCGTAGTGCATGAAGCTGACGAGCCAAATGCCATCGTCGACTTCCTTGATGCCGAGCTTCTGGCCGGCCAGCACGCTCGAGATGTTGATCCTCTTGCGATGCAGGCAGAGCCGTCCGCAGGCCGTGACGAGGACGTCGCGGTCATGGAATGGATAGGACAGTTCGGGCAAGCCGTCATAGTGGCGCGGTGAAGCCGCATACAATTCCGCCGGACACTTCATGTCGAGCGCCTCGTGCGGTCTTTCCGTGTTGAATTCGTGAACGAAGGCATCGAAGCGGTCTTGTTGTTGCAGAATATTCGAGCCTGGCGGCCGGGTCGCCTCCTTCTTCAGCGTCAGGTGCATGCGCTCGTGACGGCCATTCTGCTGCGGATGGCCAGGCTTGATGCGTTCGATGGCGATGCCGAGACGAAGCCACCAGACCGAGAGCCTTGACAGGTTGAACAGCGCATTGGGGCTGGCGAACGGTACGCCATTGTCGGAGCGGATCGACAGCGGCAGCCCGCGTTCGGCAAACAGCCGCTCGAACGCCGTAACTGCCAGTTCCTCTCGCGTCGACTCCAGAGCTTCGCACATGAGCAAGAACCGCGAAGCCTGATCGGTCACGGTGAGTGGGTAGCAATAGCGCCCATTGCCGAGCTTGAACTCGCCCTTGAAGTCGGCGCACCAGAGGTCATTGGGCGCAACCGCGGCCGACAACCGCGTGCCCTGCGCCGGGGTCTTCCGTTCACGGGCGCGCTTGACCAGGCCCTGGCGGTCGAGCACGGCATGGATGGTGCTCTTGGCCGGCACCCTGACGTCACCATCCAGCCGCCGGACCAGGAGCTCGCGGATTTTGCGGGCTCCCCAATGTGGCTTCTCGGTTTTCAGGCGTACGATCAGGCTTTCGAGCTGCTGCGGCAGCTGGTTGGCGTAGCGGACCGGCCGCCGCGACCGGTCCGTCAGGGCCTCAAGCCCGTGCTCCTTGTACCGACCAAAGATCTTGTAGCCGGTCTTCCGCGATATGCCGAAATCCCGGCATACGTCCGTCATTGCCTCGCCATCCAACAGCCGGGCAACAAACCGCAGGCGCTCCTCCATCACCGAACTCGCTTTCCACGGCATCCACACCTCCCGCAGAACAAAAGCGGAAAGTGTAACCCATGTGTCCGGTACGTTTTGTCACCTATGTCTCGGGCCGCTCAAATTTTGCACGCCAAGCTGCGATCCGGGCGATTCTTCGCCCCGAAGCCTCTATCCAGCAGAGCGGCCGAGTTATTGGCTGAAGAACTTGTCGGATTCAAAATGTGTCGAGACAGGCTCCGCCGTCGATCAAAGTGTTCTGTCCAGTGATGCAGCTCGCCCGAGCTGAGCAGAGTAAGGCACAACCGGTTACGGATTCCAGCCGCCGCTGCCGTACGGGCGCGTAATGATTTCGAGCAGGTGCCCGTTCAGGTCTTCGAAATAGAGGCCGCGCCCGCCGTCGTGATCGTTGACCTCGGTTGGCTTCTGCTGCGCGGGATCAGCCCAGTAGGTCAGCTTCCGCTTCTGAATCCGATCAAAGATCGCATCGAACTCGGCGTCACCAACCAGGAAAGCGTAGTGCTGACGCGCGAACTCTCCTTGCTTATCCATATAGTCGAGGTTGGCGTCGTTGTCGGTCCTGACCATATAGAACGGCCCCCAGCGCCGCGGCGCCTGCAGCCCCAGCATCTCAGCCAGGAAATCGGCCGACGCCTTGCTATCGCGAGCTGACAGAATCGTATGATTGAAGTCGATAGCCATGTTCAGATCTCTGCAACGCAATGATCGGTGACATCAAAACGAGTCAAACACAGAGGTGGTTCCCACTCGAATGCGCCGACGCGCGAGGACATTCAGTTCCCAGCAACAGGAACGAACCAGTACGTAGGATGGGTAGAGCACTTGCGAAACCCATCGTGCTCATTGTCGCAAAAGGCTTTGATGGGTTTCGCTTCGCTCTACCCATCCTACGCGCTTCAGGCTGTTTTTGTTGCCAGTTGCAAAGCGCTTGCCCGCGTATAGCTCAATCGTCCTGAGCGTCTCGTTCTGGGAAACCTTGTAGCCGAGGACAACCTCGATCGTCTCCGAAGAATACTCGTCACGCGCGTTCTACGAATTCATAGATGGAATCCATTGAGAGAACCGCAATCTTAGGCTTAGTATGCGGCTAATTGCTTCTTCACGCAAAGTATTGGTAGGGATAAGGAAATGAATACAACGCGAATGGTCTCGCGCGCTCTTATCGGCGGATGTATTTGGGTCGCAAGCTTGGTGGGGGCATCCGCGGACTGCGGAAAAAACGCGATGGTCTTCCGAATTCAGGACGGAGCCGACTACCTTATCAAGGTGTCTTACATCGACAATCGCACGTCGGTGTCGGTGAACGGCCAGCAAGTGTTGAACGAAAGTGGAAACGGCACCGTGTCCTATGAGGTGAACATCTCGGCGTATTTTAAGCCAGCACCTGCTAGAAATTTTGTAACTGTCGAAGGATATAACCAAGCATACCCAGGTGGGAACGGCGCAAACCCCGGCCGGCTAGATTTCACGCTCGTGCGCAACACAGCGCCGCCATCGACGATACTTACTGCTTCTTGCACGATGGGTGACTACCGAGGGAATATGGAAGCTCTATTCGTCGGCAAGGGATACGAATTTACCTCTGAATCCGTGCCGACCAATTAGCAGATTGCAAACCTCGATGAAGAGGTCATCCGATAAGACTTTGACGGCTCTCGCTTCGCTCTACCCATCCTTCGAGCTAAGGGTGGGAAGAAACAGTTCATTCTGGCAAGCTCCGAACTGACGTCAGCGCCGCACTACGTTGTGGGTTGCGTTCTCTTCCGTCTAGTGACGGCTAGAGGAGGAGAAATCGCGACAGCTTGGGTGGGGTCTTGGTATATCGACCCCAAGGTCAAGGATAACGAATTCGATGCCGCTCGCACTCCACAAGCGCCCTCTCCCTACAACCGCTCACCGCTTCTGCTTGTAGATCGTTGGAAGCTGCGCTGGTTTTCAGATCAATGAAGCCACCGGAGGGCGCCATCATGAGAACGATAGGTGCTAAGCCGCCAAGACTAGTACTGCGACGCCAAGATGTTGCACGTGGTAGCAATAGCGGGGTAGCCAAGCCCATTTGCTATTGAATTCTCAGGCATTTTTCCATTGCGCTTCGTTTCACCCACGGCATTCCGACCGACCTGCCGCATCTTCATACGACAGAGTGGTTGACCCGGTTCAGCCAGGTCGCGCGTACTCCAAGTCACATCGCGTCTTTTTATCAGCCCTTGCTTCCCAGTTGCGCCCTTGTGCAGAATGCCACGCAAAGGAACGTGGTTTGGCCGTGGAGCAAAAACAGCCAGCACGGGTTGGACGCAGGTTGGCAGCCATAGTCGCCGCTGACGTGGCGGGCTACTCGCGGCTTATGCACCACGACGAAGAGGCCACGCATACTTGCTTCATGGCGCTCCTGAAGGGCGCCATAGAGCCTGCAATCGCGGAGCACGGAGGCCGCATTGTCAAGAGCACTGGCGATGGGTTCTTGGCCGAGTTTCCGAGCGCTGTCGAGGCGGTTCGGGCCGCAGTGCAATTCCAGACCCGCGTCAAGGAACATACGACAGCTGAAACAGAAGACCGGCGTATTGGTTTTCGCGTGGGCGTCAATATCGGTGACGTAATCGTCGAACCCCACGATATCTTCGGAGACGGCGTTAACATTGCAGCCCGGCTTGAGAGCCTCTCAGAACCCGGTGGCATTTGCATCTCGTCTTCCGTCTACGACCAAGTCCGAGGTAAGGTCGGGATTGAGTTCGCCGATCTGGGCGAGCAGAACCTCAAAAACATTGCCAAGCCTGTCCGCGTTTATGCCGTATGTGCCGGAGCCCGCGGCACGGCGATCAGGCGGACAAGTGCCGATCCTCCACTTCCCGACAAGCCGTCGATTGCCGTGCTGCCGTTCGAGAACCTGGGCGCTGATCCTGCGCAAGAATATTTCGCCGACGGTATCGCTGAAGACGTGCTGACCACCTTATCGAAGATCCAAGAGCTGATGGTCATAGCTCGCAATTCGAGCTTTGTATTCAAAGGGCAGACAAGGGACATCCGCGAAATCGGGCGAACACTTGGCGTCCGGTATGTGCTGGAAGGAAGCGTACGTAGGGCCAGCAATCGAGTGAGATTGGCGGCACAGTTGATCGACAGCCTGAACGGCAGCCACGTATGGGCCGACCGTTTTGAGGGCGACCTCGACGACGTATTCGAGCTTCAGGATCGTATAACGCAGGACATCGTTGCCGCGCTCGAGGTCAAGTTGACACTTGGCGAAGAGGCACGGTTGGGCAAACGCTCTGGCAGCCCGTTGGTGTACGAGCATGTCCTTAAGGGTCGGAGCCTGTACGTCAACTTTGCCAAGCATACCCACGCACAAGCACGCAGCCAATTCGAACGGGGTTTGGCAATAAACCCTGTCTATACGCCGGCGCTTAGCTTCTTGGGGCTCACACTGACCGACCAAGCTCGCTTTGGTTGGGAAAAGGACGAGGCGACGACCTACGAAGCGGCGCTGGAATGTGCGGCTCGTGCTTTGAAAATCGACCCCGAGAGCCCTGACGCATACTCGGCGTTGGGTTACACGCGCCTGTTTCAACGTCGCCACGACGATGCCTTGGCTGCTGGAGAGAGGTCAATCGCCCTCGGCCCCAGCGGCGCGGGCGCCTATCATATGGCAGGTATGTTTCACGGCTATTCTGGCGATTTTCGGAAATCCGTTGAGTACGAGCAGCAGGCGCAACGACTTAGCCCTCTTGCCCGCAGCGAGAGTATGGTGGACGAGGCCAGGGCAAGATTTCACCTCGGTGACCTAGTGGCGGCACGAGACATTGCCTCGCGCGTTTTGATCGAGAAGCCACGTTGGCTGACCGCGCAAACGGTCCTTGTGGCTGCGCTCTGGACCCTCGGTAGCGAAGAAGAGGCGCGCATCGCCGTAGGGAAAATTCTGGCCAACCACCCGAACCTGACCACCGGTCGCTGGGCGCAGGGATTGCCCTACCGCCACCAGAAAGACCTCGATGCACTAATAAAGCCGCTACGTCTCGCCGGATTGCCCGAATGAGCCCGATGCGCCGCCTCATTCTCCGTGGTGTACCCGCCTTCGTAGTAACGTGCGCAACGGCTGCGGTCAGCACGCACGGCGTTGCAGGTGGTAGCAAACGGTGGTAGCAACGGGTCAGCAGAAAAGCTGATTTGCCTTTGTTTTTGCGGGACTTCCTGAGTTTCGCTTCGTCTCCCCTAGGGAGCGCCACTCGGAGCAGTCGGCCGTCTTAGCATCCGACCTCCGGATCGACCCGTCGGGCAAAACACCCTTCACCCCGTCAACCCCTCCCCGCAAAAATATTCCACTTTACCGAAATTCGGAAATGTCGTATGTGTCGCGGCATCCCGGCTCATCCTTGAGGGGCGATCTCGTGTCGTCAATTTCGCGAGCCGGGCTTGCGGTGGACGCGGGCAGCGTTGGGTGCGAGAGGTGCGGGCAGGGCGGGTAGTCCCTGTGAGCCCGAAACCGCGTGTCGACGAGCGGCGCTGTCAGGTTCGTCTCGCCGGCGGGTTCTTGGCTTTGTCGACAGGGCCTAAGAAAACTGCGGCGAACCAGCGAGCCGTGCGTACGGCAAAACCGTGTGGTCCTGGCCGTCGTTGCTACGGTCAAGCTGTCGCGGAGGTGTGGAGCGCCCAACCGGGTCAACCGCATCGTCAATTCGCGGAAGTGAGGGAGGCCAGAAGGAACTCGGCTCCCGGGAGAGCACGGCATAAGCCGTCAAACCACTGCGCAGGGAAGGCCGAGTGATTGGCACCACCTGTATGCTGCTGTGCGGTCTCCTTGCGCTACATTTTCGCGCAGCGGACCGCGGGTGCGAGGTCAGCACCCGGTCTTCCCTGCACCCTCTTGGTCAAGAGGGCGGCAAGAGAGTGGAGAGACGAAGCAAAGCTCGGGCAAATTGCGCCGCGAGGCGCCGAGGCGCGTCTGCTGTTTGAAAACCGGGCCAGCGGCAAACTCGTCGGTCAAAAATGAAATCCTTCGGGCGACCGCGTGCCGCAGGAACTCTCAACATCATCGGCGCTTGAATCGGTGGGCCAGCCTCGCCGCCATTGGCTGGCCTGCGTGGGCCCCGCCCCCCCCAGCCCCCCAAAGCCCCCAAGGTGGGGCTGCGCTTCATGACAGGAGGTGCAATTGCCGGAGCCGAGTGAGCAGGAGATCAGGGAGCGCGCGCACCAATTGTGGGAGCGCGCCGGCAAGCCCGAGGGCCGCGAGGACGAGTTCTGGCACGCGGCCGAGCAGGAGCTGCGCAACGAGGACAGGTCGAACCCCCTTCGGACGCCGGATACGCTGTGACGATACGCTGTGATCTGGCATGAGGCGGAATTTCGGCATATCCGCGCGTGTGGAAGGAACGGAGCTTTCCAGAAAGGAATTATGCATTCTTGAGCAGCACGGGCCGGGGTGCAGGCCCGTTCGAAAGGGCAATGTTTGCCGTGGACGAACAGCAGAAGATCGAGCACCAGATCGAACTCGCGACGCGAACGGCCGCGCTCGTGAAAGACGAAACCACCGTCCATCGCTTGAAAACCTTCGCCGAGGAGATGAGCCGGAAGCTGCTGCGCATGATGCGGCGCGGCAAGGTGCGCGCACGCGCCTACGAGCTTTGGGAGCAGGCCGGTCGTCCGGCCGATCGTGACCTGGATTTCTGGCTCGAAGCGGAACGGCAGATCGAAGACGAACACGACGAGCAGAGGCGCCCGGACGGCCCCGAGCGATAGAGGCGGCTTCTCGCGACAAAAAAGAAGCCGCCGGGTTCTCCACCCTGGCGGCTTCGATAAGTCCCAAGCTGTCGATCGCCGCCGCAGCCTCGTGCGTACCGCCGTTACCTTGTTTGCGGCCATGCCAAGGCGTTCTAGGCGAAGGCGCCTGATTCTGCTGTGACCCGAAGCACACAGTGCACAGATGCTGTCGGGAAGCGCGGGAGGCAAAGCCCGAGGAGCGCAGGGGTGGTGACAATGACCCGCCCTCAGGCCCGATACCAGCTCGCCAGATTCCACGTCGTGACGTCCCATCCCGAGATGTCGGTCATGAGGCTGTTGACGGCGCCGCCGACGATGTAGCGCGACAGCAGCGGCAGGAAGATGTTGGCCTCGCAGAAGATCTCGTTGACCTTGATCAGCAGCGCGGCGCGCTTGACCGGGTCGAGCTCCCGTTGCGCGGCCTTGTAGGCCTTGTCGGCCTCCGGATCGGACCAGCGCGAGACGTTGCGGCCGAGCCATTTGTTGTCCTTGTTGGCGATCTCCCAGGAGACGCACTGGTTCAGGAACCGCTCCGGATCAGGCTGCGGCATCGTCGTGTTGTACATCTCCATGTCGCAATAGAATTTCGAGTAGGTGTCGGGGTTGCCGACGTCCGACGAGAAGAACACCGATGCGGTGACCGACTTGAGCTCGATCTCGATGCCGGCCTTCTGGCAGGCCTGCTTGATGATCGCCTGCGTCTTCTGGCGCGGGGAGTTGATCGAGGTCTGGAACACGTATTTGAGCTTCTTGCCGTCCTTCTCGCGAATGCCGTCCGCGCCCATCTTCCAGCCGGCCTCATCAAGGATCTTGTTGGCCTTGTCGACATTGAACTCGTAGGTCAGCTTGCTCGACTTGAACTGCGGGGGCTGGTTGACGAAGCTCGCGGTCGCGACAGCGGCGCGGCCGTAGATGAATTTCTGGATCCCGTCGCGATCGATCAGCAGGTTGAGCGCCCGTCGCACCGCCGGATCGGACAGCGTCGGGTGCCTGGTCTTGGCGCCGGAACGTTCGCCATCGACCTCGGTCCACGGGTCCGTCGTGTTGAGGATGATGAACTCGACGCCGCCGGAGGTCGTGAACTCCACCTTGCCTTTGCCGCCGGCTTCCATGCGCTTGAGGATCTCGTCCTCCACCAGCAGGTTCCAGGCATAGTCGTATTCGCCGGTCTGCAGCACGGCGCGCGCCGCGGAGACCGCGTCACCACCGCCCTTGATCTCGAACGTGTCGAAATAGGGCTGGTTCTTGACGTGATAGTCGGCGTTGCGTTCGGCCCGGACCAGATCGCCCGGCTTGAACTCGACGAACTTGTAGGGACCGGTGCCGACCGGTTTCAGATTGCCCGGCGCATCGCGCGATTTCGCGCCGGCATAGTCGCCGAAGTAATGCTTCGGCAGGATCTGGCCGACCGCGCCGACGAAAGGGTCGGCCCAGAACGGGGTCGGGGCCTTGAAGGTGACCTTGACGGCGTGGTCGTCGATCTTCTCGACCGTGATGTTCTGATACGACCCCGTGGTGTAGGCGGCGGTGGCGAGATCCGCGGCGTAGGCCCAAGTGAAGACGACGTCGTCGGCGGTGAAGGGCTTGCCGTCGTGCCACCTCACGCCCTGCTTGAGCTTCCAGATCACGGTGGTGCCGTCGGCGGAGAGGCCGCCATTGGCCTTGGTCGGGACTTCGGCAGCGAGGCAGGGGATGAGGTTGCCCTCCTTGTCCCAGCCGGCGAGCGGCTCGAAAAACACGCGCGAGGCGATCTGGTCCTTGGTGCCGAGCGCGAAATGCGGATTGAGCAGCGTCGGCGCCTGCCAGACCAGCATCTTGAGCGGACCGCCGCCGCCGGCCTTGGTCGGCTTGTAGGCCAGCGTGGCGTCCGCCATCGCCACGTCGTTCCAGAGCAGGATCTGGCTCGCGACCGGAGCTGCGATCCCGACCGCAGCCATGGTCTGGAGGAACGAGCGTCGCGACAGCGTGCCCTGCTTCACCTCGGCCACCAAGCCTCGGATGTCGTGTTCGTCCATCAGATGACCTCCACCTGCCACAAGAACAGTCGTCACCGGCAGCCCATCATGTTGCATCAGGAGCGAGGCGGCAATGACGACGAGGCGGTTCCGGGCATCGGTAATCCGTTGCCCTGCACGCGTGCCTCATTATATTGGCTCCATGATTGCGACCGGAGCTGCCCGCGGCGCTCCTGCGATGAGGGCCACGCGATGGACGATACGATCGGCTTCCCCGACCCCGGCCTGGATTTGTCGGACGGCTTCAAGCCGCACACCTCGCATTGGGGCGTGTTTTCCGCCCGCAACAGTGCGGCCGGCCTCGAGGTCAGAGCGTATCGCGGCGATCCCGATCCGAACGGCATCATCGACAATTTCCCCGGTGCCTTGCGCCACCAGGCGCGGATCGCCCAGCCTGCCATCCGCCGCGGCTGGCTCGAGCGCGGGCCCGGTCCCGATAACAGGCGCGGCCGCGACGAATTCGTCTCCGTCAGCTGGGAGAAGGCGCTGGACCTGCTCGGCGACGAGCTGATGCGCATCCGCGACACGCGCGGCCCCGGCGCCGTGTTCGGCGGCTCCTATGGCTGGTCGAGCGCGGGCCGCCTCCATCACGCGCAGAGCCAGGTGCATCGCTTTCTCAACATCGCGATGGGCGGCTATGTCCGCTCGGTGAATTCTTATTCGTCCGGCGCGTCCTCGGTGCTGCTGCCGCAGATCCTGGCGGGCTACGAGGACATCACCAAGCGCAACGTCACCTGGGAGCAGATCGCTGATAAGACCGAGATCGTGCTCGCATTCGGCGGCATGGCGCTGAAGAACTCGATGGTGGCCGGCGGCTCGATCAGCAAGCATGTCGAGCGCGGTGCCATGGAAGCGGCTCGGAAGCGCGGCTGCGAGTTCATCCTGATGAGCCCGCTGCGCGAGGATTTGCCTGTGGAAGCCGGCGCCGAGTGGATGACCTGCATCCCCGGCACCGACACCGCGCTGATGCTCGGCATCGTCCACACGCTGGTCAGCGAAGACCTGCACGATCAGGCCTTCCTCGATCGCTACACCGAAGGCTGGCCAGTATTCTTGCGCTATCTCACCGGCGAGAGCGACGGGCAGGCCAAAGATGCCGCATGGACCGCCGCGATCTGCGGCGTCGACGCAGGCGCGATTCGCACGCTGGCGCGGCGCCTTGCCGGCAAGCGCGCGCTCATCACCGTCTCGCATTCGCTGCAGCGCGCCGAGCACGGCGAGCAGCCGGTGTGGATGGGCATGGTGCTGGCGGCAGCCCTCGGCCAGATCGGTCTTCCCGGTGGCGGCTACGCTTATTCGCTGGGCGCGATCGGCTATTACGGTCGCCGCGTCAACGACGTGCCGGGGCCGACGCTGGGGCAGGGGCGCAACGGCGTCCGTGATTTCATTCCGGTGGCGCGCATCGCCGACATGCTGCTCAATCCCGGCAGCACCTATCGCTACAATGGCGAGACGCGCACCTATCCGGATATCCGCATGGTCTACTGGGCCGGCGGCAATCCCTTCCACCATCACCAGGACATCAACCGCCTGCGCAAGGCGTTTGCGAAGGTCGATACGCTCGTGGTGCACGAGCTCGCCTGGACCGCGACCGCGCGCCACGCCGACATCGTGCTGCCCTCGACCATGACGCTCGAGCGCGAGGATATCGGCTATTCCACCAACGATCCCCTGATGGTCGCGATGCACCGCATCGCCGAACCGTTCGGGCTCGCGCGCGACGACTACGAGATCTTTGCCGATCTCGCCGATCGCCTCGGCGCGCGCGAGCCGTTCACGGAGGGACGCACCTCGCGGCAATGGTTGGAGCACCTCTACGAGCCGACGCGCGCTTCGCTCGCCAAGCGTGGGCTCGAGGCCCCGAGCTTCGAGGAGTTCTGGCAGCGCGGCAGCTTGGTCGTGCCGCAACAGCCCGACGATGGCGGCCGGCTGCGCAGTTTTCGCGAGGACCCGGTCGCGCATCCCCTGCCGACACCGAGCGGACGCATCGAGATTTACTCCGCGAAGATCGCCGGACATGGCGATGCGGATTGTCCGGGCCATCCGGTCTGGCTCGAGAAGAGCGACATGCCGAAGTCAGGTGCGCCGTGCTTCCTCGTCGCCAACCAGCCGGTGACGCGGCTGCACAGCCAGCTCGACTTCGGCGGCCATTCGCTCGGCGCCAAGCATCGTGGCCGCGAGGTCGCGCGGATGAATCCGCGCGATGCGAGCGCGCGCGGCATCGCAGATGGCGACATCATCCGCTTGTTCAACGAGCGCGGTGCGTGCCTTGCTGCCGTACACGTCACCGACGGCATCGCGCCCGGCGTGGTGCAGCTGCCGACCGGCGCATGGTACGATCCGATGGATCCCGAGGACGACGCGCCGCTCTGCGTCCACGGCAATCCCAACGTGCTGACCCGCGATATCGGCACCTCGTCCTTCGCGCAGGGCTGCACCGGCCAGCTCACCACGGTGGAGGTGGAGAAGTTCACCGGCAATCTGCCGCCGATCCGGGCGTTCGATCCGGTGTAGCGTCAGCGTTCGTTCGCAATGGCAATCGCAGTCTTCACCGCGTTCTCCAGGATCTCATCGGACAATCGCCGGTCGTTGACCGCCCGCGACAATTGCAGGGCGCCGACCATGATGGCGTAGATCGCGATCGCCTTGTGGCGCCGTTCCTCGGCAGAACCTTGCCTGATCTGCTCCGCCATCAGCGCGATGAGGTCGGACATCTTTCCGGTGAAGGCCTCGCGCGTTGCCTTCGGATGCCGCGCGATCTCGGCGACCAGCGCGGCGGTCGGGCAGCCGGCGCCGGCGTGGTCGCGGTGCCGCGTCGAAAGGTAATCGCGGATCGTGGCCTCGAGCGCGACGCCGTTTTCCACATTGGCCTTGTGCCGCTCCTCGCGCCGGTTGAGCGCCTCACTAAGCATCTCGCGCACCAGCTCCTCCTTGGAGGCAAAGTGGGTGTAGAACGCGCCATTGGTGAGGCCCGCCTCCGACATGATGCCGGCAAGCCCGACCGCGGCGATGCCGCTCTCGCGGAATTGCGTTGAGGCGACATCGAGGATGTGCCTGCGGGTTTCGTCCTTGTGTCCCTTTTCGTAGCGCGCCATCGCCTCCTCCTGCAAACGGGACAGCCCTGGCCGCAAAATCGTAAGCGTCGCCCTATTGCATTATGATCGTAATAGTACATTATGGTCATAATGTAAATGGGGCGGTCGACGAACCGCGCCTTCAGGAACCACAGGATCGTACCCATGTCAGTCGAGGATGCCGCCGCGCCGGCCCCGTCCGCCGCGCAAATCGTAGCCCGCACCGCGGCGCCCCTTCGCCAGGAGGCGACATCCGCGCCGACGCCCGCCGATCAGCGGCGCGCCGCGCTTCTGACCGCGCCGATCCTGCCGACGCTGCTCAAGCTCGCGCTGCCGACCGTCACCGTGTTGGTGGCCCAGACCGCGGTCAATATCGCGGAGGCCTATTATGTCGGTTATCTCGGCACCGATGCGCTGGCCGGTGCTGCGCTGGTGTTTCCGATCTTCATGCTGATGACGATGATGTCGAATGGCGGGTTCGGCTCCGGCGTCGCCTCGTCGGTGGCGCGCGCGGTCGGCGCCGGCCGCCGCGACGATGCCGACGCGGCGCTGTTCCACGCGATCGTGCTTGCAATCATCGCGGGCGCGGTGTTCACCCTAGGGGTACGCCTCGGCGGTCCGGCGCTGTATCGCGCCCTCGGCGGCCGCGACGGCGCGCTCGAGGCTGCCACCGTCTATTCCAACTCTCTCTTCGCCGGCGCGATTCCGGCGTGGATCGTCAACCTCCAGGCCGCTGCTCTTCGCGGCTCCGGCAATGTCAAGGTGCCGGCGCTGGTGACGCTGATCGGCGCGATCGTGACGATCCCGGTTTCGCCGCTGCTGATCTTCGGCTTCGGACCCGTGCCGGGCCTCGGCATCGGCGGCGCCGGTGTTGCCTTCGGCCTCTATTACAGCGCGGCGATGCTGTTCCTGCTGCGCTACATGTCCTCGGGCGCATCCGGCCTGCGGCTGCACATCGTGCCGCTGCGCGCAAAGATCTTCGGCGACATGCTGAAGGTCGGCATCCCCACCGCGTTCAACGCCGTACTGACCAACCTCACCGTCATCCTCGTCACCGGCGCGGTCGGCCTGTTCGGCACCTCGGCGCTCGCCGGCTACGGCATCGCCTCGCGGCTCGACTACATCATGATCCCGCTGCTGTTCGGCATCAGCACGGCGACGCTGACCATGGTCGGCGTCAACATGGGCGCAGGCCAGACCGCGCGGGCGCAACGGATCGGCTGGGTCAGCGGCGCCGCCGGCATGATCATGACCGGATCGATCGGCCTGCTGGTCGCCATCTTTCCGACCGGCTGGCTGCATCTCTTCAGTCACGACGCCGAGGTCGTGAACGAGGGCGCGACATATTTGTGCATCGTGGCGCCGGCCTATGCCGCGCTGGGCTTCGGCTTCGTCACCTCGTTCGCCGCACAAGGCACGGGCCGGGCGATGGGCCCGCTGATGTCCGCGGTCGCGCGCATCCTGATCGGGGCCGGCGGCGGCTGGATTGCGGTTGCATATTTCGGCGCGGGAATGACCGGGCTTGCCGCCATGGTGACGGTGTCGCTTGCCGCCTACGCCGTGATCTGCGTGCTGATCATGGTCTCGCCGTCGACCTGGCGCGCCGAGCTGCACGCCTAGGAAGGGCTTGCGCGCGGCTTGCCGCGGCCCCAATCTGCGTTCGTTTCCTATTTAGCGGTGAACGGAGAAGCGTTGCCCGCCGCAGGCGGCCAATATGGATTTTCATTTCATTGATTTCGCCCGGCGGAGAAGCGAATACGGTTCCAGTCATTGCCGCTGAGACATGGAGACCAAGATGTCGTTTCGTCCCGCCCTGATCCTCGCAACCGTGCTTGCCGCATGGTCGGCCGCAGCAAACGCTGAGACCATCAAGATCGGCGTGACGCCGGGTCCGCATGCGCAGATCTTCGAGGCCGTGAAGCCGGTTGCCGCCAAGCAGGGGCTCGACATCCAGCTCATCGAATTCTCCGACTATGTGGTGCCGAACGCGGCGCTCGATGCCGGCGAGATCCAGGCCAATTCGTTCCAGAACCAGCCTTATCTCGACAACCAGAAGGCCGATCGCGGCTACAAGATCGAGCCGGTCGGCTTGACCGTGAATTTCCCGATCGGCGTCTATTCGAAGAAGCACAAAGCTTTCGCTGACATTCCCGACGGCGGCAAGATCTCGATCCCCAACGATCCGACCAATGGCGGTCGCGTGCTGCTGCTCTTGCGCGACAAAGGACTGATCAAGCTGAAGGACGGCACGGGTTTCAAGCCGACCGTGCTTGATATCACCGAGAATCCGAAGAAGCTGAAGTTCATCGAGGTCGATGCGGCCCAGGCGCCGCGCGCGCTCGACGACGTCGACGCGGCCGCGATCAACACCAATTATGCAACCCAGGCCGGCCTCGATCCCGTCAAGGATCCGATCCTGCGCGAGGACCCCAAGGGCCCCTATGTCAACCTGATCGCGGTGCGCAGTGCCGACAAGGACAAGCCCTGGGTCAAGATCCTGGTCGACAGCTATCACACGCCTGAGGTGAAGGAGTTCATCCTCACCAAGTTCAAGGGCGCGGTGTTGCCGAGCTGGTAGGCAATCTGCCTAGCCAGGGTCCAGCGTGAGGGGACGATCCCGGCGGGCAGCCTTGCGCTTTGCCCGCTTGTCTCGGGCCGCGGCAACCGACATCATCGGGGCCGTGGCCATCCTCGCCCGACAGGGGTCGTATGAAACGCTTTGCAAACCTGAAACGCCTGGGATTCTTCACACGGCTGCTCGATGAGGCGCCGCCGGCGGAACGATATCGCTTCGCCGCCGAGCAGATCGTGCGGGCCGAGAAGGCCGGTCTCGATTCCGCGTGGATCGCCCAGCACCATTTTCACGAGCGCGAGGGTGGCCTGCCGTCGCCCTTCACCTTTCTCGGCTATGTCGCGGCGCAGACCTCGCGCATTCGCCTCGGCACCGGCATCGTCACCTTGCCGCTGGAGAGCGCAGTGCGGGTGGCGGAGGATGCCGCTGTGCTCGATCTGCTCTGCAACGGCCGATTTGAGCTCGGGGTCGGCACCGGCGGCAACCCGTCCGCCTTCGCCGCCTTTGGCCTCGACGGCACCCAGCGCAATGAGATCTTTGCGCGCAATCTGGAGGTCGTCCGCAAGGCGCTGACCGGCAAGCAGCTCGACGGCGGCGACACGCTCTATCCGCAGCGGCCGCAACTGGACAAGCGCATCTGGCAGGCGACGTTCTCGGTGGCGGGCGGCGCGCGCGCCGGCAGGGCCGGCGACGGTCTGCTGCTCTCGCGCACCCAGCCGCGGGCCAAGGACGCGCCAACGGCCACGCTCGCCGAGATCCAGACCCCGATCATCGATGCCTATCTCGCAGCGCTGCCACAGGGCTGCGAGCCACGCATCATGGCATCGCGCAGCGTGTTCGTCGCCGATGATCATCGCGAGGCGATGCGGCTCGCCGATATCGGGCTGCGGCGCGCACTGCCGCAGTTTATGAAGAGCGGTCACCTTCCCCCGGGCGAGACGCTGGAGGAGATGATCATGGCGTTCGACACCCATGTCGGCGGCGCCGATGAGGTCATCGGCTCGCTGCGCACCGATGCGACGCTGGAGCGGGTGACGGACCTGGTCTTCCAGGTCCATTCGGTCGATGCGCCGCACCCCCACGTTCTGCGCTCGATCGAGCTCGTGGCCGACAAGGTCGCGCCGGCGCTGGGCTGGACCAGGGCAGCGCCCGAAGTGGCCTTGGCGGGCTAGCCGGAAATTTATGGATTGCACGAGGCCTTATGATGAGTACGCCTGACATCATCGACACGCTCGCCGGGATCAAGCCTGGATCGGCGCTGGACGCCATTCGCGCCCGGCGCTTGCAGGCGCGCGACAACGCGCAAAAGAGCTATCTCTCCCTGTTTGAGCCGATCGACGCCGGCGACTTTTCGCTGCTCGAACGCGCCGCGGTCGCGGCCTTCGTGACCGGGCTCCACGGCGAGTCCCCCGTTGCCACCTTCTATCGCGACAAGCTTGCAGCGAGCGCGGGTGGCGCGGCTCTCCTTGAAGCGATCGAGGCCGAAATCGCGCGGGGCAAGACCTCGGGGCCGTATGGCTCGTTTCCGGCGGGTCCGCTGTCGGTCGAGAACACGGCCGGTCTCATTTATCGCGTGAGTGCGGCGAGCAAGTCCGTTCTCGGCGCCAGGCTCGTCGCGGCGTTCGAGCATGCGCATCTCCTGGTGTTCCGGCCGCGTGATGCGGCATCCACCGATATGAAGGCGTTGCTTGCCGCTGGCTGGTCGAACACCGGCATCGTCACCTTCTCCCAACTCGTCGCGTTCCTGTCGTTCCAGGTGCGGGTCGTCAGCGGCTTGCGCACGCTCGCCGCTGCGAACGCATAAGAGGAGGCTGCATCATGAGCGCCACCGTCAATCCGCCCGTCGTCTTCACCCAGGACGAGCTCGGCTGGGTCTCCTGGATCGAGCCGCTGCCCGAGGCCGAGCTCACCGAGCGGCATTTCGCCGGCCTGGTCGATCGCGCCCGCGCCAAGTCGGAATATTTCCGTCTGCTGGTGCGTGATCCCGAGGTGCTGGAAGCCCGCACCAAGACCGACAAGGACATCTTCTACAACGTCGCCGACGGCCTGCCGCGCGCAGAGCGTGAGCTCGCCGCGGCTGCGACCTCGCGCTACAACGGCTGCATCTATTGCGCCTCGGTGCATGCGCGCTTCGCCAGCACCTATTCCAAGCGCCGTGAGGACGTGCAGAAGCTGCTGGATGAAGGCGTCAGTGCCGATCTCGGAGAGCGTTGGAATGCCGTGGTCAAAGCCTCGGCGGCGCTGGCGTCGACGCCCATCGCGTTCGGCCCCGACAATATCGCGGAGCTGCGCCGCGCCGGTCTCGACGACGCGGAGATCGTCGACGTCATCAACGGCGCCTCGTTCTTCAACTGGGCGAACCGGCTGATGCTGTCGCTCGGCGAGCCCTCGAAATAGCCGATCTCACCGGCATAAGAATTGCTGCTTGTTTGTAACACCTGACTGGATGGAGCCTCCCATGAGCAACATCAATCGTCGAACCCTGGTCAAGGGCTCGCTGGCCGCCGCAATCGCGGGAACAGCATTTTCGCGCGCGACCCTCGCGGACAACGCCGAGCCGATCCTGCTCGGCGTTAGCGGTCCCCTCACGGGGCCGAACGCGCAATATGGCACGCAATGGAAGCAGGGCTTTGATCTCGCGCTCGACGAGATCCTCGCATCCGGCGGGATCAACGGCCGCAAGCTCGCCTATACCTTCGAGGATAGCCAGAGCGACCCGCGCCAGTCGGTGGCAATCGCCCAGAAATTCGTCTCCGATCCGCGCATCGTCCTGGAGCTCGGCGATTTCTCCAGTCCGGCGTCGATGGCGGCCTCGCCGATCTATCAGCGCGGCGGCCTCGTGCAGTTCGGCTTCACCAATTCGCACCCTGACTTCACCAAGGGCGGTGACTTCATGTGGAGCACGTCTGTCAGCCAGGCCGACGAGCAGCCGCTGCTGGCGGCCTATGCCGTGAAGAAGCTGGGCCTGAAGAAGCTTGCGGTGCTGCACCTCAACACCGATTGGGGCCGCACCAGCCGCGACTACTTCAACAAGGCCGCCAAGGAATATGGCGCAGAAATCGTCGTTACCGAAGGCTATATCGCCGAGGAGCGCGACTTCCGCTCCACGCTGGTGCGCGTGCGCGACGCCAATCCGGACGGGCTGGTCCTGATCTCCTACTATTCCGACGGCGCGCTGATCGCGCGACAGGCGCGGCAGGTCGGGCTGAAGCAGGTGATCTGCGCCGCGAGCTCGGTCTACTCGCCGAAATTTCTCGAGCTCGGCGGCGACGCGGTCGAGGACGTCCATGTCGGCACGCGCTACTTCCCGGAGGACCCGCGGCCCGAGGTGCAGAAATTCATCGCCGGCTTCAAGAAGAAGTACAACGGGGTCGAGCCCGACGCCTTCAACGCCTACGCCTATGATGCCATGAACATGGCCGCTGCCGTGGTGAAGATCGGCGGCACCGACCGCAAGGCGATCCGCGACGCCTTTACCAAGGTCAAGGACGTCCCGAGCGTCATCTTCGGCACCGCGACGTTCGACGTTGCGAGCCGCCGCGTCAAGGGCGCGATGAATGCCGAGCTTGTCGTGCGCAAGGGCCAGTTCGCGCTTTGGGACGGCAAGCCGACCTGACATGATGGCCGGAGCGCTCGCGCCGGCCTTTCTCCGTTCATTAGGAATCCTGCGTGTCTTCCTGGCTCGACTACACCATCAACGGGCTGATCGTCGGTAACGTATACGCCCTTGTTGCGGTCGGGCTCGCGCTGATCTTCGGCGTCAGCCGGCTGATCAACTTTGCGCAGGGATCGATCTATCTCGTCGGCGGCTATATCGGCTGGGTCGCGGTGGTGCAGCTACATACGCCGCTGCCGCTCACCATCATCTTCGTCGCGGTGGCGGCGGCGCTGGTTGGGCTGATCATCGAGCGGTTCGGCCTGCGGCCGCTGCAGAACTCGGTGCGCATCGCGCCGCTGCTGGCGACGATCGGCATCAGCTTCGTGCTCGATCAGCTGGTGATGCTGACCTTCTCGCCCAATCCACGCGCGTTACCGAGCCAGTTGCCGGACGTGCGCTTCCAGGTCGGCGGCGGCACGATCGGGCCGCTTGATCTGCTCATCGCCGGCGTCGGCATCAGTAGTGCGCTACTGCTGTTCGTGTTCCTGCGCTACAGCAAGCTCGGCTGGGCGGTGCGCGCGGCCTCGCAGGATCGCGACGCCGCGATGCAGATGGGTGTCGACGTCAACCGCGTCAATCAGGCGGTGTTCGGCATTGCCGCTGCGCTCGGCGGCGTCTCCGGCCTGCTGGTCGGCATGTACTACAACCAGATCGACACCGCGATGAGTCTGCAGGCGACGCTGAAGGGCGTCGTCGCCGAAGTCGTCGGTGGCGCCGGCAACGTGCCGGGCGCCGTGGTCGGCAGCCTGCTGCTCGGGCTTGTCGAGAGCTACGGCGTTGCCGTGTTCGGCACCAGCTATCGTAATCTGTTCGCCTTCCTGCTCTTGGTCGTCGTTCTCGTGCTGCGGCCGAACGGCCTGTTCGCAAGCGCCCGGCAGGCGCCGCCTGAGCCGCTCACCGGCACGTTCATCGCCCCAAGCCGGCCGGTGCGCATTCCGCGCTGGGCCTTGGCTGTCGCGGTCGCCGTCTTCGCGATCCTGCCGCTGCTTCCGGTGTCCTTTTACGTGCTCCAGACCCTGATCAACGCCTGGCTGCTCGGCTTGCTCGCGCTCAGCCTCACGCTGGTGGCCGGCACGATCGGCCAGGTCTCGCTGGGCCACGCCGCACTGCTCGCGATCGGCGCCTATACGTCGGCGCTGCTGTCACTGACATTAGCCGTTCCCGTCGGTCTCGCCATCATCGCCGGCGGCCTGATGAGCGCGGCGCTCGGCACGCTTCTGATCTCGCCGTCGTTCCGCCTGCGCGGGCATTACGTCTCGATCGCGACACTCGCCATCGGCGAGATCGTGTCGCTGGTGATCTTGAACTGGGAAAGCGTCACCCGTGGCCCGATCGGCATCTCCGGCATCCCGCCGCTGTCGCTGCTCGGCTATGATCTGATCAGCCCCACGTCTGTGTACTGGTTCAGCTTTGGCGTGATGGTCGCGCTGGCGCTGCTCCAGGCGCGGCTAATCTCATCGCATCTCGGCCGCAGCTTTCGCGCTATCCGCGACGACGACATCGCCGCGCGCGCCTATGGCCTCAGCCTGAACCGTTACAAATCGCTCGCCTTCATCTTCGGCGGGTTTGCAGCGGGCGTCAGCGGCGGTATCGCCGCGCATCTCTATTCCTACATCAACCACGAAACCTTCAACACGCAGCAATCCATTTTGGCGCTGACGGTCGTGATCCTCGGCGGCCTCGGCAACGTCGTCGGTGCCGTCGTTGGAGCTGTTGCGCTGGTCGGTCTGCCGGAAGTGTTCCGGATCGCCGCTGAATATCGCATCCTGATCTACGGCATCGTGCTGTTGCTGCTCGTGCGATTCAGGCCGCAGGGCCTGTTGGGGACGATCTGATGGCGGACACGGATGCACCGCTGTTGTCCCTGCGCGGCTTGACCCGGCGCTTCGGCGGCCTCACGGCCGTTGACGGTATCGATCTTGACCTCGCCAAGGGTGGGCTCGTCAGCATCATCGGCCCGAACGGCGCCGGCAAGACCACGCTGTTCAATCTCGTGACCGGGCTCGACCGGCCGGATGCAGGCGAGGTCCGGTTCGAGGGACAGGACATCACCGGGCTTTCGCCGGAACGGCTGGCTGGCCGTGGCATCGCGCGCACGTTCCAGCTCGGCCGCGTCTTCGGCAATCTCAGCGTGATGGACAACGTCCTGATCGGCGCCCATACGCGCCTGCGCGCCGTGAAGCCGGCCGTGCCGGTGATCGGCCCGCTGCTCGAGTTGGGCCTGGCGCTGTTGCGCCCTTCCGGCGTCAAAGCCGAGGAAGAGCGCCTGCGCGAAGAGTTGAAGGCCATTCTCGCCCGCTTTGGCGAGCGGCTGCTGCCACGGATCGACCAACCCGCCTACAGCCTCTCTTACGCCAACCGCCGCCGCGTCGAAATTGCGCGAGCGCTCGCGCTGAAGCCGCGCCTGTTGCTGCTCGACGAGCCCACCGCCGGCATGAACCCGAGCGAGACCGCGGAGATGCAGGGCCTCGTCGCCGAACTGAAGGCGGAGGGGCTGACCATCGTCCTGATCGAGCACAAGCTGGAGATGGTGATGCGCCTCTCCGACCGCGTCATCGTCATGGACGAAGGCAAGAAGATCGCGGAAGGGCGGGGCGACGAGGTTCGCAACGATCCCAAGGTGATCGAGGCCTATCTCGGCCACGGCCTGTCGGGGACCGCAGAGCAGGAGAGTGCGGCATGATGGCGAGCGCACCCGAACCGCTGCTGGCGCTTTCGAACGTCAACACGTTCTATGGCCAGGCCCAGGTGCATTTCGACCTGTCGATATCAGTCGGCCGCGGCCACATCGTCTGTCTGCTCGGCGGCAATGCCAGCGGCAAGTCGACGACGATGAAGATCATCCTTGGTCTGGTGAAACCGCGCTCGGGCGAGGTGACGTTCGACGGCGCCTCGCTGATCGGGCTCACCACGCCGCAGATCGTTCGCCGCGGCATCGCCTCGGTGCCGGAGGCGCGGCGGTTGTTCGCGGACATGAGCGTGCGCGAGAACATCTTGATGGGCGCCTTCGTGCGCAACGACCGCGAGGCGATCGCGCAGGATCTCGACAAGATGCTGACGCTGTTTCCAAAACTCGGGCAGCGGCTGTCGCAGCGCGCGGGTTCTTTGTCCGGCGGCGAGCAGCAGATGGTCGCGATGGCACGCGCGCTGATGAGCCGTCCCAGGATGATCGTGATGGACGAACCGACGATGGGCCTGTCGCCGCTCTATGTCGATCGTGTGCTGGAGCTGATCCGCACCATCAACCAGGAGGGCGTCTCGGTCTTCATGGTCGAGCAGAACGCCAGCCTCGCGCTCGAAATCGCGCACGAGGCCTATGTGCTCCAGACCGGCAAGATCGTGCTGTCGGGCTCGGCCCGGACGCTGAAGGACGATCCCCGCGTGCGCGACGCCTATCTCGGCGGATCTGAAGCGGCGTAAGACGCTATGCACGAAAACTGTCCCGGTGCCGCCGGATTGCACTGGTTAGTATGACCATTTTCTGAAAAGATCATACCATTGACGCAACGAGGCGCGGCGGCGGGATGAGTTTCGTGACGAAGTCTTTGCGGGCGGCCGAGCCCAAAATGGTGCTGATGTTCGGCGGGCTCGTCGCTGCCAACATCGCCGCATGGGCCTGGGCGTTCGCGCTGTTTTCCGACCGGCCGACTGTCATGGCGACCGCGCTGCTCGCCTGGGTGTTCGGCCTGCGTCACGCCGTCGATGCCGACCACATCGCCGCCATCGACAATGTCGTGCGCAAGCTGATGCAGGCGGGCGATACGCCGCGATCGGTCGGGCTCTATTTCGCGCTCGGCCATTCCAGCGTGGTCGCGGTCGCGACCATGCTGCTTGCGCTCGGCGTGGTCAGCCTCGGCGGCGACAGCCTGCTGAGGGAGATCGGCAGCCTGATCGGCACGTCGGTGTCGGCGCTGTTTTTGCTCGTGATCGCAGCGATCAATCTCGTCATCTTCGCCGGCCTGTGGCGAACCTTTCGCGCGGCGCGCGCGCAGGGCGTTCATGACGCAAGCCAGCTCGACGCGCTGCTTGCCCATCGCGGATTTCTCGCGCGCCTGTTCGGTCCGCTGTTCCGCCTGGTGACAAAACCCCGGCACATGTTTCCGCTTGGATTGCTGTTCGGGCTCGGCTTCGACACCGCGACCGAGATTGGCCTGCTCAGCATCTCCGCCACCGAAGCGGCGCGCGGTGCCTCGCTCGCCGACATCCTGGTCTTCCCCGCACTGTTCGCTTCAGGCATGGCGCTGGTCGACACCGCCGACTCCGCGCTGATGGTGAGCGCCTATCGCTGGGCCTTTGTCGATCCCATGCGAAAGCTCTGGTACAACCTCACGGTCACTGGCGCGTCCGTAGCGGTTGCGCTGTTCATCGGCGGCATCGAGGCGCTTGGCCTGATCGCCGATCGCCTCGGCCTTTCCGGTGGCATTTGGTCGCTGGTCGATAGCCTCAACGAGTCGCTCGCCAATGTCGGCTTCGCGGTGATCGCGCTGTTCGCGATCGCCTGGCTCGTCTCAAGCGTGCTCTACCGCCGTATGTTCGCAGACGCGCGCGGCGCCGCGCCGGATGGTCTCGATGCGACCGAGGCTGCCTGAGCGCTGCCGTCGTTGCGTCATTCTCGCGGCGCTTCCGGCCTTCGTCCTCGTCGCAGATGACGGCTGCGCGTTCGCGCAGAGCGAGCTGCCGCCGATCCTGGTCACCGGCGGTGAGGCGCCGCATCGCAAGAGACCGCCCACGCCGCGACGCGCTGTTGAACCGACCGCGGTAACGCGCCATGTCGTCGCCCCGCCGGCGCCTGCTTCCGCAGGCATCGCCTCCGGCGCCAAGGGCCCGCCGAGCATGGCGAGCGAACGCACAATCTCCGGCGAAGCGATCAACGCACGCACCTTCACGCGGCCGGGCGAGGCGCTCGAAGCCGTGCCGGGGTTGATCGTCACCCAGCATTCCGGCGAGGGCAAAGCCAACCAGTATTTTCTGCGTGGCTATAATCTCGACCACGGCACCGATCTCGCGATCTATGTCGACGATGTCCCTGTCAACATACGCACGCATGCACATGGCCAGGGCTATGCCGACCTGAACTGGCTAATCCCTGAGACCATCGGCGCGATGGACGTGCGCAAGGGGCCGTATTTCGCCGACGAGGGTGATTTCGCCTCGGTCGGCAGCATTCATATCGGCCTGATCGACCGCGCCGAAAAAGGCCTCGCGCAAGTGACCGTCGGCAGCTTTGGCTATCTTCGTCTGCTCGGCATGAATTCTACCAAAGTGGGTGATGGGTCGTTGCTCGTTGCCAGCGAGATCGGCACCTATAATGGTCCCTGGGACAATCCGGACAATATGCGCAAGCTCAACGGGCTCGTGCGTTACAGCCAGGGCACCGCGACCGACGGCGTCTCCGTCACCGGCATGGCCTACACGAACAAATGGAATTCGACTGATCAGGTGCCGCAACGCGCGATCACCAGCGATTTTCTCGATCGCTTCGGCGCGGAAGATCCGACCGACGGCGGCAACGCCAACCGCTTTGCGCTGTCGGGCCGCGTGGCGCAGAGCGACGATCTCGGCTCCTGGAAAGCGAATGCTTATGTAGTGAAGAGCCAGCTCGACCTCTTCAACAACTTCACCTACTTCCTCAGCGATCCCGTCTTCGGCGACCAGTTTCACCAGCACGACGACCGCCTGATGGCCGGCGCCAACATCTCACGCATGCTAAACGGCTCGTTCGCTGGCCTGCCGATGCAGACGACATTTGGTTTGCAATCGCGCTACGATGCGATCGACCTCGCGCTCTCCAACACATTCCAGCGCGGTTTCCTGTCAAATATCCGCAGCGACAAGGTGGGCGAGGGCAGCGTCGGCGTTTATGCCGAGAACACCGTGCGCTGGACCGACTGGCTCCGGACCACGGTCGGCTGGCGCGGCGAATACTACGCCGCCGACGTCACCTCGCTGTTCAATTCGAACAACTCCGGCAGCGTCAACGCCTCGCTCGGCAGCCCGAAATTCAGGGTGGTACTCGGGCCCTTCAACCAGACCGAATTCTTCCTCGGCGCCGGCTATGGCATGCATTCGAATGATGCGCGCGGCGCGACAACGACGGAAGACCCGGGCGATCCCGGCACAAAACTCTCGCCGTCACCGCTGCTGGTGCGCACGCGCGGTGCAGAGGTTGGCGTTCGCACGAGAATCATCCCTGGGCTCGATAGCTCCTTCAGCGTCTTTATCCTCGACCAGGATTCCGAGATACTGTTCTCGGGCGATGCCGGCGATACCGAGGCGACACGCGCCAGCCGCCGTTACGGGTTCGAGTGGACCAACCATTACCGCCCAAGATCCTGGATCGACATCGATGCCGACCTCGCGATGACGCATGCGCGCTTTCGCGGCTCCGATAGTGAGCAGGCCGCGGTCTATGCCTCGCTGGCCGGCTATCCGGAGGCACAGATCGGCAATGCGCCCGGCAATTACATTCCGAACGCGCCGCCAATGGTGGCGTCGGCCGGCATCACGCTCGGCGAGAAGACCGGCTGGTTCGGTGGTGTGCGCTGGCGCTATCTGGCAGCGAGCCCGCTGACGGAGGACAACGCGTTCCGCTCATCAGCGACCAGCATCTTCAACGGCCGCCTCGGCTATCGCGCCGACAATGGCTGGCGCATCCAGCTCGACGTGCTCAATCTGTTCAACACGCAGGCAAACCAGATCACCTATGCTTATGGTTCGCTGCTCAAGACCGACACGCTCTACAATCTCTGCACGTCAGGCGTTGCACCGATCGCAGTCTGCCAGAACGGTGTGATGGATTACGTGCTGCACCCGGTCGAGCCGCTGACGTTTCGCCTCACCGTGGCGGGCGCCTTTTAGTGTGCGATCAGGCCGTCGCCGCGCTCGCGACCTGCTCCGCCGGCAGATCGTCGCCATTGGGATCGCCCGGCGCAGTCGCCCAGGCCAATTCCACCAGCGTCACAAACCTGCGTCCGCCGCCGTCGAGCTGGACGACGATCAGGCCCTGCTCCTCCATATAGCCGAGCAGGCGCTGCGCCCGGCGCAGCGAATGCGAGCCGTAGGCGCGCGCGATCGCGGCATCGCCGGGGCAGGGCCAGCCTTCCTTTGCCGCGCGCGCGATCATCATGAACACGCCCTGCATGTCGTCGGGCAGGATCGAGGCGCGCAGCGTCACCTCCTGCCAGGCATCGTCATCGGCGATCTCGGTGCCGAGGCCGGCGCGCGCGTGCGTCAGCATGCGGCGGAATTCGCCGAGGTCGGGGACGGCCGCGCCGAGGCCCTCGATGCGGCAGCGGACCACGAATTCCTGATAGAGCACGCCGATGGCGCGGAAGCCGGCATCGGGCGCGGCCAGCACGGCGCGCAACGTACGATCGACGCGTTCGCGCCGTTCCGCGAGCTCCTCGGGACTGACCGGGATCTCGACCACCTCGGGGCTGACCTCAGGCACTGCCGCCTTTGCCGCGCGGAGCTGCTCGAGCAGGTCCGGCGCCGGTCGGCGCTGCGGCCGGCTCGCATCCGGCGGTGGCGCGGCCAGGATCACGGCGCGCGCATCCTCCAGCATCGCTTCGGGCATCGGCATCAGCCGTGGCGTCGAATTGCGCGGGGAGGTCGTGGTGGGGCCGATGTTCAGCCGCAGCGGACGGCGCGACAGCGCGGGTCCCAGCGCCATGAACTGCCCGCGTTCGAGATCGCGAAAGGCTTCGGCCTGCCGCCGCTCCATGCCGAGCAGATCGGCGGCGCGCGCCATGTCGATGTCGAGGAAGGTCCGGCCCATCAGAAAATTCGAGGCTTCCGCCGCGACGTTCTTGGCGAGCTTTGCCAAACGTTGCGTCGCGATGATGCCGGCGAGGCCGCGTTTGCGGCCGCGGCACATCAGATTGGTCATGGCGCTGAGCGAGAGTTTGCGCGCCTCGTCCGACACTTCGCCCGCGACCGCCGGTGCGAACAGCTGCGCTTCGTCGACGACCACCAGCATCGGGTACCAATGGTCGCGCTCGACGTCGAACAGGCCGCCGAGGAAGGCGGCTGCGCGCCGCATCTGGTTCTCGGCATCCAGCCCTTCGAGATTGAGCACGGTGGAGACCCGATGCAGCCGCGCGCGCTCGCCCGCGACCTGAAGGCCGCGCTCGGTGTGATCCTCGCCCTCGATGACCAGATGGCCGAAGCGCTCGGCCAGCGTGACGAAATCGCCTTCGGGGTCGATGATGGCCTGCTGCACCCAGGGTGCGCTCTGCTCGAGCAGGCGCCGCAACAGATGCGACTTGCCGGAGCCGGAATTGCCCTGCACCAGGAGACGGGTCGCCAGGAGTTCCTCGAGGTCCATGGCCGCCCCGGCGCCCGCCGTGGTCAACCCCATCTCGATCGCAACCGTCATGTCCCGACTCAGGCCCTTCCATTCGCCGAGAGCGGCTTATCAATCGGATCGGGATGCGTCGAGTGAAACACGGCGAACCACGCCGCGTTGCCCACGGCGGATTTCAGTCGAGATTCGAAAACCGTAGAAGTGCGGCCCGGGATGAAGGGCGGATGACCGGCGATCCAGACTTCGGTAAAACAGCATTTACTTCAAGGGGGCCGCGCCGGTGGATTCGTCCGCACAGTGGAATATCCGGTGGCTCCTTGTATGCATTATCCCAGTTGCCATCCCCAGCCAGTTTGCCTTACATGCCGCCAACGCACCTGAGGATGACGCCCGGGGCTCAAAAAACCGCACAATTTGTCGAGGGACGAACATGGCGCGTAACGTTCTGATTCTGGGAGCTTCTTACGGCTCCCTGCTGGGCACCAAGCTGCTGATGGCTGGGCACAACGTGACCCTGGTCTGCCGGTCCAAGACCGCGGAGTTGATCAATCGCGACGGCACCGAGGTGCGCATCAAGCTGCGCGACGAGGCGGTGCATCGCGCGATCTTCTCGCGCGACCTGCCCGGCAAGCTCGACGCGGTCACGCCGCAGAATGTCGACGTCTCGCGCTATGATCTCGTCGGCCTTGCGATGCAGGAGCCGCAATACACCAACCACACCGTCCGCATGCTCATGATCAAGATCGCCGCGGCGAAGCTGCCGTGCCTCTCGATCATGAACATGCCGCCGCTGCCTTATCTCAAGCGCATTCCGGCGCTCGCCAACATGGATCTCGAGGAGGCCTACACCAATGCGCAGGTGTGGGAGCGGTTCGAGCCGGGGCTGGTGACGCTGTGCTCGCCCGATCCGCAGGCCTTCCGTCCGCCGGAAGAGGCGGCGAACGTGCTGCACGTCGGCCTGCCCACGAATTTCAAGGCCTCGGCCTTCGCCGACGAGAAGCACAACAAGGTGCTGCGCGAGCTCGAGGCCGATATCGACGCGGTGACGCTCGACGGTCGTGACGTGCCGGTGAAGCTGAAAATCTTCGAGTCCCTGTTCGTGCCGCTGGCGAAATGGTCGATGCTGCTCACCGGCAACTACCGCTGCATCACGCCGCATGAGCCGCAGTCGATCCGCGACGCCGTGCACGGCGACTTCGCGCGCTCGCAGATGATCTACGACCATGTCGACGCCATCGCCCGCCGCCTCGGCGCCGATCCGAAGGACCAGGTGCCGTTTGCGAAATACGCCAAGGCCGCCGAAAGCCTGCTCAAGCCGTCGTCGGCGGCGCGGGCCGTGGCCGGCGGCGCGCCGTTCATCGAGCGCGTCGACCTTCTGGTGAAATTGATCTCGCATCAGATCGGCGCGCCCAATGCCGAGATCGACCGCACGGTCGATACCGTCGATCAGAAGCTGAACGAAAAGATCGTGCAGGGCGGATCGGGCGCGCAGTAGCGGCGCGGGCGCCCGGCGGGCAAAACACCTGAAAGGGCTGTCAATCCGGGTCGGTAAAGATATTCCACTTTTACCGAAATTCGGATTTTGCGTATGCGTTCGCCCATTCCGGCTCATCTTAAGGGGCGATCGTAAGCCCGGTCTTCCCCTGCGCCCTTGGACAAAGGGTGGAGTGATCAAGCAAAGCTCGGGCGAATTGCGTCGCGAGACTGCGAAGGCGTGTCTGGAGCTGCACACTCGCTGTCATCGCCCGGCTTGCCCGGGCGATCCAGTCCTCCGAGGCGGTTGTAATCGATCCGAGAGGCCGCGGCGTACTGGATTCCCCGCCTGCCGCCTACGCTGAAGCTTCGGCGCGCCAACACGACAAACCTCGGCGAAGCCTTGGCGTAGCCGGGTCGCGGGGAATGACAGCGTCATTTGGAGAGCGAAGCCGTTGCATCATACTCCGTCATTGCGAGCGCAGCGAAGCAATCCAGAATCCCTCCGCGGAAAGACTCTGGATTGCTTCGCTGCGCTCGCAATGACGACGTAGAGGCAGTAATGCGTCACATCGCGCCGTCGCCTCAACTCTGGCTTGCGACGCGCGCGCGATCGAGATGCTCCTCGATCTTGGGGCGGTCACGGGTGCGCTCGAAGCTGGTGCAGAGCAGCTCCGTCTCCTCGAGCGAGATGGGCGCGCGATACAGCCGGCACATGAACTCGGCGGTGGCGCGACCCTTGCCGGTGCCGGGGCTGCGCTCGGCCAGGAACATGCAATCGCGACAAATGCTGGCATCGAGCCGCTGATGGGCTGCGTCGAGATGATTGAGAACCTCGCGGAGCGAGTCGCGCAGCCGGAGGCGTTCGTCCGTCTCGAGGGCACTGACTGCGTTGACAACGTGATTGATCGGATCGTGCTGGCTCAAGCATTTCTCGCCCTGCGCGGTGACGTGGAGCACGACAGAACGCTTGTCTTCCTGCGACGGTTTCCGCACCAGGAAGGATTTGCTCTCGAGCGTCTTCACGATCTGAGATGCGGTCGCCCTGGTCGCGCCGATGAAACCGGCCAGCGCCGATGGTGTGCGCGAGAAACGATTGGCGCGGCCGAGAAAGCGCAGCGCCATCCATTCCCGATCGCGCAACCCGTGTTGATTGCCTTCGAAATACCAGGCTCTGGCCGCCTGAACCAGCAGCTCGACGGCTTCGCGTGCCAACGGCATAAATTCCTACCTCGCCCCGGGAATCGCGTGTGCGGCGCCCCGAAGCCGCTTTCCACCATGGCGCATGCCCGGGCTGCCGTCAGTGCCGGACGATGGATCGGAGTTGTACAACCGAAGCCCCTGAGTTCAAGTCGCACGCAGACGTTCCTTATGTGCGACCGAAACGATGAATGAGCTTCTCAACAAAATCAAGTCAAGACACTCGTGGCGAACAGATGTCGTTGCAGACGAATGTAACGTTCAAGACAAGATCGTTGTTCAGGACACATGATGGTGAACGCAGTGCGCAGTCTAACGCGCTAGATGCACGTCGTTCTACGCCGGTTTGATTGCACGGATATTGCTGTCCGTTGTTGATGCAGGATGATCGAAGCTTGTGCACGACAGGCGCCGCGCAACACGAAAATCATCCACAGCTTCCGCGATCTGCTTTTCGGAATCGTCAGGTTGGCGTCAGTGGAACTCGAGAGGATTACACGTGACGGTTGTTGCAGTGTCGTGGCTGGAGTATCATCCGCGTGTCGTATTCCACGACTATGCTGATCGTCTCGTCCAAATGGTTGAGATTCGCGCGGCGACCATTGCTGGCGAGCAAACGCCTATGCGGTTTGTGCCACGACATGCGCGCATCGAGGGCAAGATGCGCGGACGCGCCCGGCTGGCAGCCTGCGCCGCTAGTCGCCCTTGAGCATGTCCCTGAGCTCGCGGAACGGATCGGCGCTCGGCGGAGCGGAGGCGTCCTGGCGCATGGCGTTGTAGATTCGCGGGACCATGTCGACCGCCTGGTCGAGCCCCGAATCACGTCCCGCCTGGTATCCGCCCATCAGGCGAAGGTCGCGGGTGTCCTCGTATTTGGCGATCAGGGTGCGCAGTTTGCTGACCAATTCACGCTCCTCGGGGTCCCAGACGTTGTGGGCGAGGCGGGAAACCGAGGCCAGCACGTCGACGGCGGGATAGCGCGCCTGGTCCGCAATGTGCCTGGAGAGCACGATGTGCCCGTCCAATGTGCTGCGGATGGTGTCGGCGATCGGCTCGTTATGGTCGTCGCCGTCGACCAGCACGGAGAAGATGCCGGTGATGGTCCCGGATCCTTCCTCGCCGGGTCCGGCGCGCTCCAGCAGGCGCGGCAGGTCGGTGAAAACCGTCGGTGCATAACCGCGCGCCACCGCGGGCTCGCCGGCTGCAAGGGCGACCTCGCGGGCGGCGTGGGCGAAACGGGTGATCGAATCGACCACGAGCAGCACCGATTCGCCGCGGTCGCGGAAATATTCGGCCACGGCCATTGCCGTCTTCGGCGCCAGCCGCCGCATCATCGGGCTTTCATCACCGGTCGATACGATGGTGACAGAGCGGTTGCGGTCGTTGCCGAGCACGTCCTCGATGAATTCGCGCACCTCGCGGCCGCGCTCGCCGACCAAAGCCAGCACGACGGTGTCAAAACCCTGGCTGCGGGCGAGCATCGCGAGCAGCGTCGATTTGCCGACGCCGGAGCCGGCAAAGATGCCGACGCGCTGGCCGGCGCAGATCGGCGCAAACAGATCGATGACGCGGACGCCGGTGCGCAGCGGCTTGTGGACGCGCGCCCGCTTCATCGCCGGCGGCGCGTCCGTCTCCGCCGAGACCGCACGCGATCCCGGGGTGAGCGGACCCATTCCGTCCAGGGGCGCGCCGAGCGCATTGATGACGCGGCCCTTCCAGCTCGGATCCGGCGCGAACGACAAGGCCGGCATGCGGTAGGCGACCGAGCCGAGCCCGCCGGCGAATTGCCGGTCGAACGGCTTTGCGACGATGCCGTCGCTGTCGATCCGCACCACCTCGCCGATCTGGGGCTTGCCGCCGGAATGGACACCGATCAGCTCGCCGAGCTTGACGGCGCGCGACAGGCCGGAGACGCGGAAATGCGTCGGCGCGATCTCGGAGATCGCGCCGCTGACGCTTGCCAGCGGCGTACTCTGCTGGAGCTCGAGCAGCGCCCACTCAAGTTGACGAAGAGCGTTCAAGGAAACCGTCCACCCAAATTACGCGCGACGCGCGGCCTACTTGCTGGGATCGCCCAGCGTCTGAATTGCATTCCGGAGCGTGCTCTCGGTGCCATCGATCAGCGAGTTGGTGCTGTCGAAGGCGCGGGAGGCCGACATCAGCTTTGTCAATTCCATCATCGGATTGGCGCTGGAGCCCTCGACATAGCCCTGCTTGAAGCCGTCCCGGCTGAAATCGCCGATGGCGGTCGCGGGCCGGTCGGGCGTGACGCTGGAATTGCCGTAGCGGTCGAGGTTGGCGTCCGCCGGAATGTTGAACAGGCCGATGGTGCCGATCTCGTTGTTGTCCTGGGTGATGGTACCGCTGCGCGAGATCGAGACCGGTCCGCCGTTCGGGTCGAGCGAGATCTGCGCACCGCCGGAATCGATGACGGGGAAGCCCGACACCGTTTGAAGGTCGCCGTTGGCGGCGAGTTGGAGCCGGCCGTCGCGGGTATAGACCGTGCCGTTGGGGCCGGCGAAGGCGATCCAGCCCTGTCCGACCACGGCGACGTCGAGCGGGTTGCCGGTCTCGGTGATGTTGCCGGCTTCGCGCGAGATGATGTTCTCGCCGGGCGAGGAGAACGCGACCGGGGTCGCGGCAGCCTTGGACAACACCGTCTCGAATTTCACCACGTCGGTGCGAAAGCCGGCCGTGTTGACGTTGGCGACATTGTTGGCGATCGTCTGGAGGCGCTTTTCGAGCGCGACCTGGGCCGACAATCCCACATAAAGAGCCGATTGCATGGCTTACCTGTTGAACTTGATGTTCTGAAGTGTCGTGAGCAAGTCGGTGTCCATGCTGGTCGACGACGTCGACGCGCCGGTGATCAGGACCAGCGCGGGGTTGGTCGAGGTGTCGCTCTGGGCCTGGATCGCGTCCCACATCGCGGCGAAGCGCTGCACGAACTTGGTGACCTTGGTCGGGTCCTGGAAATCGGCGAGATTGATCTTGTCGGTGATCATCTTGGCCTGCATGTCGATGTCGGACGATGAGATCGTCGACGACCAGCCCATCGCGGTCTGCACCACCTGGGTCAGGGCCTTGTCGGCGAGGATCTGGTAGGGGCTCGTGATCGAGGAGACCTTGCGCGTGAAGTAGAGCGCAAGCCGCAGACCCTCGTTCTGGTCGCCGGCATCCTGCTCCAATGTCTGGGTGGCATATTGGCTGGTCGTGCCGGTCGTGGCCGCGGTGCTCTGGGTCGCATTGGCGCCGAGCGCCGCGAAGTTGAAGGCGGCGGCGAAGTCCCGGTAGCGGCTGTCGCTCAGCTTGTTGGCAAAGGCGTCCTTGTCCGTGATGCCTTCGGTCAGCACCTTCCGCATGAACGCCTTGGCGTAGATCATGTCGTCCAGGCCGTAGGCCTTCATTGCATAGGAGTAGAGCTTATAGTTGTTGAGGAAATCGTCGATGCTCTTCACGTTGCCGATATTGGCCAGGTAGTAGGCGGTATCGCGGCTGACGTCAGGTTGCTGCTCGACCTGAGTCAGCGACTTGCTCATGTCCGTGGTCAGTCTGGTGTAATCCGCGATCGTGGATAGCATGGCACGCGTCCCTTTGGCCGCTATTGCGACATCGTCTCAAGCTGCCGCGAATTGCTTGCGCGGGGCTGGCCATGCCGAAGCCAGCTTCGCGCAAGCGTCGCCGACTAGATATTCCCGATGGGATCGGCGATGGAGTGGCGCGTTGCTCAGTTTCGTGGGGATTTTCATCACGGTGGCAGCACTGCTCGGCGGATTTGCCGCCATGGGCGGCCATCTGGCCGTGCTGATGCAGCCGTGGGAATTCGTGATCATCGTGGGCACCGCGGTCGGCACCTTCATCGTGGCCAATCCGTGGAAGACGGTCGTCGATACCGGGGTGGCCTGCATGCAGGCGATCACCGGCGCGGTGCCGGGTGAGCGCTATTATCTCGATCTGCTCGGGGCGCTCCATGCTCTGATGCGCGAGTTGCGCGGCAAAGGCCGCAACGAGGTCGAAGCGCATATCGACGATCCCTCGTCCTCGGAGATCTTCAAGGCGTTCCCGAGCGTGCTCGGCGATCCGGCGTTGCTCCAGTTCATCTGCGATTATGTTCGCCTCATCATCATGGGCAATGCGCGCACCCATGAGATCGAAGCGCTCATGGACGAGGAGATCCACACCATCGTGAAGAGCAAGCTGACGCCCTACCATGCGCTGGTGACGGTGTCCGAGGCGCTGCCGGCGCTCGGTATCGTTGCCGCCGTGCTCGGCGTCATCAAGGCCATGGGTGCGCTCGATCAGTCGCCGAAACTGCTCGGCGGCTTCATCGGCGCGGCGCTAGTCGGCACTTTCGCCGGCATCTTCCTGTCCTACGGCATCATTTCGCCCTTCGCGCTGAAGATCAAAATGACGCGCGAGAAGAAGTGCCGGCCCTACATCATCGTCAAGCAGACGCTGCTCGCGTTCATGAATGGCGCCATGCCGCAGATCGCGGTCGAGCACGGCCGCAAGATGATCGCGAGCGGTGAGCGGCCCTCGATCGACGTCGTCGAGAACGAGACGATCGCGGGTCCAAAAGCCGTCGTGACTGACGCTGAACCCAAGGCCGCACGCGCATGACGATGCAAGACGTCGAGACCGATCAGCGGAAGCAGCTGCCGAACTACCTGCTGGACGCAGCCGGCATCTCGATCGAACGCATGCCGATGCTCAATGTGATCTTCGATCGCATGGCAGCATCGTGCACGGACAGTCTGCAGCCGATAGCCGGAACACCCTGCTACTTCTCGGTCAATGGCATCGTCAACGACCGGGTCGGCGATATTATCAAGGACTACGAGGGCAACGCGGTCGCGGCCGTGCTCTACGCCGAACAGTGGGACTCCCGCGTCATCATCGTGCTCGACCGCGATTTCGTGTTCACGATGGTCGAAGCGATGTTCGGCTCCGACGGCGCCGAACCTCCACTCGACGTCGAGCGTTCGTTCTCGAATATCGAGATTCGCCTGGTCCAGGCGCTGTTCGAGCGGTTCGCCAAGGCGCTGCAAACCGCTTTCGCCGGCACCTCCAACGTCACCTTCCGTGTCGAGCGGGTCGAGACCGCCATGGCGTCGCTGGCGATCGGGCGGAGCGGCAACATGTCGATCTGCGCCAACATCATGCTGCAGGCGCTCTACCGCGGCGGCCAGATGTTCCTGATCGTTCCGCACTCCGCGCTCAACCCGCTGCGGCAGAAGCTCGCCCACGTCGTCGTCAGCGACGGTCGTGCGGCCGACCCGCGCTGGCGCGAGCAGATGGAGAGCGAGGTTCACCGCACCGAGGTGACGCTGAGCGCGGTGCTCGACGAGAAGATGATATCCCTCGAGGACGTCGTGAAGTTCAAGGTCGGACAGGTGCTCGAGCTCGAAGCCACGCCGCGCACGCTGGCGCGGCTCGAGAGCAACAACCAGGTGCTGTTCTGGTGCCAGATCGGCCAGCTAGATGGCTACTACGCCATGCAGGTGGCAGATCCCGTCGATCAGAAGCGGGAGTTCGTCGATGATATCCTATCTCGTTGATGCGGTGTTGCTGATCGCGCTGGCCTTCACCAGCATGCGGGTGACCCGGATGCACCGCGAGCTGGCGCGGCTGCGCAACTATCAGGGCGAATTCTCGACCATCGTTCACGAGACCGCGGGCGCCTTCGATACGGTGATCACCGCGGCGCATGATTCCACGGCAAATCTCGGCCGGCTCGCCAACGTGCTGAGCACGAAGATCGACCAGGCTCACGAGGTGATTGCGGCGCTCGATGCACGAACCGGGCTCCAGCCCGTTGCGACCGCGAACGGCGCTGAGGTCAACAAGCATTAGGGCCGGGACCGGCTGAACGGATAGATCGGAGCGTCGCGGCGCTCCGGGAGCGGAAATACCAAGAGGCGATACCAAATGGCGCAATCCTTCGACTACGAGTCAGCTACCGCATCCGATGATGCCGAGACGTCCCCGCTGGAGCGGCTGGCGGAGATCGCCGCGCGCACCGCGGAGGAGACCGGCAAGTTCGCCAATGTCGATGCCATCCTGCGCATTCCCGTCACCATGCAGGTGGTGCTGGGGTCGGCGACCATCCCGGTGGCGAACCTGATGAAGCTCGGCCGCGGCGCCGTGGTTCCGCTGGATCACCGCGTCGGCGAGCCCGTCGACGTCGTGGTCAACGGCCGTGTCGTCGCCCGCGGCGAGGTGGTCGTCGTTGAAGAGGACAATTCGCGCTTCGGTGTGTCGCTGACGGAGATCGTCGGCCCACTGGGGCAGAGTGATTCCTGACCATGGCGGCACAGGTCGGCATCGCTCCCATCAAGCAGCGAGGCGTTGCCACGCTGCGCGGAACGGAAAAGGTCGCGGCGCTCCTGCTGGCCATGGGCCGGCAGGCGGCCGCGAGCGTGCTCGCGCAGTTCGAGCCGCAGGACATCCGCATCGTCACCAAGGCCGCGGCCGAGCTACGGCCGATCACGGCGCAGGAACTCGAGTCGATCGTCGAGGAGTTCGCCCAGCAGTTCTCGATGGGTGCGAACATTCTCGGCACCCTCGGCGGCCTCGAAGCCGTGCTCGGCGATGTGCTTCCCGCCGATCAGGTCTCGGCGATCATGTCGGACCTGCTCGGCAATTCGAGCCGGTCGGTGTGGGACCGCGTCTCGTCGGTGTCGGAAAACTCGCTGGCGACCTACCTCTCCAAGGAGCATCCGCAGACCGCGGCGCTGATCCTGTCCAAGGTCAAGCCGTCCTGCGCCGCCAAGGTGATGAGCCAGTTGCCGTCAAGTCTGCGCAACGAGCTGATGCGGCGCGTGCTCAGCCTCAAGCCGATCGTCGATGACGCGCTGAAGGTTCTCGAGAAGACGCTGCACGAAGACCTGACGCTCAATTTCGCCCGCAACCTCGGCGCCGACACCTACGCCCGCGTCGCCGACATCATCAACAAGATGGAGCGCGGCCATATCGAGGACATGCTGAAGAGCCTGTCGGAGAAGCGGCCGAAGTCCGCCGAAGTGCTGAAGGAGCTGCTATTCACCTTCGACGACGTCATCAACCTGGCACCGAAGGCGCGCACCATGATCTTCGACCAGGTGCCTACCGATCGCATCGTCGTGGCGCTGAAGGGCACCGACAAGCACTTCCGCGAGTTGATCCTGTCCGCGGTCGCCTCCCGGGTCCGTCGCGTCGTCGAGCACGAGCTCGCGATCGGCGAGCCGTCGAACCAGCGCGATGTGCTGGAGGCGCGCCGCGTCATCACCGATCTCGCCCTCGACCTCGCCGAGAAGGGTGAAATCGAGCTCAATCCCGACCAGGAGGATGAGCTGGTCTTCCGCTGACCGCGAAACGGGCATGGCAGAGACATCCGACCAGGAGAGCAAAACAGAAGAGCCGAGCGAGAAGAAAGTCCGCGATGCGCTCGAACAAGGCAATATTCCGGTCTCTCGGGAGGCGTCCATTTTGGCGACCATGGCGGCGCTGATGGTGATTCAGGCGTTCCTGATCGGCCAGGGCGTGCAGGGGCTGACGCCGACCTTGAGGAGCTTTATCGACGAGCCCGATGGCTTCCCGCTCAGCACCGCGGCCGACGCACTGAATCTTCTCACCGTGGTGGGCCTCGAGGCGCTGCGATTCCTGGTGCCGCTGGTCGTGATCATCGCGGCATTCGGGCTCGCCGCCTCGTTGCTGCAAAACGCGCCACGGCTGGTGCTGCAGCGCATCCTGCCTGACTTCTCCCGAATCTCCCCGGCCAGCGGCTGGAGCCGCATTTTCGGAACGCAGGGTCTGGTGGAGTTCGCCAAGTCGATGTTCAAGCTCGCCTCGGTGACCGCCGTCGTCTGCTTCGTGCTGCGATCGTCGGAGGCGAGGGCGTTCGAGGCGATGTACACCGATCCTGTCGCGTTGCCGGAGATGATCCTCACCATCGCGATGCGGATCGTGTCGGCGATCTGCATTGCGACGATCGTTCTGGTCGCGATCGATCTCGCCTGGGCGCGCTTCCGCTGGCGGCGTGAGCTGCGCATGACCAAGCAGGAGATCAAGGACGAGCACAAGCAGGCCGAGGGCGATCCGCTGATCAAGGCGCGGCTGCGTTCGCTCGCGCGCGACCGCTCGCGCCAACGCATGATCGCCTCCGTGCCGCGCGCGACGCTGGTGATCGCAAATCCGACGCACTTTGCGATCGCATTGCGCTACAACCGCGAGGAAAACCCGGCGCCGCTGGTGGTCGCCAAGGGCATGGACGTGATCGCGCTGAAGATCCGCGAGGCCGCCGAGCAGAACAGGATTCCGGTGATCGAGAACAAGGCTCTCGCACGCGCGCTCTACGAAGCGGTGCAGGTTGATCAGGTCATCCCCGCCGAATTCTTCCGCCCGGTTGCCGAGATCATCTACTTCCTGCAGTCGAAGCAAACGCCGCGGCCCGAGAAGGTTCAGTAGATTTACGAGGATGGTGCTTCGCCCAACAGCTTGACGAAAGCTTAACGCCCTAGGGTTCTCTCCAATGAATCATAATGGGGCTGTCGTGGGACCGCTTTTTCTCTTCGAACTCGCATCGTCGCAGGCGCGCTGGCTCGAGCTTCGTCAGTCGACCATCGCCACCAACGTCGCCAACGCCAATACGCCGGGTTTCAAGGCGCGCGACGTCGAGCCGTTCAACAAGGTGCTCGACGGAATGCCGGTCAGGCTTGCGACGACATCGCCCACGCATATGCAGCTGTCCCCGGCCGAAACCGATACGCGGGCAACCGCGAAAAAGGACAGCTGGGATGTCGTCCACTCCGGCAACTCGGTCAGCCTCGAGCAGGAAATGATCAAGGGTAGCGACGTCAATCGCGACTATTCGATGAACTCGGCGATCGTGCGCTCGTTCAACCGCATGATCCTGACCAGCGCGAAAACCTGAGGTGAACTGAGATGCTGGACGCTCTACAGGCTTCATTGACGGTCGCAAGCTCCGGGCTCGAAGCGCAGTCGACGCGCATGCGGGTTGTCTCGGAAAATCTCGCGAATGCGAGCTCGACCGGGCGCACCGCCGGCGCCGATCCGTATCAGCGCAAGACGATCACTTTCGATGCCGCGATGGATCGTGCCTCGGGCACGCAACTGGCGAAGGTCAAGGAGATCGGGGTCGACACCACGCCCTATCGCGTCGAGTACGATCCGGGACATCCCGCGGCCGACAAGGCCGGTTACGTCAAGATGCCCAACGTCAACATGATGATCGAGATGGCGGACATGCGGGAAGTCAACCGGTCCTACGAAGCCAATCTCCAGGTCGTGAAGCAGGTCAGATCGATGCTCGGCATGACCATCGATCTTCTGAGGAGCTGACAATGCTAGAGGCGATTTCATCCACTGCGATCACGGCAGGGCAGGCGGCATCCCGGATCACCGAGACGCAGACCATTGCGCCCAGCGCGACGTCCCCGGTTCAGGCCGGCGACGATGTTGGCTTCGATTTCGTGATGAAGCAGGTGACCACGGACGCGATCGGCACGCTGAAGGCCGGCGAGAGCGCGTCGATCTCGGCGATGCAGGGCAAGGAATCGACGCGGAAAGTCGTCGAGGCGCTGATGTCGGCCGAGCAGGCCTTGCAGACCGCAGTCGCGGTCCGCGACAAGGTCGTGCAGGCCTACCAAGAAGTCGTTCGTATGTCGATTTGATCTGAAGGAATGACGCTGTGAAATCACTCGCCATCGCGGCCACGGGCATGAATGCCCAGCAGACCAATATCGAAGTCATCGCGAACAACATCGCCAACATCAACACCACGTCGTTCAAGCGCGCACGTGCGGAATTCACCGATCTGTTCTACCAGATGGATCGCATGCAGGGGGTCGCGAACGTCAACGGCGCCTCGCCGATCCCGGAAGGCGCCAATCTCGGCCTCGGCGTCAAGTCGGCCGCGATCCGCAAGCTGCACATCCAGGGCGCGCTGACGCAGACTGGCAACCCCTACGACATGGCCATCAACGGTCGTGGCTGGTTTCAGGTGCTCGGCCCGAACAACGAGGTGCAATACACCCGCGCGGGCTCGTTCAACACCAACGCCACCGGCCAGCTGGTGACGATGGACGGCTACCTGCTGGATCCCAACATCACGGTGCCGCAGGGAACGGTGCAGGTCACCGTCAACCAGACCGGGCAGGTGTTCGCCAAGCTGGACACGGAAGTCAATCCGCGACAGATCGGCCAGCTCAACCTGGCCAACTTCGCCAACGAGGCGGGCCTCGAGCCGCTGGGCAGCAATCTCTATCGCGAGACCACGGCATCAGGCGCGCCGGTCGTTGGCCTCCCCGGCGATGCCGGCTATGGCAAGATCAACCAGCAATATCTCGAGGCCTCGAACGTCGATCCCGTCAAGGAAATCACCGAGTTGATCTCGGCGCAGCGCGCCTACGAGATGAACGCCAAGGTCATCCAGGCGTCGGATGAGATGGCGCAGACGGTGTCGAAGAATCTCAGTCGCTAGTTCCGGTGTATCGATGTTGAACTGGGTGGGTCTGATCGCGCGCGGGTTGGCCGCCGCGCTGCTGGTTCTCGTCTCCGCGCGGCTCGCCGCCGCAGACGAGCGGCGGCTTCCGGTGCCGGCGGTAGCGATCCGGGCCGGCGAGCTGATCAAGGACGACATGATCACCGAGCGCACCTTTGCGCCGAACGTGCTCGGCGTTGCCATGTTCATCGAAGGGCGTCAGGTCCTGGTCGGCCGCATGGCGCGGCGGGCGCTGCTGCCGGGCCAGCCAATCCCGACCAATTCGGTGGAGGATCCCTGGACCATCGCCCGCGGTGCCATGGTCAAGGTCGTGGTCGAGGACTCCGGTCTATCGATCGTGACCTACGGCGCGGCCATGCAATCCGGTGCACCTGGCTCGCTCATTACCGTGCGAAACACCGACACGGGCGTGATGATCAGGGCCATCGTCCAGCCGGACGGCACCGTCAAGGTCGCGGACGGGTCATGATCAGAATCCTGATTGCGCTTCTCCTCATCGTTTCCGCCGCCAGCGCCCAGGCCGCCGTCCGCATCAAGGACATCGCGGACATCAAGGGGCTGCGCGAAAACCAGATCGTGGGCTACGGCCTCGTCATCGGTCTCAACGGCACCGGTGACACCCTCCGCAACGCGCCGTTCACGGAACAGTCGCTGCAGTCGATGCTCGAAAACATGGGCATCAATGTCAGGAATGAGACGACCAGCACGAACAACTCGTCGCGGCCGACCACACTGCGCACGCGCAACGTCGCCGCCGTGATGGTGACCGCGGACTTGCAGCCGTCGATCGGACCCGGCGAGCGGATGGACGTCACGGTGTCGTCGCTGGGAGATGCGACGTCGCTGCTCGGCGGCACGCTGGTGATGACGTCGCTGCGCGCGGCCGACGGTGCAGTCTACGCAGTGGCACAAGGTGCGGTCACGGTCGCCGGTTACAGCGTCGGAGGCCAGGCCCAGAACGTCAGTCAGGGCACGCCGACGGCGGGCCGCATTCCGAACGGCGCGCTGGTCGAGCGAGAGGTGCAGGGCAGCCTCCACGAGATGGAATATCTGGTACTCGAGCTGAAGAACCCCGACTTCGTCACCGCGACGCGAATCCTGGACGCCGTCAATCGCTATGCGGGCGGCCGCTATCGCGCCCAGATCGCCTTCGAGCGCGACTACCGGACCATTGTGCTCTCCAAGCCGCGCTACGTCGGCCCGGTCCGCTTTCTCGCCGAGATCGGCGAGCTCACCGTCGAGCCCGACACGCCGGCGCGGGTGGTGATCAACGAACGCACCGGCACGGTGGTGATCGGACGCGACGTGCGTATCTCCACCGTCGCCGTCACCCACGGCAATCTGACGGTCCGTGTCACCGAGCTGCCCGTGGTGTCGCAGCCGGCGCCGTTCTCGCAAGGCCAGACCGTCGTGGTGCCGCAGACCATAGTCGAGGCCAACGAGGCCGGATCGCAGGTTGCGATCCTGAGCGGTGTCGATCTCCAGCGCCTCGTGCGCGGGCTGAACCAGATCGGACTGAAGCCGTCCGGCATCATCGCGATCCTCCAGGCGATCAAGACGGCCGGCGCGCTGCAGGCTGAAGTCATCGTGCAATGATGCATAAGCGTCGTGCAAGCTTGGTCGCTCAATGCTCTGGTCTCGACCGAGAATCGCACGCGACCCGATGCTGAAGCTGGATCACATAGCGCAACTTCTTCTCCTGGCGGCGATGTTCGCGCTCGCAGGCGCTTCGCCCGCGCTGGCGCTGGATGAGCCGAAGCCGTCGAAGCCGCTCAATCTGCTCTCGTTCGCGCGTGCGCGCGCGCCCGGGCCGCAAAAGCCGCAGGCGCCGGCCACGCCAGTTCCGGGCGATAATTCACGGGCAACCGCCTGGGCGGCCGAAGATTCGGGTCCCGCGATCACAGGAGCGGTTCCGACCGAGGTTCCTCCGCCGGCACCTAGCCCCGCACCTGCGCCGGCGCGTCCGGCGAAGTCCGGCAGCGTTACGGCGCCGCCGAAGCCGGCGCCGGCTCAAGCTGCCGCGCCCGGGGATAACGAAGTTGCGCTGTTCTGCAGCAACGTGGCCGATCCCGCCGTCGACGCCAGGCTCGCCTGGCAACTGAAGGAGCTGGAGAAGGCCGAGAGCCTGCTGCGGGAGCGGATCGCCGAAGTCGAGGCCAAGCGCGCCGAATACGAGAAGTGGATGGCGCTGCGCGACGACTTCCTGAAGAAAGCGGAAGCGAGCGTCGTCGAGATCTACTCGCGCATGAAGCCGGACGCTGCCGCCACCCAGATCGCCGGCATGGCGGACGAGACGGCCGCCGCGGTGCTGGCAAAGCTCAGCCCGAGGAGTTCGAGCGCAATTTTCAACGAGATGGAGACCGGGCGCGCAGCACATCTCGCCGACCTGCTCGGTGGAATGCGTCGCGTGGATGACGGAAGACCAAGTAAATGAAGACGCTGATCCTCATCCTGTCGCTCGTGCTTCTTGGCGGATGCTCACATGATCCGGCAGAACTTCTGACTGGCCCGAAACTGTCGCCCGTGGGCAGCGGCCTGAGGACGCCAGCCGATCCGATCCCGGTGACGCCGCGCATGCGCACGCCCGTCAGCTATCGCTCGACCTGGGATGACGGCACCGATCTCTACCGCGATCCCCGCGCCCGGCGCACCGGCGACGTCGTGACGGTGATCATCTCGATGCAGGACAAGGCCAAGCTCGACAACAAAACCGGCCGCTCGCGCGATTCGCAGATCCAGTTCGGGCTGAACTGGCTGATGGACGTCGCAGGATGGCAGGACAAGGGTCAAGCCAACGCCAACCTCAACACCAATACCCAGATCAAGGGCAACGGCCAGATCGATCGCTCCGAGGACATCAAGCTTTCCATTGCAGCCGTCGTCACCGACGTGTTGCCGAACGGAAATATGATGATCAGCGGATCGCAGGAGTTTGGTATCAACACGGAGCTGCGCGTGCTCAATGTCGGCGGTATCGTGCGTCCGCGCGATATTTCGCGAACCAACACGATCTCCTACGAGAAGATCGCCGAGGCGCGCGTGTCCTATGGCGGTCGCGGAAATCTGTCTGACGTGCAACAACCTGGATGGGGGCACCGGATCTATGACGCCGTGGCACCGTTCTAAGGCTCGCGCGTCGTGGGAACGGGGGGCGTCATGCGCCTGATCGCCGCGATCGTCGTGCTGACCCTGGTCGCGATCGGCGCGGGCGCGCTTGCGGGCCTGCACCTGATCGCCACCGCCGAACGCGTCGCCGACGCAAAGAAGGGCGCCACCCCGCCGCCGGTCGCGTCGAGCTACGCCGGCAGCGCGCGGCTCAGGAAGCTGTCCCCGATCGTGACCAATCTCGCGGCGCCGGCGAACAACTGGGCCCGGGTCGAAGCCTCCATGGTGACCGACAGCATGAGCGACGAGGATGCCGGCATCCTGGCCGCCCATATCAGCGAAGATATCGTCACTTACTTGCGGTCCGCCTCGGTCACGCAGTTCGAAGGCACGCGCGGGCTGCAGCATCTGCGCGACGACCTGTCCGAACGCGCCAGCATCCGCTCGTCCGGCAAAGTCCGCGAATTGATCATTGAGACGTTGGTGATCCAGTGAAATTGAGAGTCCTGCTGCTTGCGTTGTTGCTGGTCGTGCTGCCCGAGGTGGCGTTCGCCCAGATCCCGGACCTCAATTCGCTGCTGCCGCCGGGCAACGGCTCGACCAGCGGCCGCATCATCCAGCTCATGGCGCTGCTGACGGTGCTGTCCGTCGCACCTGGGCTGCTCATCATGGTGACGAGCTTCACGCGCTTCGCCGTCGCGCTCTCGTTCCTGCGCGCCGGCCTCGGCCTTCAGACGACGCCTCCGAATCTCGTGCTGATCAGCCTCGCCATGTTCATGACCTTCTACGTCATGGCGCCGACCTTCGACCGCGCCTGGGAAACCGGCGTGCAGCCGCTGATGAAGAACGAGATCTCGGAGGAGGAGGCTTATCTCAAGATCAGCGATCCGTTCCGCGAATTCATGCTGGCACATGTCCGCGACAAGGACCTGCAGACATTCGAGTCGCTCGCCGCGGAAAGTTTCCGCAGGAAGTTCGACGACAAGCGCATCGACATGCGCGTCATCATCCCGGCTTTCATGATCTCCGAGCTCCGGCGTTCGTTCGAGATCGGCTTCCTCATCATCCTGCCATTCCTCGTCATCGACATGATCGTGGCGACGCTGACCATGTCGATGGGTATGATGATGATGCCGCCATCGATCCTCGCGCTGCCGTTCAAGGTGCTGTTCTTCGTGCTGATCGACGGCTGGAACCTGCTCGCCTCCGGACTGGTGCGATCGTTTTCGTAAGAGCGATCATTCACCTAACGATTGGTTAAGGTTAGCAAAGAGTAATGTTAACCATATGATTTTACAGCGAAATTCAAGCTCGTCTTAATCCGGAGGCAAGATTCGGCGTGCTAGCAATGCGGCACGGCGGGTTGGACCCCAGTCCAAAGGCATGATGCCGCCCCTCCGTACCGGTGAAAGCCCGGTATGTCCCCTCGTGAAAATGTAACGCGTACATAAAGGGACATTCGCAATGTCAAGCCTGCTTACGAACTCGACCGCTATGACCGCCCTCCAGACCCTGCGGTCTGTGAGCTCCCAACTCGCCACCACGCAGACCCGCATCTCCACCGGCCAGCGCGTCTCGACCGCTTCGGACAACGCCGCCTACTGGTCGATCGCGACGTCGATGCGTGCCGACAACGCCGCGCTCTCCGCGGTCTCCGACTCGCTCGGTCTGTCGGCCGCGACCGTCGACACCGAGTACACCGCTCTGACCTCGGTTGTTGGCGACAGCACCGGCGGCTTGACCAAGCTGCAGTCGCTGCTGGTCGAAGCGAAGACCGCCGGTATCGACCGCGCCAAGATCCAGGCTGACGTCACCCAGATCCAGCAGCAGATGAAGGGTACCGCTGATGCGGCGACCTTCAACGGCGTGAACTGGCTCAGCACGACGACGGCCACGCCGACGACGGTCAACCTGGTGTCGTCGTATTCCCGCGTTGGCGGCACGCCGACCACCGGCTCCATCGGCCTGACCGTTGCCAACTACTCGCTCTATACGTCGTCCACCAGCGGCATCCTGGACACGGTGAGCGGCGGTGCATCGGTCAACACGATCGACATCACCTCGCTGACCGACTCGGCGGCTGACCAGACCACGCTCGATGGCTACATCGCACAGGTCACCGGAGCGATCAACTCGGTGGCTTCCGCCGCCGCCAACCTCGGCGCCGTCAAGAACCGTATCTCGACCAACACGGACTTCGTGAAGTCGCTGATGGACTCGGTGAGCCGCGGTATCGGCCAGCTCGTCGACGCCGACATGAACCAGGAGTCCACCCGCTTGTCGGCCCTCCAGGTCCAGCAGCAGCTCGGCGTTCAGGCGCTTTCGATCGCCAACAGCAGCAGCCAGAGCATCCTCTCGCTGTTCCGCTAAGGCTGAAGAACATCTGAGGGGCCGCGCTTCGCGAGAAGCGCGGCCCTTTCGTTTGACCTGGCGTCCGGCCTACGCCGCAATTCCGCCTGCCCTGTTGCAGCCAGGACACAGAGCCACAAGCCTCGCACAAGCTTCGCGGGCTAGGGTCGCCGCTACGACAGGTTGGGCCTTAACCGCTTTTCCGCAGCCCAAAGGCATGACGCCGCCCTGTCGTACCGGTGCAAGTCCGGTATGTCCCCAAATCAACTCAATCTTCAAAGGGACATTAAAATGGGTTCTAGCCTTCTCACCAACTCCGCAGCCATGACCGCGCTGCAGACCCTCCGCAACGTCAGCATGAACTTGCAGACGACTGAAAACCGGATCTCGACCGGCCAGCGCGTGGCCACGGCTTCGGACAATGCCGCCTATTGGTCGATCGCGACCTCGATGCGTGCCGACAACGCCGCGCTCTCCGCCGTCTCCGACTCGCTCGGCCTGTCGGCTGCGACCGTCGATACCGAATATACCGCTCTCACCGCGGTTGTCGGTGACAACACCGGCGGCCTGACCAAGCTCCAGGCGCTGCTGGTCGAAGCCAAGACCGCGGGTATCGACCGCGCCAAGATCCAGGCCGACGTCACCCAGATCCAGCAGCAGATGAAAGGCACCGCCGCTGCGGCGACCTTCAACGGCGTCAACTGGCTGAGCACGACGACGGCCACGCCCGCGACCTTCGACCTGGTGTCGTCGTTCTCCCGCGTCGGTGGCACGCCGACCATCGGCTCCATCACCCTGACGATCTCCAACTACTCGCTCTATACGTCGGGCACCAGCGGCATCCTGGACACGGTGAGCGCCGGTGCGTCGGTCGACACGATCGACATTACCTCGCTGACCGACTCGGCGGCTGACCAGACCACGCTCAGCGGCTACATCACGCAGGTCACCGCTGCGATCAACTCGGTGGCTTCTGCCGCTGCCAACCTCGGCGCCGTCAAGAACCGCATCTCGACCAACACCGACTTCGTCAAGACCTTGATGGACTCGGTGAATCGTGGTGTCGGTCAGCTCGTCGACGCCGACATGAACGCGGAATCCACCCGCCTTCAGGCGCTCCAGACCCAGCAGCAGCTCGGCGTTCAGGCGCTCTCGATCGCCAACCAGAACAGCCAGAGCATCCTCTCGCTGTTCCGCTAAGGCTGAAGAACATCTGAGGGGCCGCGCTTCGCGAGAAGCGCGGCCCTTTCATTTTGGCGTGCGTGTTCGGACGTCAAAGGCGCGATACCGCGCCTCGAATTGCGGTCCGGCCACAGAGCCATAAGCCTCGCGCAAACTTCGCGTGCTATCGCCGCCGTTACGACAGGTTGAGCGCGCTTTTTCGCAGCCCAAAGGCATGATGCCGTCCTGTCGTACCGGTGCAAGCCCGGTATGTCCCAAAAAATTCAATTCGTTTTCAAGGGGACGTCAAACATGAGTTCTAGCCTGCTCACCAATTCCGCAGCCATGACCGCGCTGCAGACGCTGCGCAACGTCAGCTCCAGCCTACAGACCACCGAAAACCGCATCTCGACCGGCCAGCGCGTGGCCACCGCTTCGGACAATGCCGCCTATTGGTCGATCGCGACCTCGATGCGTGCCGACAACGCCGCGCTCTCCGCCGTCTCCGACTCGCTCGGCCTGTCGGCTGCGACCGTCGATACCGAATATACCGCTCTCACCGCGGTTGTCGGTGACAACACCGGCGGCCTGACCAAGCTCCAGGCACTGCTGGTCGAAGCCAAGACCGCGGGTATCGACCGTACCAAGATCCAGGCCGACATCACCCAGATCCAGCAGCAGATGAAAGGCACCGCCGCTGCGGCGACCTTCAACGGCGTCAACTGGCTGAGCACGACGACGGCCACGCCGGCGACCTTCGACCTGGTGTCGTCGTTCTCCCGCGTCGGTGGCACGCCGACCATCGGCTCCATCACCCTGACGATCTCCAACTACTCGCTCTATACGTCGGGCACCAGCGGCATCCTGGACACGGTGAGCGCCGGTGCGTCGGTCGACACGATCAACATCACCACGCTGACCGACTCGGCGGCTGACCAGACCACGCTCAGCGGCTACATCACGCAGGTCACCGCTGCGCTCAACTCGGTGGCTTCTGCCGCTGCCAACCTCGGCGCCGTCAAGAACCGCCTCGCGACCAACACGGACTTCGTCAAGACCTTGATGGACTCGGTGACCCGCGGCGTCGGTCAGCTCGTGGACGCCGACATGAACGCGGAATCCACCCGCCTTCAGGCGCTCCAGACCCAGCAGCAGCTCGGCGTTCAGGCGCTCTCGATCGCCAACCAGAACAGCCAGAGCATCCTCTCGCTGTTCAAGTAAGCTCCAGTCGAAAAACGACCGTGCTCCCAAGGGAGCACGGCCTCGCCGTAACCGGCGGAAGTAACGGCACATGACGTGCCCGCAATCGACCTCTCGACGCCAGACCTGTGCAATACGCTGGAGCCGATCGCGCGGTAACGCGTTCGATCGTCCGTCTGTTGCCATCGACCTGCCTGCGTCGCTCAAAGCTCTTCTAAAATTGCAACGCCTCGCCTGCGAAGCGACACATTCGCGTGTTCGCGCAACCTTCAGACAAGGTTGACAGCGGAATGTCCTCACCGTTAGCATTGGTACGAGGTCATATGCTCAGTCGCGCGCAGCTACAGCAGCTGCTCAACAATCTGCTGGAACTTGGGCCGCGACGTCTGATGGCCTTGGGACTGATCGGCTTCGCGGTCCTCGTTACCGTGGTCGGGGGCGCCTATTATCTGAGCCGGCCCGAATTCGAGACGCTCTATACCGGCCTCAACCGCGAAGACGTGACGCGCATCGGCGCCGCGCTGCGCGAGCAGAGCATCACCTTCGACATCAGCGCGGCCGGCGATGCCGTCTCGGTGCGGCCGAGCCAGACTGCGCAGGCCCGGATGCTGCTGGCCGAGAAGGGGTTGCCCACCAGCGCAAATGCCGGCTACGAGCTGTTCGACAAGATCGGATCGCTCGGATTGACCTCGTTCATGCAGGAGGTCACGAAGCTTCGCGCACTCGAGGGCGAGATCGCGCGTACCGTTCAGCTGATGAAGGGCGTCAAGGCGGCCAGGGTGCACATCGTGATGCCGGTGCGCGGCTCGTTCCGTGCGACGCAGCAGCCGCCCTCCGCGTCGGTCGTGCTGCGCACTGACGGTGCGATCGAGGCTCGCACGGCGCAGTCGATCCGCCACCTCGTCGCGGCCGCGATTCCCGGCATGACGCGCGACAAGGTCACCGTGCTTGATGCCGACGGCTCGATGCTGCTGGCCGAGGAGGACGAGGCCAGCGCCGCGCCGACCAAGATGGCGAGCCTCCAGAAGACAGTCGGCGGAATGGTGCAGGAGAACATTCGCAAAGCGCTGACACCCTATCTCGGCCTGGACAATTTCGAGGTCAGCGTCGCGCCGCAGCTCTCTACCGACAAACGCCAGATCAACGAGACGGTCTACGATCCCGAGACCCGCGCCGAGCGTTCGGTCCGCAATGTCCGCGAAAACGAAAAATCGTCGAACGCCGATCGATCGACGCCAACGACCGTCCAGCAGAACCTGCCGGACCAGCAGGTCAATGCCGGCGGCACCAAGAACTCGAGCGAGGACAAGACGCGCCGCGAGGACGTTACCAATTTCGAGGTCTCGTCCAAGACCACGACGACGGTCAGCGACGGTTATTCGGTCAAGAAACTCTTCATCGCCGTCCTGGTCAATCGCACGCGGCTCGTCGCCGATCTCGGCGACAAGACCAACCAGGCCATCGTCGACAGCAAGCTCGCCGAGATCAGCCAGCTCGCAGCGACCGCAGGCGGACTGGACAAGGCGCGCGGCGACCAGATTCAGGTGACTGCGGTCGACTTCGTGGAGGGCTCGCGCGAGCTCGCGCCGGTGCCGCCGATCAGCTTCGTCGAGATGATGAACAAGCAGCTCGGCAGCGTCATCAACGCGGTGACGATCCTGGCCGTCGCTTCGATGCTGGTCTGGTTCGGGCTTCGACCCGCGGTCAACGGCATTCTGACCCATCGCGCCGCGCAGGAGCAGACCGAGGCGGCCGAGGCCGCCGAGCTCGAGGCTGCTTCGGCCCTCGCATTGGCCGACAGCCAGGATCCCGAGCTCAACCTTGTCGAGGACCTCGAAGGCAAGATGCAGCGTACGCCGCAGAAGCGGCTGGAGCAGATCGTTCGCCTCGATCAGATGCAGGCGGCAGCAATCCTTAAAGACTGGATGCGACGCGAGGAGGCGGCATGAACGCGGCAATCGGAAAACTCCTGACGCAATTCGACGCGAACGGCCGGGCCAAGTCGCCGCCGCCTCCGCCGCCGAAGATCCAGGACGTTCTGACGAGAAAGGAAGTCCGGCGCGAGCCTCAATCGCAGTCGCAGCCTCAACCGCAGCGTCAGGCGCAGGCGCAGCCCCAACTTCAGGCGCCTCCGGCGCCCACGCCGGAGGCCGCGCCGGTCAATCTGCTCGAAGACGCCTATCGGCGCGGCCATACCGCAGGCCTTGCGGAAGGCGAAGCCAAGCTCGCCGAAGAGCGTGTCCGCAGCGCGATCCGGCTCGGCGAGGAGCGGGCCAAATGGTCCGACCAGCAGGCGGTCGCGATCGTCAACGGTTTTGACGCGGCCTGCCGCGAGATCGAGAGCAACATTGCAAGCTCGGTCGCGCGGATTTTGCTGCCGTTCCTCGCCGATGCGGTCCGCGACAAGGCGATCGGATCCCTGGTCGAGCAGATCTCTGCCCTGACCTCGAATTCCCCGGTGCCGGCGTTCCGCGTCACCGGACCCAGCGAGCTCATCGACCTCGTCAGAACGCAACTCAATCTGGCCGGCCGCTCTGGCGTCGAATACCAGTCCGCCGACACCGTCGAGGTTCGCGTCCTCGCCGATCAGACCAAGATCGAGACGCAGATCTCGACCTGGATGGATCGGCTGAACGAGGCGCGCCGGTAGCTTCACCATGGAAGAGGTCAAGCACGAGCTCGTCATTATCCGCCGGCGGAGCGCTTTCGAAGACGAGAAGGCGCACGGTGGCGTTTGGAAGATCGCCTACGCGGACTTCATGACCGCGATGATGGCGTTCTTCCTGGTGATGTGGCTGCTCAATGCGCTGAACCAGGACCAGAAGCAGGTGGTCGCGAGCTATTTCAACCCGATCAAGCTCGCGGAGAACGCACCTGCGCCGAAGGGATTGAAGGATCTCACCAAGAAGGAGCCGACGACGTTCGAGGGGCAGGATGGCAAGCGCCAGCCGTCCGGGCCGAACGAGGAGCGCCGCGGCGACTCGCCGACGGCCGAGAAGCCGCCGTTCTACGAAGAGAAGGTTCTGTTCCGCGATCCCTACGCAACGCTCGCCGAAATCGCGGCGAGCTCGAACCAGGCCTCGGGCCAGCGGCGCGCCGGTGCGCTGACGTCGGCCGAAGAGGATGGCCTCAAGGGCGGTGACGCCTATCGCGACCCGTTCGATCCCGGCTATTGGAAGCTCGCGCCCGAGGCTTCGAAGGAAGCCGACAGGATCATGGATGGCGAGCCGAAGCCGAACGACTCCGCGCGCGACAATTCGGCCGGCACAAATCAGGGCGAGCCGCGCCGCGGCAGGACCGATGATGCCGGCGGCAGCGTGGCGCCCGACGCGCCGGCGTCGTCCGCGAGCCAGTCGCCATTGTTGCCGCCGGGACCGGCGCCATCATCGTCTGCCCGCGACGGCATCGTTCAGCCGAACACGCAGGCCAACCTTCAGGCCAACGCCGCGCCGCAGGCACGTCCGACCGACGCCTCGAAGGACGCCGAGCCGCGTGACGCGGCCCAGACCCAGCAGCCGACGGTCAAGCAGCTTCAGTCTGCGATCGCCGATGCCCTGTCGGATATCAAGGCCGGCGCCGGACCGGTGGCCGAGGTCCGTCAGGTCGAGGAGGGCTTGTTGGTCAGCCTGACCGACGATGCGAGCTTCGGCATGTTCGCGGTCGGATCGGCGGAGCCGCGGCCCGAGCTCGTTCGCGTCATCGACAAGATCGGCCCGCTGATCGCGAAGCGCCGCGGCATGATCATCGTTCGCGGTCATACCGACAATCGGCCCTACAAGTCGGATAACTACGACAATTGGCGGCTGTCCACGGCGCGCGCGCAGATGGCTTACTACATGCTGGTTCGCTCCGGCATCGATGCGCAGCGGATCGAGCATGTCGAAGGCTATGCCGACCGCCGGCCGAAAATCCAGAACGATCCGGCGGCCGCGCAAAACCGACGGATCGAGATCCTGATCCGGGAGAAGCGCCCTTGACCAGGCCGCTGCTCCGCGCCGTGATGCTGATGGTGCTGTCGCTCGTGGCGACACGCGTTTCTGCTGAACCGGCAGCGCCGTCCGGCGAGCCGTTCGAGCTCGTCCGCGCGCTGCAGGCGGTGCAGGACGGCATCGCCAATGGCGACACCGCGGCGCACGCCAGCCACATCGCGCTGATCCGGCAGATCGGCGAAAAGTTTCTCGCCGCCGACGCGAGCGTGTGGAGCAATCCGCAGAACGGCCAGGCGGTCGTGATCTATCTGCTCAGCGGCGGCGCGCCGCAGATCGTCCGCAAGCTGCCGCGCGACAAGATCAATGTGGATTCGCGGCTGTTCGACGGCGCGCTCGCTTATGTCGAAGGCCGGCAGGACGAGGCGAGGGATCTGCTCAAGGACGTCAAGCCGCGCACGATCTCGTCCGGCATGGGCGGGCAGGTCGCACTGGTTCAGGGCGCGTTGTTCGCACGTTCGGAAGCCTCGCTCGCGATCGAGCGGCTCGACGACGCGCGCCTGCTGCTGCCGGGCACGCTGGTCGAGGAGGCGGCGCTGCGGCGCGAGATCCTGCTGGTCGGGCAAGCCGAGGATTTCGACAAGTTCGAGTTCCTGACGCTGGCCTATATCCGCCACTACCGCAAGTCGGTCTATGCCGGCGATTTCTGGCAGCGCTTCTCCACGGGCCTGACGCAATCGAGTCTTGCGCTGGATGATCGCCGTTTTGCGCGGGTCGCAGCGCTGCTGGAACAGGTCGACCGCGCCAGCCGCCTCAAGCTCTATCTGGTGATCGCACGCGGCGCGCTGGTTCGCGGCAAACTCACTGTCACCCGGCTCGCAGGCGAGCGCGCGCTGACGCTCAGCGCCGATGCCACGCCCGATCGCGAGCGTGCCCATTTCTACCGCGGCGCATCCCGCGCGCTCACCGACGAATATGACGGCGGCTTTGCCGAGCTGAAGGCGATCGACCGGGCGAAGTTGGCGGAGCGCGACGTCCTGCTCCTCAATGCAACCCTCCAGCTCGCGCTCGACGTCCGTAAGCCGATTGCAGGTTCAACTGCTGCCATGTCGGCCGACAAGCCGCCGCCCACGCCGGCGCGGATCGATCTGGCGTCGTCGAACGCAATGCTCGCGCGCGCCCAGACGCAGCTCGGCGAACTGGAGCTTCTCATCAAGGATCGCCGTCCATGACCAAGCTTAGCGGAACTTCCGGACAGCTTTTTGCAGGCCTCGCGGAAACGCTTACGCGTGGGGTGTCCCGCTCAGCGAAAGGCACGCCGACGACGGGTGCAAAATCGGCGGACGATTCATCGTTTCACGATCTGCTCCACACGGTCTCGAACATGGCCAAGCGGGCGCTGGACGATCAGGGCAGCGACACCACCGCAAAGGCTGCTTCGGTACGCCCGCGTCTGGCTCAGCTGGCCGAGCCCGATACGCCGAAGGACGAGCTGGTGCACCAGCGCTCCGAGGAGCCGAAGTCGGCCAAGAAAGACCCGGTCGATCAAACGCCGAAGGCTGACGTCCCGAGCAGACTGAGCGTTCCGACGATTGTGGGGCAGGAACTCGCCGCCGCGCAAGTCGTGACGATGCAGACGCCGCAGCCGTCGAATGACAAGAAGGACACCTCGGCCCGCGACGAACGACCCTCCACAGCGAAGCGCGAAGTTCAAGGCATCACCGACGCAAAGGCGGCGACGGCAGATGTCGCGCGATCTGCTGCAGCGTCATCGGCCGTCGCGCGCTCCACGACGGCGGCGACCCGGCAGGCGATGCCGGAGGAAAGCGACGTGCAACCGAAAGCCATGCCCGCCGCCACATCCGGGTTCGAAGCCGTCACGGCGAATGTCGAGCGCGCCGCAAAGTCCGCAGGCCGCGATGCCTTGCCGGAAACAACCAAGGTCACGGTGGTTCAGCAGGAGACGCATCTGCCTCCCGTGCCGCAGTTCAGCGCGACCCAGCAGGTCGCAAACGCCGTGGTGTCGGAGCTGAAGGGCTCGCCTGCGTCGGCCGCATCCGCCGCCGCCGATCTCGTGGGCGGCCAGAACAATACACCGGATCAGCCGCTCAGGATCCTCACCGTCAATCTCGAGCCGCCGGATCTCGGCAATGTCACCATGCGCCTTCGTCTCGTCGGCAACGAGGTGTCGGTTCAGCTCGCTGCCCAACGCAAGGACACCAGCACGATGCTGGACCAGCAGCGCGACCAGATTCGCGACCTGATGCAGTCGGCGGGCTACGTGGCCGACGTCGCGCCCGTGCAGCACGGCTCACTCGACGGATTCCAGGCCGGATCCGGCCAGTCACAGTCGCAGCTCGCGGGCCAGCAACAGCAATCATCCCAGTCGCAAGGCGCGTTCAGCGACGCGGGCACGTCGTCCGGTCAGTCGGACGGCGGAGCCAGGCAAGCCCGGCAGGATCAGCAGCCCAACCAGGAGGCACGCCATGACCAGGACGTGGCGCCGCATACTCGTCGCGGCCCTGTTTATCTGTAGCACCGGCGCCGCCGCGGCGGCGACCGACAGTGCGCGCCCCTGCGAGCGCGAGATGGCGCGCGCCTCGCAGCAGCACGGGATTCCGCTCGGCATTCTCTATGCCGTAGGCCTCACCGAGACCGGCCGGCGCGGCGCGCTCTATCCTTATGCGCTCGGCGCGGAAGGGCAGACCGTGTTCGCCAGGGACATGGATGACGCGATGGCGAATTTCGAAGCGATGCGTAGCAAAGGCATCAAACTGATCGATCTCGGCTGTATGCAAATCAACCATTATTTTCACGGTGACAAGTTCACGTCGGTGCGGGCGATGTTCGATCCTGCCAAGAACGTCGACTACGCCGCGCGCTTCCTCAAGGAGCTGAAGCAACGCGAGGGAAGCTGGACCATGGCAGTCGCCCGCTACAACGCAGGCCCCAACAATCAACCGGCGCAGAAGCGCTATGTCTGCCACATCGTTGCGCATCTTGTCTCCAGCGGCTTCGGCGCGTGGACCGACAAGGCGCGTTCGTTCTGCCAACCCAAAACAACATGAATCAACGACGTGAAATGGCGATGCCTCGCATGAAGTTGTGCATCGTCGCTGACCATCAGCCCCGCGCAAGCAAGACCCCCCATTGTAAACACAACTCACCGAAGGAGCCAAATTCATGAGCCTGTATGGTGTTATGCGCACCGGCGTTTCCGGTATGTCTGCGCAGTCCAACAAGCTGTCGACGGTTTCCGACAACATCGCCAACGTCAACACCACCGGCTACAAGCGGGCTTCGACCGAATTCTCCTCGCTGATCCTGAAGAGCGGCTCCGGCAATTACGATTCCGGCGCCGTTGAGACCGACGTTCGCTACGCCATCTCCGATGCCGGACATACGCAATTCACCACGTCGACGACCGACCTTGCCGTTCAGGGGAATGGCTTCTTCGTGGTTTCGAATGCCGCCAATTCGCAACAATTCCTGACGCGTGCCGGCTCGTTCGTGCCGGACAGCCAGGGCAACCTCGTCAATGCGGCCGGCTACTATCTTCTGGGCAAGTCCGGCCGCGTACCCAATTTCTCGCAGAACAGCCTGTCTGGAATGCAGATCGTAAACATCGCTCAGGTATCGCAGGTGCCTGTGCCCTCGACACTAGCGACAGTGACGGGCAATCTGGATCCCAGCGCGGCCATCGTGCCGCCTGCGTCCCTGCCGCCGGGGCCGACATCGTATTCGTCGAAGAGTTCGATCGTGGCTTACGACAACATCGGAAATGCCAAGACGCTCGACGTCTATATGGCGAAGACCGGTTCAGTTGCCGGTACGGACACCTGGCAGATCCAGGTCTATGATTCGGCTGCGGGCACCCCGCTTGCGGGTGGTCTTGGCACATTCAACTTCGATACAACGGCAGCCGGAAAGGGCAAGATCACCGGCCCAAGCTCGCTGACGGTGCCCGTCCCCAACGGTACGAGCCTCACAATCGACATGTCGGCCATGACGCAGGTAGCCTCGAGCTTCGACTTCAAGGCCAACGTCAATGGCAGCGTTCCCTCCGGCATTGACAAGGTCAACGTCGACACCGGGGGGTTCGTGACCGCCGTGCTGAAGAACGGTCAAACGTTGAACCTCTTCACCATCGGGCTTGCCAACGTTGAGAGCCCCGACAATCTCACGCCCGAAGCGGGGAACGTCTATTCGACCAATCTCAATTCCGGGAACGCGAATGTCGCGAATGCCGGAAGTGGCGGGTTGGGCACGATCCAGTCCGGCGCGCTCGAGGACTCCAACGTCGATCTCGCGGACGAGCTGACCTCGATGATCGAGGCACAGCGCGGCTTCACCGCGAACTCGAAATCGTTCCAGACCGGCGCCGACCTGCTGGATGTCGTCGTCAACCTGAAGCGCTGAGTCCCTCGGCGCCGATCCCGGGCAAGAGAACGTTCAAGAGCACGCCAAGAGCACGCTATGTCCCTTACCTCAGCCCTCGACTCCGCCCGCAATTCGCTCATGGCGTCGGGCGTCCAGTCATCGACCGTCTCGCGCAACATCGCCGGCGCCAGTTCGACCGGCTATTCGCGCAAGATCACGGTGCTGGACAATCTTCCCGGCGCCGGCGTCTATGTGGCTGCAATCCAGCGCGCCGCCTCCTCCGGCCTGTACAGCAACGTTCTGACTGCGACCTCTGCGGCCGCCACGCAGAGCGCGATCTATGACGGTCTTCAAAAGATCGCGTCTGCCACGGTGGACGATCCGCAGCTCGATCAGTCGCCGACGGCGCAGCTCAATGCGCTGAAGCAAGCGCTTCAGCAATATGCCAACGCCCCGGATAATGCCACGCTGGCACAGGCCGCCGTCACGTCCGCCAAGGACATGGCGAGCGCGCTCAACCAGGCAACCCAGACCGTGCAGTCGGTCCGCGAGAGCGCGGATGCCGACATGAATATTTCGGTCCAGAACATCAACCAGCTGCTCTCCCAGTTCCAGACCGTCAATACGGCGGTCGTGAAGGGGACGATCGCCGGCGACGACGTGACCGATTATCTCGACCAGCGCGACAGCATCGTCTCGAAGCTGTCGCAGGAGGTCGGCGTCACGATGTCGATCCGCACCAACGGCGACGCCGCGCTCTACACCGACAATGGCGGGGTGCTGTTCGATAAGGTGGCGCGGACGGTAAGTTTTACGCCGACTGGCGCCTACACGCCGGGCACCACCGGCAACGCGATCTATATCGACGGTGTGCCTGTGACCGGCGCCAATTCGGTGATGCCGATCAAGTCCGGCAAGCTCGCCGGTCTCGCCCAATTGCGCGACAACGACACGGTCACCTATCAGAGTCAGCTCGACGAAGTCGCCCGCGGCCTGATCAATGCCTTCAAGGAAAGCGACCAATCGGGCGCGGGGCTGCTCGACGTTCCCGGTCTCTTCACCTATCCCGGTGCGCCGACGATGCCGGCAAGCGCAACCGTTTCGGTGGGGCTGGCGGGCACGATCTCGGTTGCCGCATCGGTCGATCCGGCGCAGGGCGGCAACCCGAACCTGCTGCGCGACGGCGCGATCAGCGGCAACGTCGCCTACCGGTATAACACCGCCGGCAGCGGCGGCTATTCGACCCGGCTTCAGCAGCTCATCAGCAACATGGATGCGTCGCAGCCGTTCGATGCGACCACGCAGGGCAAGCCGAATGGCAGCCTGATCGACTTCGCGGCGTCGTCGACGAGCTGGATCGAAAACCAACGCAAGACCGCCAACGACAACTCCCAGTACCAGAGCACGTTGCTTGACCGCAGCACGACCGCGTTGTCGAACGTCAACGGCGTCAACATGGACGACGAGATGTCGTTGATGCTTCAGGTCGAGCGTACCTATTCGGCCTCGTCGAAGATCATTTCGACGGTTGATCAAATGTTGCAAGCCTTGCTAGCCGCCGTGGGGAACTAGTCATGATGAGCGCCAACTACATTTCCACCCTGATGTTGTCCTCGTCATTGAGGTATTCGATCACGAACAACCAGGCTGCGCTGAGCAAGGCGTCGACCGAGGCGACCACCGGCCGCTTCGCCGATGTCGGCCTCGAGCTCGGTGCTACGACGGGCGGCGACGTCACCCTGCGGGCGGACTGGAACTTCGCCGGTCAGCTCATCGATACCAACGGGCTCGTCGCGGGACGCCTGGACGTGACCCAGAACCGGATGACCGAGCTCGGCTCGACTGCATCGGACTTCCTCAAGGACCTGATCGCGGCCCGCAGCACCGATGGCGGCGGCCGGATCGTCCTGCCGCCTGCGTCCGCCAACCTCCAGGACCTGATCGGCGCGCTGAATGTCTCCTATAACGGTTCCTATCTGTTCTCGGGCATCAACACGCAGAACCAGCCGATCACGGCCTACACCGCCGGCTCGGCCAGCAAGAACCAAGTCGACGCCGATTTCCTTTCGACCTTCGGCTTCTCGCAATCCTCGCCCAGCGTGAGCAGCATTACCCCCGCTCAAATGCAGACTTTCCTCAACACCACTTTCGATGCCGAGTTCGCGAGCCCGGCCTGGAACACCAACTGGTCATCGGCCACTGATCAGGTCATGCAAAGTCGTATCTCCACGACCGAGATCGTTGATACGTCCGTCAGCGCCAACCAGACTGGCTTCCGCAAGCTTGCCGAGGCCTATACCATGATGTCCGATCTCGGGAACATCAACCTGGACCAAACGACGTTCCAGACCGTCGTGGACAAGGCCATCGGCCTTGTCGGCAGCGCCATCACTGACCTCGCCACGCTCGGCGGCAACGTCGGCGTGGTCCAACAGCGGCTCACCACGGCCACCGACAAGCTCAATGCCCAGAAGGACATTCTGAACAATCAGATCGTCGGCATGGAGAAGGTCGATCCGACGGAGGCATCGGTGCGCGTCAATGCGCTGCAGACCCAGATCCAGACGGCGCTCGCGCTCACCTCGCAGCTTCAGAAGATCAGCCTCATCAACTATCTCTGAGCCCGAGCGGCGGTCGCGTTCGCTCTTAGTTTCTTGTAGTTTCTTGCAATTTTCTGCGCAGAGTTGTCCGGATGACTTTTGAAGCCTACGAAACGGTCGTTGAAGACAGCGGCTACGAGGCGCGGGGGCGCGAGCGCCAGGCGCTCAGCCTCGGCATCGACCGGCTGGAGCGGCTCCAGAACGAACACTACAGCACGGAGGATCAGGTCCAGAGCCTGCTCTACGTCCGGCGGCTGTGGACGATCTTCATCGAGGATCTCGCGCATCCGGAGAACGGACTGCCTGAACAGCTGCGCGCCGACATCATCTCGATTGGCCTGTGGGTCGTCAAGGAAGCCGATCGCCTTCGCGAAGAGCGATCGAACGACGTGATGCAGCTCGTCGAAATCAACCGCATGATCCGAGACGCGCTTTAATGAAGATTTCCTTGCGGGCGGGCGAACGGGTCTACATCAACGGCGCGGTGCTGCGCGTGGACCGCAAGGTCTCGCTCGAGCTCGTCAACGACGTGATGTTCCTGCTCGAGGGGCAGGTCATGCAGGCCTCCGACGCCACCACGGCGATGCGCCAGCTCTATTTCATCGTCCAGCTCATGCTGATGAACCCGACCGATATCGCCGCCGCCGCTTCGCTTTATGGGCAGCACCACGCGGCCCTGCTGGCTGTGTGCGAGAACCGCGAGATGCTGGACGGGCTCTCCGCGATCGACGAGATGGTCGGCGGGACCCGCTACTTCGAGGCGCTCAAACGGATCCGGGCGCTGTTTCCCCTGGAGCAGGCGATCCTCGCCGGCGCCACCACCGAATCTCCATTCAAGGCTGCCTGACAGCGGAGAGGCACATGAACGTCCCCAGCGCGACCGATACCACAAGCACCAATTCGACGTCGTCCACCACGACGAAATCGAGCAACACCGTCGACTACAACACGTTCCTCCAGCTCCTCATCGCCGAGATGAAGAACCAGGATCCGACCAATCCGATGGATACGTCACAATATATGAGCCAGTTCGCCCAGCTGTCGTCGGTCGAGCAGGCGATGCAGACCAATACGAAGCTGGACTCGCTACTGTCCTCGCAGGCGCTGTCGCAGGCGGACGGGCTGATCGGGAAGAACGTCAGCTTCACCGACTCGACCGGAGCGACCTTCACCGGCAAGGTCGCGTCGATCTCCATCAACAGCAATGGCTCGGTCGCGACCCTCGATGACGGCACCAAGGTCGCGGTCGGCCCCGGCCTTACCATCAGCTAGCCATGAACGAGCGGGACGCCCTCGACATCGTCCAGGCGGCGATCTGGACCATCCTTGTCGCCTGCGGACCCGCGGTCGGCGCAGGGATGCTGGTCGGCATCGGTATCGCGCTGATCCAGGCGCTGACCCAGATCCAGGAGGCGACGCTGACCTTCGTTCCGAAGATCGTCGTCATCCTGGTGGTCGTGGCCGTCTCCGGCTCCTTCATCGGCGCGCATATCTCTACCTTCACCGAGATGGTCTATTCGCGGATCGAGCACGGCTTCTGATCAGCGGAACGCTCCGGCCACCACCCTCGCGTAAGCTTTGCGGGGCAAATTGCAGGGCGGACCCTGCTGCCGGTGACCTATGGCCGATACTCTAGCTGCTAGCCTGCCGAACCCGCGACGCTTCGGCGCGGACGCCTTTTTCGCGGGCGGTATCGTGGCCATGCTCACGATCCTGTTCCTGCCGATACCTCCGATCCTGATCGACCTTGGCCTTGCCTTCTCGATCGCGCTGTCGGCCCTGATTCTGATGGTCGCGCTGTGGATTCAGCGGCCGCTCGACTTCTCTGCGTTTCCGACCGTGCTACTGATCGCGACGATCCTGCGGCTGGCGCTGAACGTCGCGACGACCCGCCTGATCCTGTCGCGCGGCGGGGAGGGCGAAACCGCCGCCGGCCACGTCGTCGCCGGCTTCTCGAAGTTTGTCATGGGCGGCGACTTCGTCATCGGCCTGATCATCTTTGCGATCCTGGTCACGGTGAATTTTGTCGTGATCACCAAGGGCGCGACCCGCATCGCGGAGGTCGGCGCCCGCTTCACCCTGGACGCCATCCCGGGCAAGCAGATGGCGATCGACGCGGACCTGTCGGCTGGCCTGATCGACGACAAGGAAGCCCAGCGTCGACGCCGCGAGCTCGAAGAGGAAAGCTCCTTCTTCGGCGCGATGGACGGTGCCTCGAAATTCGTCCGCGGCGATGCCATCGCCGGCCTGATCATCACCGCGATCAACATTTTCGGCGGCATCGTCATCGGCGTCACTCATCACGGTCTGACGCTGTCGCGCGCTGCCGACGTCTACACAAAACTCTCCGTCGGCGACGGTCTGGTCACACAGATGCCGGCACTGATCGTGTCGCTGTCGGCGGGCCTGCTGGTCTCCAAGGGCGGCACCAGGGGCTCGGCGGAGCAGGCAGTGCTCCGGCAGCTCGGCGGCTACCCGCGTGCGGTGTCGGCGGCGTCGTTGATGATGTTCGTGCTCGCCTTGATGCCGGGGCTGCCGATGGCGCCATTCGTGCTCCTGGGCGGCGTCATGGCCTTCGTCGGCTACTCGCTGCCGAAGCGGCAGGCGGCCGCGCAGCAGAAGGAGGCGACGCGCAAGGCGGAAGAGCGTGCGCAGAGCGATGCCAAGGAATCCGTCAAGGAGTCGCTCAAGACCGCCGAGATCGAGCTGTCGCTGGGCAGCCATCTGTCGGTCCACCTGCTCGGCTCGCGCAACGAGCTTGCCCACCGCGTCAGCAAGATCCGCAAGAAGTTTGCCAAGCAGTACGGCTTCGTCGTTCCCGAGATCAAGCTGTCGGACAATTTGTCGATCGATCCCAAGGGCTATCAGATCCGGATCCACGATACCCGCGTCGCCCATGGCGAGCTCAGGATCGGCGAGGTGATGGTGCTGGTGGACAAGGACGGCAAGCCTGATGTGCCCGGCGACGAGGTGATCGAGCCCGCGTTCGGCATGAAGGCGCTGTGGGTGACCGAAGCCTTCACCGACGAGGTCAGGCGGCAGGGCTGCAAGCCGGTGGACAATCTGTCGGTGCTGCTCACCCATCTGAGCGAGGTGCTCAGGGCGAACCTCTCCCAGCTGCTGTCCTACAAGGACATGCGCGGACTGCTTGACCGGCTCGAGCCGGAGTACAAGCGCCTGGTCGACGATCTCTGTCCGTCGCAGATCTCCTATTCGGGCCTGCTGGCGATCCTGAAGATCCTGCTGGGTGAGCGGGTATCGATCCGGAATCTTCATCTGATCCTCGAGGCGATCGCCGAGATCGCGCCTCACGTGCGGCGGTCTGAGCAGGTGGCCGAGCACGTGCGCATGCGTCTGGCTCAGCAGATCTGCGGCGATCTCTCCGACAATGGCGTGCTCAACGTCCTTCGCCTCGGCAACCGCTGGGATCTCGCCTTCCACCAGAGCCTGAAGCGCGATGGCAAGGGCGACGTCGTCGAGTTCGACGCCGACCCGCGGCTGATCGAACAGTTCGCGACCGAAGCCAGTACCGCGATCCGGAAATTCACCGAGGACGGCACCAGCGTGGTGCTGGCGGTGACCCCGGAGGCGCGCCCCTATGTTCGCATGATCCTGGAACGGGTGTTCCCGACATTGCCGATCCTGTCGCATGTCGAGGTCGCTCGCAGCGCCGAGATCCGGGCGCTCGGAGCCATCTCGTGATCAGCGGCCTTACCGACAACGTGCTCGCCACGTTCATCGTGTTCTGCCGCATCGGCTCCTGCCTGATGCTGGTGCCCGGCTATTCCAGCACGAACGTTCCGCCGCAGATCCGCCTGTTCGTCGCGCTTGTTACGACGTTCGCACTGTCGCCAATTCTGGTCTCGGTCCTGAAGCCGCTCGTGGACGATGCGTCCCCGCTGACGCTCGCGCTGCTGATCGGCACCGAAATCCTGGTCGGCAGCGTCATCGGTCTCGGCGGGCGCGTGTTCTTCCTCGCGCTCCAGACCATGTCCACCGTCATGGCGAGCGCGATCGGGCTCAGCAACATCCCGGGCGTGCCGATCGGCGACAACGATCCGACGCCGGCCTCGGTGCCGCTGATCATGGCCGCGGTCACCACGCTGTTTTTCCTGACCGACCAGCATTGGCAGGTCCTGCGCGGATTGATGAACTCCTACGACGTCTGGCATCCCGGCGAGAAGCTGAGCGGCGAGATGGCGCTGAACCAGCTGACGAGCCGCCTTACGGACGCATTCGTGCTGACGCTGCGGATCACCAGCCCCTTCATCGTCTATTCCGTCATCGTCAATTTTTCGGTTGGCCTCATCAACAAGCTGACGCCCTCGATCGCGGTCTATTTCGTCTCGGTGCCGTTCGTCCTGGTTGGCGGTCTCCTGCTGCTCTACCTCACCAGCGACGAAATGCTGACGCAATTCATGCTCGGCATGTCGACATGGCTGGCGGGATGACGGACCATGACCTCGCGCGCGGACAAGCTCGGTCGGATCGTCGCGCTGGTGAAGCTTCAGCTCCGCCTGTCCGAATGGCAGCTCGTGCAATTGCGGCAGCAGGAGCAGACCATGCAGGATGAGCAGGCGTGGCTGGTCGGGACTCTGAACGAGGGGAAACCGCCGGCCGGGTCCTCGAGCGAGTCGCTTGCGAGGCGCCTCAACAGGACGACCGTCGGCGCGCGCGCCGTGCAGGAGCGTGCCGCGATGCAGCTCGACAAGATCCGTTCGGAGAGCCGGCGCGTGAAACAGCTCGAGGAGGTCGCCAAGGTAGCGCTGGCCGAAAAGCTGCGCGACGCCGAGAAGCGCTCGCTCGAGGATATGACGGAGACTCACGCCGCCGTGCGCGATTTGACGCCGCGGCCAGCTAGCCGGAACAAGACATGATCGTGACGGCGACACCCGACCTCGTCCTCGACGTCCTCGACGCCGCCGATCCGGTGGCGCAGCGCACCGCGACCGCGAAGCTCGACGCGCTGAAATCGTCGGGCGCAGATTTCGCCGCGACGATGGACGCCGAGGCCAGCAAGGCGGCCGCGGCAGCGGCCGATCAATCCGCCGCAAAGGTGGCGGAAGCGCAGTCCGGGGTGGTGAACGGGCCGCCGGTGCAGGTGATCAAGAAGCCCGGCCCGGACGAGGTCTATCGCAAGTTCGAGGCATTCATCCTCCAGACCTTCGTCGAGACGATGCTGCCGAAGGAGTCGGAGGAGGTGTTCGGCAAGGGCACCGCCGGCGGCGTCTGGAAATCGATGCTGGCCGAGCAGCTTGGCGCCCAGCTTGCGAAGGGCAAGGGCATCGGAATTGCCAAGCAGCTCGCGTCCGCGCATCCGGCTGGTCCGGATGTGACGGGCAAGTCGGGCTGATGGATCTGGGACATGGGTGACGAAAGTTGAAGGGTGAATTTGCTATGCAGGTGGAACAAGGCGCGACACTTCCAGTGATGGAGCAACCGGGCATTGAACGGCAGGTCTTGGAACGGCAGGTCTTGGAACGGCAGGTCTTGGCCTCCGAGGTGATGACGGGGGCACTGCAGGGCGATGCTCTGTTGCCCGTGCTCCTGCCGAATGTCGGCGGCGACATGCCGTTCGACGACGCTGAAGCGGCAAGATTGGAGGCGACGCGGTCCGAGGAGGTCAGTGGCCTGCTATCGGCGATTCGCCGGCTCGAGACCATCGTCGAGGAAGAAACCGTCGCGCTCGCGACGGGACAGAAGGTCGATTTCGACGATTTCAGCATGCGCAAGAGCCGAAGCATGCTGGAATTCGTCCGCCTGATGCGGGCGCGGATGCATCTCGGCGGTGAGACCGAGATCACCGACGAGATCCAGCGGCTGCGCGAGAAGCTCGAGCGAAACCGTTCGCTCCTCGAAATGCATTACGACGCCGTGCGTGAGGTCGCGACCATCATCGTCAGGGCGATCAAGGACGCCGAGTCGGACGGCACCTACACCGGTCGCGCAGCGCGGGACGGAAAATGATCAAACTGGTGCTGGCCGGGCTCTGGGTATGCATCCTCACCGCGGGCACAAGCTACGGCGTGGCCTATTGGAAGGAAAACGGCACCCTGCTGCCCGCGAAGGACGAATATCTCGACGGGCTGCAATACCAGAAGACCCGGGCGCTGAGCATACCCATGGTCGAGAGCGGCGCCGTGCAGGGCTACATCGTCGCGCGCTTCGTCTACACGGTCGAGGCGCGAACCATGCATCAGCTCACTGTTCCGCCCGAGCCGTTCGTTGTGGACGAGGCCTTCCGCAGAATCTACGCTGACGACAAGCTCGATTTCAGGAAGCTCGCCCGCTACGACCTCTCCGTCCTTACCACCGCGATCAAGCAGCGCGTCAACGAGCGGATGCAGGCCGACATCGTCCAGGACGTGCTGGTCGAGGACTTCAACTACGTCTCCAAGGAAGAATTCCAGCAGAAGCCGTAACGCGCCGGGCCGCGAGGCTGCACCGGCGTAATGACGTTTCTGTCGCTGAATACAAATCGGCCTCTGCGGGTGTCCCGCAGAGGCCGATGGTCGTTTTTGAGCGGCGCTGTGGCGCGTCAGTTGCCGGGCTGGTACGCCGCCGGGGCAGCGTGTGCCCGGTTCAGAAGGATGCCGACCTCGTCGAGCTCCTGCATCGGCTCGTCGATGGCCTCGCTGGCAGGGATGTTGAGCCGGTATCCGACATAGCGCCGTGCCACGATCGCGTCGAAACCGAGCCGGTCACGCAGCTTCTTGCGCAGCTTGCTGACGTGGCTTTCGATCACGCTCTCATCGAACGTGGATTCGAAGATGCCGTAGACCGCGTTGAAGATCTGCGTCTTGGTGATCCACTTGCCGTGATTGCTGACCATATACTCGAGAATGCGCAGCTCGCGGCGGGGCAGGGTGAGGGCGTGGCCCGCGATCTCGGGGTCACGTCCGTTGAAGAAGACCTGGATCCTGGTCTCGCAGGGCCTCGGCAGCTCGCCCACCCGGCGGCGGGCGATCGCGGCCGTTCGGGCGAGGATCTCACGCAGATGAATCGGCACGTGAACCACGTCGTCCACGCCGGATTCAAACAGCTCCAGCGTGTTCTTGAGCATCTTCTGGCCGCTCATGGCGATGATCGGAGCCGTGGACCGCTTACGCATCGCCCGTGGCAAGCTTCCGCGGGCATCGCAGTCCCCCAGAAGGAAGGCATCGACCGCCGCCAGGTCCGATTCGTTCGCGGATTGCAGCCAGTCCCAGAATTCTCCGGAGGAGAAGCCGATCGACGATACACCCTCGCGAACGAGCCCTCCTACGTAGCTGTTCGTGACGCTCTCGCGATCATCAACGATAATATACATCAGTCAGTCGCCCCTGTTTCGCACTTGCAGCGGCCGGGAGGTTCTTGTGATGCCCCGGCGCGACGCCATGCTGTTTGACGATATTTCCCTCCCGCGAACCGTTGTTATGGTTTCGATATTCGCGGGCAGCCCTACGCATTCAGTGCCTGCGTGAGCAGGCCTGCTACTTCGACTCGATACTGAACGCTTACTGCGTGAAGCCCGGCGGGTGTGTTACGGATCACCTTGCGGGGCGGATTGAGAAAGCGACCTGGTACAGTTGCGTTACGTTGCTCATCGCGTCTGAACACTACTGAACTCAGTCGTTCTCCTCACCAACGGGCGAGAATCACTTGAGTAGGACCGTAACAATTGCCGATTTCCGATCAAGCGTGCGGAACAAAGCGTTTGCTACGTGTGCTTGATGCTGTTGGTTTGTTTCTGGTTGTTTCTTTGTAAGTCAAAGCTCATCAGTTGATTTGGTGCTCAAACCACTTTTGCACCGTGACGATCATAATGTTCCATATGCCCGTAGAAACATAGCTATTTTGGGTAGTGCTGCCGGGCAGCCGCGGGGAGGAGTTTTCAACCCCGGATTGACTCTCCTGGTCGCGCACCCGCCTGCGACAATTCGACTCATGTATGGCGGCGAGACTCCAGCTTGGCGAAATCTTGGCGAGTGTGTGTCTTTCGAGTCGCACTTTCGCCTCGTGCATGACGCGTTTGACTCATTCGATGTCGCATTGATTGTGACGAAAAGATTTTTTGATGCGCACGTTTCAGGCAAGCTTCGCCAACTAGCTTCGTTCAACAGATCGAAAACGAACGGAGCATTTTCAAATGTTGTCCGATGGAAAGACGCGTCCCGCCGAAACTGCGGATTTGACCGCAGCGGCGAAGCCGGCTCCGGAAGCGCGAGATACGAAGACCAATGGTGCGCCGCGCGCGGCCAAGCCCGCGTCAGGCGTGAAGCCCCTATCGGCTGCGAGCGACGAAGTTGCAGCCAAAGCAGCGCTGGAGGGATTGAAGCGCATCCGCGCCAAAGCGCGCCTTGATAAGATGGCGATACCAAAGCCTGCGCCGGTGGTGATCAAGCCGGCGGTGATCGTGGCCAAGCCGCCGCCGCCGCGTCCGACATGGGTCGCACCGCTCGCGACATTGGCGGTTGCCGCCATCCTGGTGGTCTGCGCCTGCACCGGCGTCATTGCCTATCTCACCACGCAGCCGAGCCAGACCAATGCCGCGGCCAATGCGGAGATCAGGAATCTGCGCGATACCGTCGCACAGCTGCGCAAGCAATTGTCCGGTGTGTCCGAGAATCTCGACGGCCTGCGAACCGCGGTCGATCAGTCGAGCAAGGCGACCAGCGACCGTTTCGGCCGGTTCGCCGAGAATCTGGATCGCATCGAGCGGGTGAGCTCGTCCTCGACCGCGAAGCTTGACAGGCTCGCCCAGGTCCAGGTCCAGCCGCCGACTCCCGTTGCTGCGCAGCCGTCGCCGGCGATGCCGATGATGGCCTCGGTCGCTGCACCCGAGACCACGGGGTCGGTGGCTCCAGCCGAACGCACCTCGGCGCCGCGAAAGGCGGTCAAGGGCTGGTCGGTCCGCCAGGCTTATGAAGGCATCGCGATCCTGCAGGGGCCGAGCGGTGTCGTCGAGGCCGTGCTCGGCCAGCAGGTCCCCAATCTCGGTCGCATCGAGGAGATCAGGAACGAGAACGGCCGTCTGGTGGTGGAAACCAGTGGCGGTGTCGTCTACTCAGCGCGCAAATAAGCGGCGGACAGTGCTATTGGCGGTGATGCTCGAAGCTGGTGCATAGCAGGTCGACCTCGGCTTCGGCGATCGGCGCGCGAAACAGCCGGCAGGTGAATTCGACCGTCGTCTTGTTCTCGGAAGCAGTGCGGTCCTCCCGGAGGAAGATGCATCGCTTGCACACGTCGGTGTGGTGCCGCTGCTCGGCGGCATCCGCCTGATCGAGCACGTGCCGCAAGGTGTCGCGAAAGCGGATCTTGCCGTCTTCATCGAGGACGGCGATGGCTTCGACGAAGCCATTGACGGGATCGCGCGCCAGGAACTTCTTGCCCTGCTGCGTCACACTCAGCGTCACCGACCGCTTGTCCTTGGTGGAGCGCTTCCGCTCCACATAGCCGAGGCGCTCGAGCTCGCCGATGATGAACGAGGCGGTGCCGCGCGTTGTGCCGACATAGCTTGCCAGCGCTGAAGGCGTCCTTGAGAACCGGTTGGCACGGGAGAGAAAGCGCAGCGCCATCCACTCGCGATCGCGCATGCCGTGCTTGGTGCCTTCGAACCACAGGATTCTCGCCACCTGTCCCAGTAATTCAATTGCTTCGCGCGCCAAATTCATGTCGATGCCAGATCGGATAAAGCTTTATTCAATTGAGCCGGTGGTTGCGCAATCGCCGTGGGTCAGAATGAAGCTGTCGAGCTTCGTTCGAAGCGGAAACAATTGCCGCGCTTGGAAGACGCTTCTCCGTTCTGGAGATGGAACATTCGGCAGTGGAACTAGAGCGTCGCGAAGAAAGTTCGAGTAAATATGACGGCTCAACTGATCTGAAAATTTCAGTCAAATGGCCTGGGCTCGCGCTCAAATATCGGGCGGTGTGCTGTGCCTGGGCAATATGATGTGTCGTTGCGGCCACGATCGAGCCGATTGTTGCGGCGAAAGGTTCGAATTGCGCGAAACCGCACACAACCTGCAACGCGTGATGGCGCCGCGGGCAGCGGGAGAACCCCTTTTTTCGGTTAATGGATGTTGCGACGCAATGCGGTCACGCGGTTAAATCGGGACAATCACCGGGGAATTCGAGAGTGTCGAGAAACGAGCAAGCCAAGCCCTCCCAAGCCAAGCCCTTCCAAGCCAAGCCTCTCCAAGCAAAACCGTTCAGCGTCAAACGCGCCGCACTGGCCGCCACCGTTGGCAACATGCTCGAGTTCTACGACTTCATCACCTACAGCTTCTTCGCGATCCAGATCGGCCACACCTTCTTTCCGACCGGAAGCGAGTATGGCAGTCTGATGTTGTCATTGGCGACCTTCGGCGCCGGCTTCGTGACGCGGCCGATCGGCGGCATCGTGCTCGGCATCTATTCCGACCGGATCGGCCGGCGGCCCGCCATGCTGCTGAGCTTCGCGCTGATGGGGGCGGCGATCCTGACCATCACGTTCACGCCGTCCTACACTACGATCGGCATCGCAGCGCCGATCATCGTGATCGCCGCCCGCATGGTGCAGGGGTTTGCACTCGGCGGTGAGGTCGGGCCGACCACCGCCTATCTGATCGAGATCGCGCCGCCGGAACATCGGGCGCTGGTGGTGGCGTGGCAGCCGGCGAGCCAGGAGATCGCCGCAACGGCAGGCGCCCTTGTCGGCGTCATCCTCAGCAAGAGCATGGCGCCGGAGATGCTGGACGCCTACGGCTGGCGGGTGGCGTTTCTGATCGGCACGGTCTGCCTGCCGTTCGGTGTCTGGATGCGCAGGACTCTGCCGGAGACGATCCCGCAGGCCGAAGCCGGTGCCGCCGCGAAAGAAAGCACGGGCCATTTCTCGCAGGCCCACCGCCACACCGGTCTGATCGTGCTGGCGCTGATGGTTCTGGCCAGCGGCACGATCTCGACCTATGTCACGCAATACATGACGACCTATGCGCAGAACACGCTGCATGTTTCGTCGACGCTCGCCTTTGCCGTGTCGCTCGTCAGCAACGGCATTCAGTTCGCCGGCGCGCTGGCCGGGGGCTGGCTCGCCGATCGTCTCGGCCGCAAGCCCGTCATGATCTGGCCGCAGCTTGCAACGCTGCTGCTGACTTATCCGGTCTTCCTGTGGATCGTCCATGCGCCCGGCACGTTGTCGCTCCTGGTCGGTTTCGGTCTGCTCTCCGTCATCGGCTCGCTGCCTTTCACGGCATTCTATGCGACGTTCACCGAGGCGCTGCCACAGAACATCCGCGGCGGTGTGTTCGCCACCGTCTACGCAGTCGCGATCGCGAGCTTCGGCGGCACGGCGCAGCTCGTGGTCACCTGGCTGCTCCATGTCAGCGGTGATCCGCTGGCGCCGGCCTGGTATCTGCTGCTTGCCGGGATCGTCGGCCTCGTCGCGATGAGCCTGATGCCGGAGACTGCGCCGGTGAAGCAGCGCGATCGCCGGATCTGAAAGTCCGGCGATCGCAGGCTGGTGATTTGCGTTTCGCCGGCAATTATTGGCGAATGCGTCGCCTGAAGGATCAGGGCTAGGCATCAGGAAGGATCAACCGATGAGTATTGAAACCACCATCACACCCGACGTCTTAGGGCTGATCAAGCCGTCGCCGGTCTCGAGTCGCGGATTCATGAGCGCGACCGCGGCCGTCGCCGCCGGCTCTACACGCTTGCGGCAGGTCCCGTCCGCGCCGAGGTGATCACGACCGACACCAGCGGCCTCCAGGCCGGAGATGCCAAGATCAAGGTCGGTTCCGAGGAGATGCCGGCCTATTTCGCCCGTCCGGCCGGCAACACCAAGGCGCCGGTGATCATCGTCGCGATGGAGATTTTCGGCCTGCACGAATACATCAAGGACGTGACGCGGCGCCTCGCCAAGTTCGGCGCATTCGCCGTCGCGCCCGATTATTACTTCCGCAAGGGCACTGACCTCACCAAGGTCACCGACATGAAGGATCTGCTGCCGATCGTCAACGCCAAGCCGGACGCCGAACTGCTGTCGGATCTCGATGCGACGGTGGCCTGGGCGGGATCTCAAGGCGGCGACACTGCGAAGCTCGGCATCATCGGGTTTTGCCGCGGTGGCCGCACGGTCTGGGAATATGCCGCTCATAACGGCACGCTCAAGGCCGGCGTCGCCTTCTACGGTCCGCCGGTCGATGCGCCCAATCCGCTCTGGCCGAAGAGCCCGATGCAGCTTGCGCCCGAGATGAAGGCGCCGGTGCTCGGCCTCTATGGCGGCGCCGACACCGGCATCCCCGTGGCCCAGGTCGAGCAGCTCAAGGCGGCGCTCGAGCAGAACAAGAAGACGGCCGAATTCAAGATCTATCCGGAAGCGCCGCACGGCTTCCATGCCGACTACCGTGGCAGCTATCGCAAGGATGCGGCGGAAGACGCCTGGAAGCAGGCGCAGGCCTGGTTCAAGAAATACGGCGTTCTGAGCTGACGCTGAAGATCAAAGGGCGGCCGATCGGCCGCCCTTTCTTTTTAGCAGCGCAATCGCTCTTCACCATCGCGCCACAGCGCATCGAGGCCATGCCGATAAGTCGGATAGGTCAGCGTGACGCCGAGCTCGTGCTTCAGCCGCGCGTTGGAGACGCGGGCGCTGCTGGCATAGAAGCTGCGCGCCATCGCCGACATCTCGGCGGTCGCGAACGCTTCCTCGGCCGGCGGGGCGATATCCATCAACTGCGCGGCATAGGCGATCACGTCCTGGGGCGGTGCGGGCTCGTCGTCGCAGACATTCCAGGTGCCACTGCTGTTGTGGTTGATCGCGGCCATGATGGCGCTGGCGATATCGTCGACATGAATGCGGTTGAAGACCTGGCCGGGCTTGATGATGCGGCGCGCCGTGCCGCTGCGTAGCGTCACCAGCGCGTTGCGGCCGGGGCCGTAAATGCCGGCAAGCCGCAAGATCGCGACGTCGCCTTGTACTGTGTCCGTCCAGGCCCGTTCCGCTGCGACCCGCATCCGGGCGCGGTCGAGACCTGACTGTGGCGGCGTGCTCTCGTCGACCCATCCGCCGGCGTGATCGCCGTAGACGCCGATGGTGGAGAGATAGACGACCTTGCGGCGGCCCGCCGCGATCACGTCGCCGACCGCCGCGAGTGCGGGATCTCCCGTGCTGCCCGGCGGGATCGAGATCAGAAGGACATCAGCATTGCGGATACGGTCGACCGTGGCGTCAGCCGGTCGGCTGCCGGAAAAGGCGTGCAGCTCGATCCCGGCGAGGTCGTCCCGCCTGGCGGGATCGCGCACCGTGCCGGCGACATGCGAGAAGCTGCCGCCGAATTTGCGGACGAAATGCTGGGCGCTATAGCCGAGGCCGAGGATGAAGAGCCGCATGCGTCTCCCGTGCAGGTCTGAGTTCCCGTTCGCGCTAGCCGCGCACCTCCGCTCATAAGAGATTTTTGGGTCCGGCAAAAGATATTGCGATTTTACTCGCCTGCCGGTGCGGGCGATGGTTGCGCTTTACAGGGGAGGCTCGACCATGCAGGCGGAAGCGGCCACCATTGCGCCATCCGGCGCGGCGGAGTTGGTCCGGAACGCGGCCGCACTGATCTTCGACGTCGACGGGACCCTGGCCGAGACGGAGGAGCTGCATCGGCAGGCCTTCAACCACGCCTTTGCCCGTCATGGCCTCGACTGGCATTGGGACCGTGCCGTCTACACGGAGCTGCTACGGGTGACCGGCGGCAAGGAACGCATCCGCGCCTTCCATACGAGGCACTGGGCCGGGCCGCTCTTGTCGGATGCCGATATCGCCGAGCTTCACCGCATCAAGACCGCCCATTATGCCGAGCTGGTCGAGACCGGTTGCTGCGCCTTGCGGCCCGGCGTGGCGGACCTGCTCACTGCTGCCCAGGCGCGTGGCCAGCGGCTCGCGATTGCGACCACGACCTCGCACGGCAATATCGATGCGCTGCTGTCGCGGGCGCTGGGAACGCGCTGGGCTGCCGACTTTGATGCGATCGTTGCCGGTGATGATGTGAGGCACAAGAAGCCGGCGCCGGATGTCTATCTCGAGGTCCTGGCGCGGCTGAAGCTCAACGCGTCCGACTGCGTCGCGATCGAGGATTCCGCCAATGGGCTGATCGCGGCCTCGCGGGCCGACCTTCCCGTGCTCATCACCCGCAGCTTATTTTTCCGGGATGATGATTTCAGCGCGGCGCGGGTGGTGCTGGACGAACTGTCGGAACTCGACGCCGAACAAAAAACCTGAAAACAACCCCATGCACAGTAGAACGTCGCCGCGGTCAGTGCACCCGGTGACTTGCCCTATCGTCCTCGGCCTGCTCGACAATCTGCGCGATTGGGCTCGACTGGTGATGCACCAGCCGCCAGCCGTCGCCGACGCGCCGAAAATGGTTGGCTGCGGCCAAGGCGGTGCCGTCGACGATCTCAATGCAGAGCACGCGCGCACTGTCGCCGTCGACGATCGCCTGCGGCTCGGCACAGACGATCTGCGGACGTTCCGGGTTCTGCAGGATGTCGCGCCAGCTTCCGATTACGGTGGCATGGCCGACGATCGCGGGCCAGCCGGGATGAATGCAGGAAATGGCGTCGTCATCCGCCCACATCCGCTTCATTTCGTCAAAATCGCCCGACGAAAAGGCGGCGTAAAAAGCCGCGTTCGCGGCGATGACCTTGCTGTCCTTTGCCATGCCTCTCGGGTGGGCCAATGGCAGGTAAAAATCAAGCGCGACTTCAGTCCGACTTTGAACGCAGTGCAGCATTGCTGCCCACTTTATGATCACGCCGAAACGAGCTTCTCCACTGCGCGCCGCGCACCTTCCTTGTAGAGACGGTCGAGCGCCGCGGTCACGGCCTCGCGCAGGCGCGGCTCGGTGCCGAGCGGCCCGAACACTCTTGTGACGCCGAGCAATGCGGGCGCCAGCCGCTCGGCGACGGGACCGGCCTCGCGCGCCAGGCCCGCGAGCTCGGCAGCGAGGGGATCGCGCACGTCGATGGCGCGGCCCTGCTCGTCGCGCGCGGTGACGTAGCGCATCCAGCCGGCGACCGCGAGCGCATGCGTTGCGATCGGCAAATTCGTAGCGAGGCGATCCTGCATCGCGCCGAGCAGGCGCTGCGGCAGCTTTTGCGAGCCGTCCATTGCGATCTGCCAGGTGCGGTGATGCAGCGCCGGATTGGCAAAACGCTTGAGCAGCGAGGCGCGATAGGCGGCGAGATCAGTCCCTGCGGGCATCGTCAGCGTCACCGCGGCCTGTTCCATCACCTGCGCGGCGAGCCGCGCGAAATGCGGATCCTGCATGGTATCGGCGATGGTCTCATAGCCGGCGAGATAGCCGAGATAGGCCAGCGCCGAATGGCTGGCGTTGAGCAGCCGCAGCTTCATCAGCTCGAACGGCTTGACGTCGGTGACGAGCTCGACGCCCGCGGCAGCGAGATCGGGCCTGCCCGCGGCAAAGCGATCCTCGACCACCCATTGCGTGAACGGCTCGGTCATGACAGGCCAGGCGTCACGCATCCCGAGCGCCGCGGCGATCGCATCGCGGTCCGTATCCGTCGTTTCCGGCACGATGCGATCGACCATGGTGCAGGGGAAGGCAACGTTATCCGCGATCCATTTGCCGAGATCCCTTGAGCGAAGCGCGGCGAATTGGGTCACGATCCGTTGCACTGTGTGGCCGTTGGCGGCGAGATTGTCGCAGCACAATACGGTGAAGGGTTGAACGCCGAGCGCTCGCCGGCGCGCCAGCGCGGCCACGATGAAGCCGGGTGCCGAGCGCGGCGCATCGAGGTTGTTGAGATCGTGCACGACGTCGGAATGCCGCTCGTCGAGATCGCCGGTTTGCGGCGTGTGGCAATAGCCCTTCTCAGTGACCGTCAGCGAGACCATGCGAATGGCGGGATCGGCCATCCGCTCGACCAGCGCAGCCGGCTTCTCGCGCGCGACGACGCTGTCGAGCAGCGCGCCGATGACGCGATGCCCGGTGCCCTCAGTGGCGCGCACGGCGACGGTGTAGAGATGATCCTGCGGGGCGAGGGCGTCGCGCGTGTCCGGACTGCGCAGGCTTGCGCCGACGATACCCCAGGACGTGGCGCCGGTGGCCAGGCAATCGTCCATGACGACAGCCTGGTGGGCGCGATGAAACGCGCCAAGGCCGAGATGCACGATGCCGGGCGTCACGCGTGAGCGGTCATAGGCCGGGCGGCGAATGGCCGGCGGCAGCCGGTCGAGATTTGAGCGGCCAAGACGCGTTGAATTAAGCCGCATGGTCGGCTCTCCCTGTGTTTGGCCGCTGCTTGACATGGCACCCGTCCTCGGTCAATGCTCCGGTCAATTGGTAAGGCCAATTATCCAAAATTGGCGGGCCGCCGGATCGACCGGCGCGGCCTCTGGGGGAGGGCCAGCGTGCCGCTGGAAGCTGTGGAGGCGAGACGGCTTTATCGCCAAATCGCCGATCAATTGCGAAGCCTGATCGACAGCGGCGAGTACGCGGTCGGCAGCCGCTTACCGACCGAGCGCGAGCTTGCCGATCAGCTCAAAGTGTCGCGGCCAACGGTGCGCGAGGCGCTGATCGCGCTCGAAGTGGAAGGACGCGTCCGCATCCGCGTCGGGTCCGGCATCTATGTGATCGATCCTTCGGACGCTACGCCGGCGCCGTCCGCCGTCATCGAGGGGCCATTCGAGCTGTTGCGCGCCCGCGAATTCCTGGAAAGCGCGATTGCCGAGCAGGCCGCGCGCGTGGCGACGAAGGACGATATCGCGCGCATCGATGCCGCCCTGATCGCAATGGAGAACGTCGCACATCCCGGCGAAGCCTCGATGGTCCACGACCGCGCCTTCCATATCGCGATCGCAGGCTGTCTCGGCAATGCCGTGCTGGTGCGCGTGGTCGGCGAGCTGTTCGACCAGCGCCTCAATCCCTATTTCGCGCAGCTCGCGCATTATTTCGAAAACCCCGGAACCTGGCGCACTGCGCTCGACGAGCACCGCGCCGTGCGCGATGCCATTGCGGCGCGCCGGCCAATGACAGCTCACGACGCCATGCGCGACCACCTCGCGCATTCGCAGGAACGCTTTGCGCAGAACTTTGGCGCCGAGACCGGCGCAGGGGCGCCGGCGGCGCGGAAGCTGGTGGCGCGATCCGGGACTCAGCCGGCGAAACCAAAGCGACCGTCGAAGAAGCAGGCCAAAAGCGGCAGCGCGCGACGGCGATGAGACTGGGCGGCTCGCCTCGTTTCGGGCGGGTGAACAAGAAGCAGACTTAAGTCAGTGGAGGATATTCAGTGTTGAAGAAGATGACGACGGTGCTGGCGGTCTCGGCCGCGGCGATGCTTGCCACTACCCAGGCCGGCCTGGCGCAGACCAAGTTGAAATGGGCCCATGTCTACGAGACCTCGGAGCCGTTCCACACCGCTTCGGTCTGGGCCGCACAGGAGATCGGCAAGCGCACCAACGGGCGCTACCAGATCGACGTCTATCCGGCGTCGCAACTCGGCAAGGAAGCCGACATCAACCAGGGCCTTTCGCTCGGCTCGGTCGACATCATCATCTCCGGCTCGAGCTTCGCGGCCAAGAGCTTTCCGCCGATCGGCGTGACCTATTATCCCTACACCTTCCGCGACGCCGATCATCTGCTCGCCTACACCAAGAGCGACATCTTCAAGGAGCTCGCCAAGGGGTATGAGGACAAGAGCGGTCATCACATCATCGCGGTGACCTATTACGGCGTGCGCCAGACCTCGTCGAACAAGCCGATCAAGACCTGCGCCGACCTCAAGGGCCTGAAGATGCGCGTGCCCGACGTGCCGGCCTATCTCGCCATGCCGCGCGCCTGCGGCGCCAACACCGCGCCGATCGCATTCGCCGAGGTCTATCTCGCGCTCCAGAACGGCACCGTCGAGGCGCAGGAGAACCCGCTGCCGACGATCGAGGCCAAGAAGTTCTACGAGGTACAGAAGCACATCGTGCTGACCGGCCACATCGTCGACCACCTCAACACCGTCGTCGCTGGCGCGCTCTGGAAGAAGCTCTCGGACGAGGACAAGAAGATCTTCACCGACGTCGCGCAGGAGGCTGCCGCGAAAGCGACCGAGGAGATCAAGCAGAACGAGGCCAAGCTCGTCGCCTTCTTTAAGGAAAAGGGCCTGACCGTGACCGAGGTCGACAAGAACGAGTTCCGCGACATCGTGCTGAAGAACGTTCCGTTCGAGACCTTTGGCTATCGCAAGGCCGATTGGGAACGCATCCAGGCGGTGAAGTGACGGCGTAGCCGTCATTCCGGGGCGGTCCGTAGGACCGAACTCCGGTGCGCAATTGCGCACCGGAGAATCTCGAGGTTCCGGGTTCGATGCTCACGCATCGCCCCGGAATGACGTTCGGGTTTTGAGGAGTAACCACATGTCGACCGCCGAAGCGCACCGGCAGATCACCGGGGACGAGATTGCCCATACCTTCGAGGAGGAGGCCATGCCGAAGGTCGATCTCGGCATTTACGCATTCGAGGATTGGGTGGCGCTGGCGATCTTCTGGGTGATGGCGCTCGCCGTCTTCCTGCAGTTCTTCACCCGCTACGTCCTCAACGACAGCTACGCCTGGACCGAGGAGATCGCGACCTATTGCCTGATCGGCGTGGTCTTCATCGGCGCCTCGATGTGCGTGCGGCTGTCGCGGCACATCCAGGTCGACCTGATCTACCGCTATCTGCCGCATGCCGTGGCGCGCGCGCTGTCGACGGTCATCGACCTGATCCGGATCGCCTTCTTCGGCTACGCCGTCAAGCTGGTCTGGGTCTACATCCAGATCATCGGCGACGAGTCTATGACCACGATCAACTTTCCCAAGAACTACGTCTACTACGCCGTGCTGCTCGGCTTCGTGCTGATGTTCGTTCGCTCGCTGCAGGTCGCGCTGCAACATTTGCGGCAGGGCTATTCGATCCTCGAACGCCCCGGCGCTTACGACGGTTTTGAAGGGTAATTCCATGTTGCTGTTGCTCGGAGGTTTCCTCGTCCTGATGCTGCTCGGCGTTCCCGTGGCGATTGCCATGGCCGCGTCGTCGCTGCTCTACATCCTGGTCAGCGGCGTGACGCCCGATGTCACGCTGGCGCAACGCATGATCGCGGGCGTCGAGAGCTTTCCGCTGCTCGCCGTGCCCTTCTTCATCCTGGCCGGCAATCTCATGAACATCGCCGGCGTCACCGGCCGCATTTACAAGTTCGCGGTTGCGCTGGTCGGCTGGATGCGCGGCGGCCTCGGCCACGTCAACATCATCGGCTCGGTGATCTTCTCCGGCATGTCCGGCACCGCGATCGCGGACGCCGCCGGTCTCGGCACCATCGAGATCAAGGCGATGAAGGACCACGGCTACACCACCGAGTTCTCCGTCGGCGTCACCGCGGCCTCTGCGACGCTCGGGCCCATCATCCCGCCGTCGCTGCCCTTCGTGATCTACGGCATGATGGCAAATGTCTCGATCGGTGCGCTGTTTCTTGGCGGCGTCATTCCCGGCGTGGTCCTGACGCTGCTGATGATGGCGACGGTCACTTACTTCGCCTACCGGAATAAATGGGGCAGCGACACCCCGTTCTCCTGGCCGCAGCTCGGCTCGGCCGGCCTCGAGATCGTCGTCGTGCTGTCTTTCCCGCTCGCGATCTGGCTGATGACGCTGGCCGGCCTATCGACCAACCTCGCGGTCGTCATCGGGCTCGGCGCGCTGCTCGCGATCGACTGGTATTTCGACTTTTCGGCGGTGATGGCGCTGATGGCGCCTGTCATCCTGATCGGCGGCATGACGCTCGGCTGGTTCACGCCGACGGAGGCCGCGGTCGCCGCCGTGATCTGGTCGCTGTTCCTCGGCCTCGTGCGTTACCGCACCATGACCTTGAAGACCGTGGCGAAGGCGACCTTCGATACCATCGAGACCACGGCCTCGGTGCTGTTCATCGTCACCGCCGCCTCGATTTTCGCCTGGCTGCTGACGGTGTCGCAGGCCGCCCAGCTGCTCTCGGACTGGATGCTCAGCATCACCCACAACAAATGGGTGTTTTTGGCGCTCGCCAACGTGTTGATCCTGTTCGTCGGCTGCTTCATCGACACCACGGCGGCGATCACCATCCTGGTGCCGATCCTGCTGCCGATCGTGCTCAAGCTCGGCATCGATCCCATTCATTTCGGCCTGATCATGACGCTGAACCTGATGATCGGCCTGTTGCATCCGCCGCTCGGCATGGTGCTGTTCGTGCTCGCGCGCGTGGCGAAGCTCTCGGTCGAGCGCACCACGGTCGCGATCCTGCCCTGGCTGGTGCCGCTGCTGGTCGCGCTGATCGCGATCACCTACATTCCCGAACTGACCCTCTGGCTGCCGAAATACATGGGACTTTCCAAATGACCTCGACCTCTCTCGCCGCAACCCTGTTCGGCCCCGAAGATCTGCGCATGATCGAGCATCCGCTCGACAGGCTCGCAGACGGCATGGTGCGCATCCGCTTCGGTGCCGGCGGCATCTGCGGCTCGGACATGCATTACTTCCGCCACGCCCGGACCGGCGACTTCGTGGTGAAGTCGCCGCTGGTGCTCGGGCACGAGATCTCGGGCCAGGTCGCGGAGATCGCCGGCTCGGCGGCGAACCTGAAGGTCGGCGACCGCGTCGCCGTCAATCCGTCGCGCTGGTGCGGCCATTGCACTGCCTGTCGCGAGGGTCGTCAAAACCTCTGCGAAAATATCTACTTCATGGGTTCGGCGTCGAAAACGCCGCATATGCAGGGCGGTTTTGCCAACTATTTCGATGCGATCCCGGCGCAGTGCGTGAAGATCCCGGACCATGTGTCCTATCAGGCCGCAGCGCTCGCCGAGCCTCTTGCGGTCTGCCTGCACGCCGTCGCGCGTGCCGGTAACATCCAGGGCAAGCGCGGCATCATCTTTGGCGCCGGTCCGATCGGGCTTCTGACCATGTTGGCCGCGCACCGCGCCGGCATGGCCGATATCACGGTGGCCGACATCGCATCGGCCCCGCTGGCCTTCGCGACCCGGCTCGGCGCATCGCATGTCGAGAACGTCGCAAACGGTGAAGAGGGCCTGAAAGCGCAGGCGGCCTCGCGTCCCTACGATGTCGCGTTCGAAGTCTCTGGCACGGCCGCGGGTCTTGCCAGCGCCATCGGCATTGTCAGGCGCGGTGGTATTGTCGTGCAGATCGGCAACCTGCCGGGCGGCCAGATTCCGACGCCGTCGAATGCGGTGATGGCGAAGGAGATCGACCTGCGCGGCTCGTTCCGCTTTGGGCTCGAATTCATGACCGCGGTGGAACTGATCGGTGCGGGCAGCGTCGACGTGCTGTCGCTGGTCACGGCCGAGCGGCCGCTGTCGACTGCGCCGGACGCGTTGCGGCTGGCGCTCGACCGCTCGCAGAGCGTCAAGGTCGTGCTGACCGCTGACCGGAGAGATCCATGATGCTAGAGGGATGGCGCTGGTACGGGCCGGATGATCCGGTCTCGCTCGACGATGTCAGGCAGGCCGGGGCGACAGATATCGTCTCGGCGCTGCATCAGGTCCCGATTGGGGAGGCCTGGACGCGCAAGGCGGTCGAGGAGCGCAAGGATTTCATCGAGCGCGGCCAGCCCGGCCGCTCGCAGCTGACCTGGTCGGTGGTGGAATCGATTCCGATCCCCGACGACGTCAAGCGCCTCGGGGCCAAGGCAACGAAGTCGATCGAAGCGTGGATCGCGAGCCTGGAGGCGGTGGCCGCTTCCGGCATCAAGATCATCTGCTACAATTTCATGCCTGTGGTCGACTGGTGCCGGACCGATCTGGAATGGGAGCTGCCGAACGGCGCCCGCGCCATGCGCTTCGACCAGGACCGCTTTGCGGCGTTCGAGCTGCATATCCTCAAGCGCCCTGCGGCCGCGCAGGAATATTCGCAGGAAGCGCAGGCGCGCGCGAAGGCGCGGTTCGAGAAGATGAGCCAGGCGGACATCGACTATCTCATCATGGCGATCGCCAGCGCGCTGCCGGGCTCGACCACCGAGCCGATGACCATCCCGCAATTCCGCGATCGGTTAGAGACCTATCGTGACATCACGCCAAAGGTCCTGCGGCAGCATCTCGCCGAGTTCCTCGCGCGTGTCGCGCCGGTCGCCGAGCAACTCGGCGTGTCGCTGACCCTACATCCGGATGATCCGCCGCGCCCGCTGTTCGGCCTGCCGCGCGTCGCCTCGACCGCCGACGACTACCAGGCGCTGTTCGGTGCCGTGCCGTCCCAGGCCAACGGCATCTGCCTGTGCACCGGCTCGCTCGGCGTGCGTGCCGAGAACAATCTGCCTGCGATGGCCGAGCGTTTCGGCCCGCGGATCGCTTTCGCGCATCTGCGTGCGACCAAGCGCGAGGCCGACGGCCTGACGTTCTACGAGTCCGATCATCTCGATGGCGACGTCGACATGGTCGCGGTGCTGAAGGTGCTGTTGAAGGAGAACGCGCGGCGTTCGCCGGACAAGCAAATCGTGTTCCGTCCCGATCATGGCCACCGCATGCTCGACGATCTCGCCGCCACCAAGCGCACCAATCCGGGCTATACTGCAATCGGCCGCCTCCGGGGGCTCGCCGAGCTCCGCGGCGCGATCCGCGCGATCGAGCATCAATAAGAGATCTGTGGCAGTGTGTGAGCGGCGGTGAAAGATGCGACTGGCACAATGTCATAACTTCCACGACTTCCGGCGGCTGGCGCGTCACCGGCTGCCCGGCCCGATCTTCAACTATATCGACGGCGCCGCCGACGATGAGACGACCCATCGCCGCAACAGCGCCAGCTTCGAGCATTGCGATTTGCTGCCCAACGTGCTGCGTGGCGTGCAGCAGGTCGACCTTTCAGTGACGGTCATGGGCCAGAAGCTCGCGCTGCCGTTCTATTGCTCGCCGACCGCCTTGCAGCGGCTGTTCCATCATGACGGCGAGCGCGCAGTCGCCGCGGCGGCTGCGAAATATGGCACCATGTTCGGTGTCTCCTCGCTGGGCACGGTGAGCCTCGAGGAACTGCGCAAGGCCTACGACACGCCGCAGGTCTATCAGTTCTATTTCCACAGGGATCGCGGCCTCAACCGCGCCATGATGCAGCGCGCCAAGGAGGCCGGCGTCGAGGTGATGATGCTGACGGTGGACAGCATCACTGGAGGAAATCGCGAGCGCGATCTGCGCACCGGCTTCAGCATTCCCTTCCGCCTGACGCTTGCCGGCATGCTGCAGTTCGCGATCAAGCCGCGATGGGGCATCGAGTATCTCACCCACGAGAAATTCAGGCTGCCGCAACTGGAGGAGCACGTCGACATGGGTGGCGGCGCCATGTCGATCGGCCGCTATTTCACGGAGATGCTGGATCCCGCGATGAACTGGGACGATGTCGCGGAGATGGTGCGAACCTGGAACGGGCCGTTCTGCTTGAAAGGGATCATGTCGGTGGAAGACGCGCGTCGCGCAGTTGATATCGGCTGTGCCGGGATCGTCCTGTCCAACCATGGCGGCCGCCAGCTCGACGGCTCCCGCTCAGCCTTCGATCAGCTCGCCGAAATCGTCGATGCCGTGGGTGACCGCATCGATGTGATGATGGATGGCGGCATCCAGCGCGGAACTCATATCCTGAAAGCGTTGTCGCTCGGAGCCAAGGCGGTCGGGCTTGGACGATATTATCTGTATCCGCTCGCCGCCGCCGGCCAGCCCGGTGTCGAACGGGCCCTCGGCCTGCTGCGCGCCGAGCTCGAGCGCGGCATGAAGCTGATGGGGTGCACGTCGATCAGCCAGCTGTCGCGCGCCAATCTGCGCTTCCGGCCCGGGTAGCGCGCGGCGAGAAGACACGCGCGACTAGAGCCATTTCCGTTCCGATGGAATCGGAACGGGGCTCTAGATTCTTGTATTGACGCGTTTTCTTGACGCGAACCGGCATCCACTTCGCTTGAAAACGCTCTAGCGCGGGGCCAATAGCCGAGGCCCACCTGTAATCTGCTTCACAGGCAGGCGCGCCGATCTGCGCTAGATGAAGTCAGGCCTCGCGTCCGCGCGGCCGGCTTCGGAGCTGGCGATGATTGCTGCACTGGCAAGGGCAATATCCCGCGCGACGGGAACCAATGTCGACGTCGAAACTCTGAAGATCCTGGTGATCTTCTCGGGCGCGGGCCTGCTGGTCTCGCTCGTGGCCGCGATGATCTACGGACAGGCTCTCAACGCCGCTTTGTTCTGAGCCTGTCGCGATCCGTCAGGCCACCGGGTCCTTGGAGCGGCTCCGTTTCTCCGGCGCCAACGGTGGCGCGCGCTTGAGGGGAGCGTTCTCTTGTGGTGCGGCGTCACTGCCCGAGACGTGCTCGACCGGTGTCGAGCCGCCGTCGCGATAGGCGACGATCCAGATCAGAAAGCCCACGACCGCCAGCGCGGCGCCGACGGGGCCGGTGGAGGTCCAGCCGAGCCCCTGGCGAATGGCGAGGCCGCCGAGGAATGGGCCGAGCGCATTGGCGGTGTTGAACGCCGAATGGTTGAGCGCGGCCGCGAGCGCCTGCGCGTCTCCCGCGACGTCCATCAGCCGCGTTTGCAGCACGGCCCCGAGCGCGACGCTGGCGCCGATCGCAAAAATGTCGATCGCCAGCAGCCAGGGATTGCCGGCGGCCAGCGGAAACACCAGCAGCGCGACGGCTGCAAACAGCAGGATGCCGCCCGCCGTCGGCATCAACGCGCGATCGGCGAAGCGCGGCACGAACAGATTGCCGAGCGTGGCGCCGATGCCGAAGATCGCCAGGAAGAACGGAATGACCTCGGTGCGGACCTTGGTGACCTCGATCAAGGTCGTCGCCAGATAGGTGTAGACGGCGAACATGCCGCCGAAGCCGATGGCGCTGATCGCGAGCGTGATCCAGACGCGGCGGCTTTTGAGCGCGCCGAGCTCGCGCAGTGGATCCGACCGGCCAGCCCGGTCGCGCGGTGCGAACAGCGCGCACAGCAGCATCGTGAGCAGCGCCAGTGCCGAGACGAGGCCAAAACTCGCGCGCCAGCCGACCGCCTGGCCAATCAGATTGGCCAAGGGAACGCCGATGATGGTGGCAACGGTCAGGCCCAGCATCACTTGGCCAACCGCCTGCGAGCGGCGGTGTTGCGGAACAAGCGAGGCCGCAACCAACGCGGCGATGCCGAAATAGGCGCCGTGGGGCAGGCCTGAGAGAAAGCGGGCGGCAATCATCGCGCCAAAGCTCGGCGCAAGCGCGGTGAGGGCATTGCCGAGCGCGAACACCGCCATCAGCACCAGCAACTGCGTGCGCCGTGCGAATCGTGCACCGAGCACGGCAATCAGCGGCGCACCCAGCACCACGCCGAGGGCGTAAGCGCTGATCGCGTGTCCAGCCGTCGGCTCGTCGATGTGAAGGTCGGCCGCGAAGAACGGCAGCAGGCTCATCGATGCGAATTCGGTGGTTCCGATCGCAAACCCGCCCATCGCGAGCGAGAACAGGACGATGGCGAGATGAGGGGGCGCGGAAGCCGAATTCGATGTCGTGCTTTGCGAGTTCGTTTTTGGCGAGGTCGCGTGAGGCGAGGTCGTCATATGTCCTGCATTGGTGGCGTCGAGGGAAACCAGCCCAGCAAACGTCGCCACCCCCGCAGATTTTATCTTACCTACTTAAGCGCGCATGGGTCCGCGTCAACACCGGAAGCTCCACGTAACGCCGTCTGCATATCAGCCTCCCGGTTTGCTCGGGGCATCCCGCGTCAATGTGTCTCGTGAGACCGGTCCAAGAACGCCTTCGGCCGCTCGTTGCGCGGCCGAAAAGGTCCTGGACATACATGGTCGATCAGAACTGCACTTCGCTCGGGATGTCCTCGGCGCTGAGGCCGACGGTTTCATAGGCCTTCAGCAGCCATTCACGAGTCTGGCCCAGCGAACGGTTGTAGTCGGCCCAGGCACTGAGGAAATCCTTGTAGCGAAGATCGGCTTCGGCGCGGATGCCGAGGTTGGTCGGCAGCGTCAGCAGCGGGCGCGGGATCGCGAGTTCGCCAAGCGTCGGATTCTTCTTCAGCGTGAAGACCGAAAGCACCGCCAGCGAGACATTGCAGTCGGCCCGGCCCGTCGACACCGCGAGAATCGCTTCGTCGCGCGTCTTGAAGCCGAGGATGGTCGCCTTCGGGCAGTAATGGCGCGCGATCGTCTCGTGCGTCGAGCCGATGTCGACGGCGATCTTGACCTCGGGCTTGTTGAGCTCGCCCCAGGTCTGAGGCTTGGCGAAGCCCTTCTTGGTGATGACGGTGAAGGAGTGCACCAGGATCGGCGTCGAGAAGTCGATCACCAGTGCGCGCTCCGGCGTCGGGTTCACGGCAAAGGCGAGGTCGATCTTGTCGGCCTGGAGATCGAGGATCTGGTTGCCCCAGGTCGATTCCAGTGTCTCGACCTTGACGCCCAGCTTGCCCGCGATGTCGTTCGCCATGTCGATGCAAGCGCCCGACCATTGATTGGTCGCGAGGTCTTTGTGGAAATAGGGATCCTGACCGGCGATCACTGCGATCCGCAGCACGCCGCTCTTCTTGATGCGGTCGAGCGTGGAGGTCGGGGCGGTGTCGGCCTTGGCCGCTGCTGTCGTGGCCATTGCCGCGCCCGCCAGCGCGACGGTGGTGAGTGCGTCCCTGCGGTTCATGGTCAGTGCTCCCTGGGGAATGATCGACAACTCCGATTCAAGGACTATTTCTGTATTCAGACCGTAATGCAATATGGTATTGCACCTCTGCCGGCAATTTGAGTGATCGGGCGATGGAAGCCTAATCCTCTGGCAAAGCGAGAGAAAATCGCGTGACGCCTGGTGGACCATGGTCTGGTTTTGCGATCCGGGAATGAGAGGAGAAAGTCTGTGCGTGCTGTTTTCGTCGATGCCAACGACACGCTGGCCGCGGTTACCGAGAAGCTGCTCGGCGTGGCGAAACTGCCCGTCGGCATCAACCGCAATCCCTCGATCAAGCCCGATGATCTGCCCGGCCTGCTCGGCGATGCCGAGATCATGATCGTCGATCACACCGCCGTACCCTCAGCCATTGCCGGGAAGTGCGCGAAGCTAAAGCACGTCGTCTTCCTCGGCACCGGCGCGCGCAGCTACATGAACCCGGAGGAGCTCGCCGAGCGCGGCATCGCCGTCCACACCATCAAGGGCTATGGCGACACCGCCGTGGCCGAATGCGCGATCGCGCTGATGTGGGCCTCTGCCAAAAGCTTCGGCGAGATGGACCGCGGCATGCGCGAAGGCAACTGGCTACGGCGTGATGCCGTGCAGCTCACCGGCAAGACCCTCGGCCTGATCGGCTTCGGTGGCATCGCGGCGGAAGCCGCGCGCATGGCGGCGGGCTGCGGCATGAAGGTGATCGCCTGGAACAGGACGCCGAAGACGCATCCGGGCGTCGAATTCGTGTCGCTGGAGAAGCTGCTGGCGGAGAGCCATGTCGTTTCGCTGCATCTTCTGCTCAACGACGAGACCAAGGGCTTTCTGTCGCGCCAGCGCATCGCGCAGATGCGCAAGGGCAGCATTTTGATCAACACCGCGCGCGGCGCCGTCGTGGACGAGGACGCGATGCTCGATGCGCTGCGCTCGGGCCACATTGCCCATGCCGGCCTCGACGTCTTCACCGTCGAGCCGCTGCCCGCTGGGCACGCCCTGACAAAGCTGCCGAACGTGACGCTGTCGGCGCATTCGGCGTTCCGCACGCCCGAGGCGAGCGACAACCTGATCGGCGCGGCGCTCGATCATTGCCGCCGCATCATCGCCACCGGCAAGTAAAGCAATAAGGACCCCCATGTCGGACATCACCCGCATCGACCAGAACGCCCGCCGCAGCCGCGCTTCCGTATTCGGCGATCTCGTTTTCCTGGCGGGACAAGTGGCTGATACCAAGACCGCCGACATCACCCAGCAGACCAATGAGGCGCTGGCAAAGGTCGATGACATGTTGGCGCGCGCCGGCACCGACAAATCGCGACTGCTCAGCGTGCAGGTCTGGCTCAAGACCATGGACGATTTCGACGCCATGAACGCGGTCTATGATGCCTGGGTCGTGCCGGGCAATGCGCCGACCCGCGCCTGCGGCAAGGTCGAGCTCGCCGATCCGGCCTGCCGCATTGAGGTGATCGCAATTGCCGCGCGGCGCTGACATGCGTGCCGATGCCCGCTGCACTGTTTGTTTCGGCCTTGCACCTTATTTCCGCCTGTCCTACGCCACCTCGGAACAAAACTTGCGCGAGGCCATGATGTCCATCGCCAAAGCCTGCAGGGAGCTGTCATGACCATTCGCAACACCCGCACCGGGGGCCAGATCCTGATCGATCAGCTGGTCGCCCAAGGCGTCGAGCGCGTCACCTGCGTGCCGGGCGAGAGCTACCTCGCCGCGCTCGACGCGCTGCATGACAGCCCGATCGACGTCGTGATCTGCCGCGCCGAAGGCGGCGCTGCGATGATGGCGGAAGCCTATGGCAAGCTCACCGGGCGTCCCGGAATCTGCTTCGTCACCCGCGGCCCCGGCGCCACCAACGCCAGCCACGGCGTTCACATCGCGATGCAGGATTCGACGCCGATGATCCTGTTCGTCGGCCAGGTCGATACCGGCATGCGCGAGCGCGAGGCGTTCCAGGAACTCGACTACAAGGCGGTGTTCGGCTCCATGGCGAAATGGGCGGTGGAGATCGATCGACCCGATCGCATTTCGGAGCTGGTCGCGCGCGCCTTCCGCGTTGCGTTGCAGGGCCGCCCGGGTCCGGTCGTGATCGCGCTGCCGGAGAACATGCTGACCGAGACTGCGGCCGTCGCCGATGCCATGCGCATCGAGCCGGCGGTGAGCTGGCCCGCGCCCGCTGACATCGAGCAGGTCAGCGCGATGCTTGCCAGCGCCAAGGCGCCGCTCGTCATCCTCGGCGGCTCGCGCTGGACCGATGAAGCGACCAAAAGCATCGCGCGTTTTGCCGAACGGTTCGACCTTCCGGTCGCGACCTCGTTTCGCCGCGCGTCGCTGATCGACGCCGACCATTCGCATTATGCCGGCGATCTCGGCATCGGGCCGAGCCCGGGCCTGAAGGCGCGTATCGATAACGCCGACGTCATTCTGCTGATCGGCGGCCGCATGTCGGAGATGCCGTCGTCGTCCTACACGCTGCTCGACATTCCGACGCCGAAGCAGAGGCTGATCCACGTGCATCCGAGCTCCGAAGAGCTCGGCCGCATCTATCAGCCCGCGCTCGCGATTCAGGCGACGCCCGCCGCGTTCGCTGCGGCGGTTGAGACGCTGAAGCCCGCAGGCTCAGTTGCCTGGAAGGGCGAGGCCGCCAAGGCGCATGCCGATTACCTCGCCTGGACCGACAAGGCGCGCGAGCTGCCGGGCACGTTCCAGTATGGTCGGGTCATGACCTGGCTGCGCGATCGCCTGCCGAAGGATGCGATCGTCTGCAACGGCGCCGGCAATTATGCCGGCTGGATCCATCGTCATCATCGCTTCCACAGCTTTGCGGCCCAGCTCGCGCCGACCTCGGGCTCGATGGGCTATGGCGTGCCGGCGGGCGTGCTGGCCAAGCGGCAATTTCCGGATCGCGTCGTCGTCGCCTTTGCCGGCGACGGTTGCTTCCTGATGAACGGCCAGGAATTCGCAACGGCCGTGCAGTATGACGCGCCGCTGATCGTGATCGTCGTCGACAATTCGCAATACGGCACCATCCGCATGCACCAGGAGCGTGACTATCCCGGTCGCGTCGTCGGCACCCAGCTCAAGAACCCTGATTTTGCGATGTACGCCAGGGCGTTCGGCGGCCATGGCGAGCGCGTCGAGCGCACCGAAGAATTCGCGCCGGCATTCGAGCGCGCGCTCGCGTCGGGCAAGCCGTCGATCCTCCATTGCATCATCGATCCACGCGCGATGTCGGTCGGCAAGGATTTCACGCCGGCGGTGAAGGCGTAGCCGATGGCAGAGGGCCGCCACGTCGCCATCATCGGAGCCGGCGCGGTCGGTGTGATCAGCGCCATCGAGGCGCTGCGCGAGGGTCATCGGGTCACGTTGATCGATGCAGGCGAGCCCGGCGGCGAACAGGCGGCGAGCTACGGCAATGCCGGCTGGCTCTCCTCGCATTCGGTGATCCCGCCGGCGGAGCCGGGCGTCTGGAAGAAGGTGCCGGGCTATCTGATCGACCCGCTCGGCCCGCTCGCGATCCGCTGGTCTTACTTGCCGAAGGCGCTGCCCTGGCTGATCAAGTATCTGCTGTCGGGCTGGACCGAGGCGCGGGTCGAGAAGACCGCGTTTGCGCTCCGCGATCTCCTGAAGGACGCGCCGCTGCTGCACAGGAAGCTCGCGGAGGAGGCCGGCGTGCCCGAGCTGGTCGAGCGCAACGGCGTGATGCACGTCTTCCCGTCGCGCGGCAATTTCGACAACGATCTCGGCTGGCGCCTGCGCAAGAAGGTCGGCGTCGAATGGATGGAGCTGAACGCCGACGAGATGCGTCAGCGCGAACCGGACCTGCACCCGCGCTACACCTTTGGCGTGGTGGTGGAAGAGGCCGGACGCTGCCGCGATCCCGGCGCTTACGTTGCGGCGCTGGCAAATCATGCACTGGCGAACGGGGCCAAGCTCGTGCGCGCCAAAGCCACCGGGCTGAAGTTGAATGGCAACAAGCTCGTCGCCGTCCTCACCGAGACCGGCGAGATTCCCTGCGATGCTGCGGTGGTCGCGGCCGGCGCGCATTCAAAGCGATTGACGGCATCGATCGGCGATCCGCTGCCGCTCGAGACCGAGCGCGGCTATCACGTCATGATCGAGAACCCGGAATCAGGTCCGCGCGGCTCGATGATGGCGTCTGACGCGAAGATGGTGGTGAACTGGACCGACAAGGGCCTGCGCGCCGCCGGCACGGTCGAGATCGCCGGCCTCGAGGCTGCGCCGAACTGGAAGCGCGCCGAGATTTTGCGCAACAACCTCCTCAGCATGTTCCCAAAACTGCCGAAGGACATCCCGGCCTCGCGCATCAAAACCTGGTTCGGGCATCGGCCGAGCATGCCCGACGGCATTCCCTGCATCGGCTACGCACGCGCGTCGCGTGACGTCGTCTATGCCTTCGGCCATGGCCATATCGGTCTGGTCAGCTCGGCCCGCACCGGCCGCCTCGTCGCGCAGCTCCTGAGCGGCAAGCAGCCAGAAATTCCGCTCGCACCGTTCGCGCCCACCCGCTTCCTCTGAGATCGCACCATGACTTATCCAGCCAACTCGCCTTCTCGTATTGCCCGTGGCGGCAAGGCCATCTACGGCGCGCCGCTCGGCATCCTGATGCTGGAAGCGCGCTTCGCTCGCATTCCCGGCGACATGGGCAATGGCACGACCTGGCCATTCCCGGTGCTCTATCGCGTGGTGAGCGGCGCGTCGCCGGAGAAGGTGGTGTTGAAAGGCGCGGCCGGCCTGTTGCCTGACTTCATCGATGCGGCCAAGCACCTGGTGCGGCTCGGGGCCGAGGCCATCACCACCAATTGCGGCTTCCTCTCGCTGTTCCAGAAGGAGATCGCGGCCGCCGTCGGCGTGCCCGTCGCGACCTCGTCGTTGATGCAGGTGCCGTGGGTGCAGGCGACCCTGCCGCCCGGCAAGCGCGTCGGTCTCGTCACGGTGTCAGGCTCGACCTTGACGCCGGCCCATCTCGAGGGTGCCGGCGTGCCGCTCGATACGCCGCTGGTCGGGACCGAGCACGGCAAGGAATTCTTCCGCGTGCTGATCAAGGCCGAGAAGGACGACATGGACGTCGGCTTGGCCGAGCGTGACGTGGTCGAGGCTGGCAAGCAGCTGGTCGCCAAAAACCCCGATGTCGGCGCGATCGTGCTCGAATGCACCAACATGCCGCCCTATGCCGCAGCTTTGCAGGCTGAAGTGGGGCTCCCGGTCTACGACATCTATTCCATGATCACCTGGTTTCATGCTGGACTGCGTCCGCGCGTCTTCGCCTGATTCCGGCCGTTGCGAAGCGCTTCACGGTCCTCCTCTCGTTTGCATTGCAATCGCTCCCGCAGGCTCGGTATATTGGGCTGTGTTCGGTTATGAATGCAGCTTATGAAGAGCAACGTGGAACTGGCTTCCGATAGTATCGTCGATCGCGTCTATGAACAGCTCAAGGCGATGGCCGTGAGCTATGAGTTCAAACCGGGCGAGCGGCTCAACGAAGGCGAGCTGGCCAAGCGCCTTGGCGTCAGCCGCACGCCGCTGCGCGAAGCGCTCAACCGTCTCAACACCGAGGGCTTCCTGCGCTTCACGCCGGGCAAGGGCTTCTTCTGCCGCGAGCTCGACGCGCACGAGATCTTCGATCTCTACGAGCTGCGCAAGTCGATCGAGGTCGCCTCGGTCCGCCTCGCCATCAAGCGCGCCAAGGACGAGGATATCGACGCGCTGCTGAAATTCCTCGAAGCCACCGGCCCCGATCCCGGCGAGCGCTCCTCGGTGGAGCTCGTCGAGCTCGACGAGACCTTCCACGAGCGGCTGATGAGCATGTCGAACAACGCCGAGATGCTGCGCGTGCTGCGCAACGTCAACGCCCGCATCCGCTTCGTGCGCTGGATCGACATGGACAGCATCAACCGCACCAACACCCAGGCCGAGCACCGCGCTGTCGTCGAAGGGCTGAAGGCGCGGAACGAAGAGGCTTGCGTCTCGGTGCTGGAGAAGCATATCGACCGCCGCCTCGATCGCATCACCTCTGCGATCAAGGAAGGCTACGCGCAGATCTACATGCCGGCCATGGCGAGGTCTGCGGCGAATTAGCTCTCGAGCCGCAGTGACGGTGCCCTCCCTTCTCCCCTTGCGGGAGAAGGTGGCGCCGGATGAGGGGTATCTCTCGGCGCGCATAACTTCGCGTGAGTGCGCGGAGAGATACCCCTCACCCTAGCGAGGATGTGTCGACCTGCTCCGATGCCCTCTCCCGCAAGGGGGCCCGCAAGGGGAGAGGGCGCAGCAATGCGCATCGTGCCTCGGTCCCACAAGGGACAGGAGAACGCAGCTATACAATCCTTCAATACCTGCTCATGCCAGACGGTCAGAGCCTTCGTTCCCGAACACCGCTAGCGTGCCGCTCGAAATTCACGGAGACACGCGGTGCATAGCCCCCAACCCAATCCCGAAGCGCGCAGCAGTGATGACTGGCCGTCCGAGCTCTATCGCGTCCTGAAGGCCGCCGACGTCAGGCAGATGTCGTACGTGCCGGATGCCGGCCACAGCCAGCTGATCCGCATGTTCTCGTCCGACCGTGGCGTCACCACCAATGTGCTGACGACCGAGGAAGAAGGTATCGCCATTGCCGCGGGCGCCTGGCTTGGCGGCCAGCGCAGCGTGCTGTTGATGCAGTCGAGCGGGGTGGGCAATTGCATCAACATGCTGTCGCTGTCGGCGATCGGCCGCTTTCCGCTGCTGATGCTGGTGACGATGCGCGGCGAATGGGCCGAGTTCAATCCCTGGCAGGTGCCGATGAACCGGGCGACGCAGCCCTCGCTGGAAGCGATCGGGCTGAAGGTGATGCGCGCGGAGACGTCTGACGATCTGGTCGAGACCGTCGAATCTGCGGCGTCGCTCGCTTACGAGTCCGACCAGCAGATCGCGGTCCTGATCGGGCAGCGCCTGATCGGCAAGAAGAAGTGGTGATGTTGATGACCGTTTCCTCCCAACTCGATCGCCGCGCCGCCGTCGCAGCGCTGCTGAAGAACCGCAAGGACACGCTGGTCGTCTCCGGCCTGGGCTCGCCGACCTACGATCTGCACGCGACCGGCGACCGCGCCGACAATTTTTATCTCTGGGGCGCGATGGGCGGCGCCGCACTGATCGGGCTCGGCCTCGCGCAGGCCCAGCCGGGCAAGCGCGTGATTGCCTTGACCGGCGACGGCGAGCAGCTGATGGGCCTCGGCGGCATCGCCACCATCGGCGTCGCGCGCCCGCGCAATCTCGATATCGTCGTGATCGACAACCAGCATTTTGGTGAGACCGGGATGCAGGCGAGCCACACCGGCCGTGGCGTCGATCTCGCCGCGATCGCCACGGCCTGCGGCTTTGCGGCAGCCGCCACGTTGCGGACGCTCGAGGAGGTGCAGCGTCTCGCGACGCAGATGGCCGGACCGGCCGGCGGCCCGCGGCTTTTTGTCATCAAGGTTTTGGCCGAGAATCCGCCGCGTTCGCTGCCCTCGCGCGATGCCGTCTTTATCAAGAACCGGTTGCGTGCTCATCTCGGCTTCGCGGCGGCTTGAACGGGAGTCCTCTCCGGGATAGCTCGCTGCATAAGCAGCTATCCTGGAGTGTGTCCTATGAAACTATCCGGCAAAGTCGCCGTCATCACCGGCGCAGCACGCGGTATCGGCAAGGCCTGCGCAAAGCGGTTCCTTGAAGACGGCGTCAAGGTGGTCATCTCGGACGTCGACACCGATGAGCTCGAGAAGACCGTCAACGAGCTGGGCAAACCCAAGGAGCTCTACGCCGTGCCGTGCCATGTCGCACGACGCGCGGACGTGGATCGTGTGGTGGCGACCGCGGTCCGGGAGTTCGGCCGGCTCGACATCATGGTCAACAATGCCGGCGTCGCGCGCAACCGTGACATCCTGGAGATCTCCGAAGAGGAGTTCGACGAAATCATCGGCATCAATCTGAAGGGCGCGTTCTTCGGCGTGCAGGCCGCGGCCAAGCAGATGATCGCGCAAGGCAGCGGCGGGGTCATCATCAACATGTCCTCGGTGAACGCGCTACTGGCGATCCCGGCGCTCGCGACCTACGCCATGTCAAAGGGCGGCATGAAGCAGCTGACCTCGGTGGCCGCCGTCGCACTCGCACCGCACAACATCCGCGTCGTCGCGGTCGGGCCGGGCACGATCCTGACCGACATGGTGGCGTCCTCCATCTATACATCCGAGGATGCCCGCAAGACCGTGATGTCGCGCACGCCGGCCGGCCGCGGCGGCGAGCCGAGCGAGGTCGCCTCGGTCGTGGCGTTCCTTGCGAGCGACGATGCGTCCTACATCACCGGGCAGACCATCTATCCCGATGGCGGGCGATTGGTTTTGAACTACACCGTGCCGGTGAAGGATAAGTAGGGGCTGAAGGTCGCTCCAAACTCGCTGTCATCGCCCGGCTTGCCGCCTTCGCTGAAGCTTCGGCGTGCCGAGCGCCGGCGTGGGCCTCGGCGTAGCCTTGGCGGAGCCGGGACCGAGCGATCCAGCACTCCGAGACAGCCGTGTTAGAACCGATGGGCCGCGGCGTACTGGATTCCCCGCTTTCGCGGGGAATGACACTTGTTGTGAGGCGGGCAGTTATGCCCCTCATCACTCCGCCGCGATCGTCATGCCGTAGCCGAGCCGCTTCGAGATGTGGCCTGCGCAGTCGCGCAGGGCGTGGGCGATCGGGCTGTCCCAGCGGGCATCAAAGGTGCCTTCCGGCCCCATCGCGGTGATCACCAGTGCGACATGGCCGGCATGATCGAACACCGGCGCGGAGAACGCGTTCACGCCGGGGAGGGGATCGCCGAGGGCGCGGGCGAGGCCGTGCTTGCGGACCTCGGCGAGCATCTCGGCGACTTTCGCGCCTTTCACGGTGCGCTTCGGATTGTAGCCGACGCCGTGGCGGTCGAGGCCGCTTTCAAGCGCGGCGTTGATTGTCTTTTCCGGCAGGAACGCCGCGAAGGCGCGCCCCGTGGCGGTCTCCAGCAGCGCCATCACCGAGCCGGCGCGCATCACGATGTGCACGGGCTGGCCTGGCTCCTCTAACTGCACTACGGTCGGTCCATGCGTGCCCCAGACAGCGAGCGAGACGGCATGCCCGATCTGGCTCGCAAGCGCCGCGATCTTCGGCTGGGCGATGCGCACACCGGAGAGGCGGCGCAGGCTGATCAGGCCGAGCTCCAGCGCGAGCGCGCCGATCTCGTAGCGGCCGGTGGTCTCGTCTTGCTCGATCAAGCCGATGCGCGAGAAGCTGGCCAGATAAGGATGCGCCTTGGCCGGCGTCATGCCGGCCTCGCGCGCGAGATCGCGCAGCATCATCGGCTCGCCGCTCTTGGCGAGCGCACGGAGCAATTCTCCGCCGACCTCGATCGACTGGATGCCGCGACTTTCTCTCTTCATGCGCCTCCGATGCGCTCACTTACGCCGCGTCGCGCTTGGCGGCGCTGTCGGCGAGATGACGGCCGGCAATGTAGCCGAAGGTCAGCGCCGGCCCAAGCGTGATGCCGGCACCGGGATAATTGCCGCCCATGATGCTCGTCATGTCGTTGCCGGCGGCATAGAGCCCGGAAATCACCCGGCCTTCGCCGTCGAGCGCGCGTGCGTTCTCGTCGGTGACGATGCCGGCATAGGTGCCGAGATCGCCGATGACCATCTTGATGGCGTAGAAGGGCCCGTTCTCGATCGGCGCGATGCAGGGGTTCGGACCGTGCATGGCGTCGCCCTGGTAGCGGTTATAGGCTTTTGAACCTTTGCCGAACGCGGCATCGTGCCCCTGCGGCGCGCTTGCATTGAACTGCTTGACCGTCTCGGTGAACGCTTTCGCATCGATGCCGGCTTTCACGGCGAGCGCTTCGAGCGTCTCGCCGCGCATGAGATAGCCGGTGTTGAGGTGATGACCGAGCGGCATCGGGAACGGCGGCACGCAGCCGAGGCCGTATTTGCGCAGCGTTGGATGATCGCAGATGAGATAGGCCGCGATCTCTTCGCCTGGCTTGGCGGCCTTGATCATGGCCTGGACGAAGTCGTGATAGGAATTGCCTTCATTGGCAAAGCGCCTGCCGTCGCGCATCACCGCGATCACGCCGGGCTTGGCGCGGTCGATGAAGTGCGGCATCACACCCTTCGAGCCGTCCTTGCGCGTGGTGAGCGACACCGGCACCCACGCCGCCGCGTTGGGCAGGCGGTCCTCGACGTGCCCGCCGGCGCTTTCGGCAAGCCGCAGGCCGTCGCCGGTGTTGCCGGTGGGGCCGGGTGAAAAATGCTCGTTGCCGGTCGGCGCATGCGGGAACATCTTCTTGCGACGCTCGACATCGTGCGGAAAGCCGCCGCAGGCGAGCACGACGCCTTGTCGCGCGCGAACGCGGACGTCGCGGCCCTCGCGCGACACGATCGCGCCGGTCACGGCACCGTTCTCGACCGTCAGCTCGCGCACCGGCGATGACAGCCACATCGGAATCTTCAAATCCTGCACGGATTTTACGAGGCGTCCGGCGAGCGCGTTGCCGTTGGTCAAGGTCATGCCGCGGCCATAGCGCAGCACGCCCATCAAATGCCGCGACAGCCGCTTGGCGACATAGACCGCCGACGTCAGCGACTTGGTCACCCGCATGAAGTGAATGATCTCCTTGCCGGAGCCGAGCATCATGCCGAACACGGTGAGCTCGGGCAGCGGCATGCCCAGCGTCTTGATCTGGTCTCCAAGCTCGCGACCGTCGAACGGCCGCGTCACCATGGAGCGGCCGCCCTGCGTGCCGCCGGGCGCTTCGGCGTGGTAGTCCGGAAACACCAGCGGCATGTCGAAGCGCAGCGCCGTCTTGTTGGTAAAGAAATCGACGGCTTCGGGGCCCGCGCTCAGGAACGCATCGACCCGGGCGGCGTCAAAATTGTTGCCGGCTTCGTGCCGCAAGTATGTTCGGGCCTGCTCCGGCGTCTCCTCGATGCCATAGGCCTTCGCCAGCGACGTGCCGGGGATCCACAGCCAGCCGCCGGAGCGGGCGGTGGTGCCGCCGAAGCAGGGCTCCTTCTCGACGATCAGCACGTCGAGACCGCGATAGCGTGCTGTGATCGCGGCAGACATGCCGGAGCAGCCCGATCCGGCCACGAGCACATCGCACTCGTATGTTTCGCTTGCGTTGCGCTCGTTGCCGGTCATGTCTCACCTCACTTCTTCAAGAGCGGACATTTGGATTCTGAGGCCGGGCGATAGGCGTCCTCGCCCTTCACGGTCTTGATGATCTCCAGGTAATCCCAGGGCTCCCTAGACTGCTCGGGTGACTTCACCCTGGCCAGATACATGTCGCGGATGACGCGGCCGTCCTCGCGCAACTTGCCGCCATGGACGAACATATCCTCGATCGGCAGCTCGCGCATCTTGGCCATCACCTTGGCCGGATCGTCCGTGCCGGCGGCCTTGATCCCTCTCAGATAATGCAGCACCGAGCCGTAGACGCCAGTGTGTATCATTGTCGGCATGACATTGGTGCGGGCGAAGAATTTCTTGGACCAGACACGCGTCGCCTCATCCATGTTCCAGTACGACGCCGTCGTCATGTAGGTGCCCTGCGCGGACTTGAGCCCAATCGCGTGCACGTCGGTGTCGAACATCAGGAGCCCGACGAGCTTCTGGCCGCCCTGGACCAGGCCGAACTCGCTGGACTGCTTGATGGCGTTGTCCGTGTCCTGGCCGGCATTGGCGAAGGCGACGACGTCAGCCTTGGAGCTCTGCGCCTGCAGCGCGAAAGACGAGAAGTCCGCGGTGTTGGTCGGGTGCTTGACGCCGCCCAGCACCTTGCCGCCCATCTCGTTGATGAAGCGGGTGGCGTCCTTTTCGAGCTGCTGGCCGAAGGCGTAGTCCGCAGTGATGAAGTACCAGGATTTGCCGCCTTCCTTGATCACGGCGGAGGCCGTCACCTTCGACAGCGCGTAGGTATCGTAGGTGAAGTGCACGGTGTTCGGGCTGCACAGCTCGTCGGTCAGCGAGCTCGCGCCAGGCCCGGAGAGCAGGGCGATCTTGTTGCGCTCGCGCACCATGTTGTGCACGGCGATCGCAATGCCGGAATTGGGAATGTCGACGACGGCATCGACCTTGCCGTTGTCGAACCAGCCGCGCACGATATTGACGCCGACGTCGGTCTTCATCTGGTGGTCGGCGCTGATGATCTCGATCGGCTTGCCGAGCACGGTCGGCCCGAACTCCTCCACCGCCATTTTTGCGGCCTCGACCGAACCCGGCCCACTGTTGTCGCGGCCCCAGCTCGACAGATCCGTGAGCACGCCGATCCGCACCACGTTATCGGAGACTTGCGCGCGCGCGACTGTGGTCATGGCAGCCGACGTCATGGCCGCGAGCATGGCGCAGGCCAAAAGCCCTCTCATCGTCGTTCCCTCTCTATTATGGGGCCGCTTGGCGCGGCCGATTGTTCTGATAGATAATTAGATATTAGCAAATAGGTTTGTCAATGGTGAATAATGGCGCGTGGGGGGCCGCTCGATGAGTGAGCGGCGACAAGCGCAACTGCTTTCCACAGCCGTCATTGCGAGCGAAGCGAAGCAATCCAGACTGTTTCCGCGGAGGCACTCTGGATTGCTTCGTCGCAAGGGCTCCTCGCAATGACGGGTGCGGGAGCAGCGGCGCGAAAACCTCGCATTGTGATCCCGGTCAAAGGTAACACCTCCGCAGGTTGCAAGCCTCACCTCGATTGGCCATGATGCCCGCTGGAATGATGGGGCGCATGGCAATGACGGCAGCAACGGGGGTCTCCACTGCGGCGGAGAGATCGACAACGGCGCATGTGGTGTGGGCGAGTGCACTCGGCACCGCGATCGAGTGGTACGATTTCCTGATCTACGGCACGGCCGCCGCCCTCGTGCTCAACAAGCTGTTCTTCCCGAGCTTCGATCCCTTTGTCGGCACGCTCGCGGCGTTCTCGACCTATGCGGTTGGCTTCGTGGCGCGGCCGATCGGCGGCGCCATCATCGGGCATTACGGTGATCGGCTCGGACGCAAGAAGATGCTGGTCGCGACCATGATCGCGATGGGGCTCGGTATCTTTCTGATCGGCTGCCTGCCGACTTACAACCAGATCGGTGTCTGGGCGCCGATTTTCCTCGTCATCCTGCGCTTCATCCAGGGCATCGGTCTCGGCGGCGAGTGGAGCGGCGCGGTCGTCATGGTCGTCGAGCATGCCGGCAATCGGCGCGGCTTCTACGGCAGCCTGGTGCAGATCGGCTTTCCCGTCGGAGTCGCCGCCTCCACCGGCATTTTCGGGCTGATGACGCGGCTGCCCGAAGCCGACTTTCTGAGCTGGGGTTGGCGCGTGCCGTTTCTGATCAGCATTCTGCTTGTCGGCGTTGGCTTCATCGTGCGGCTCAAACTTGCGGAGACGCCTCACTTCAAGGAGGTGGTCGAGCGCAAAGAGGTGCTGGCGCAGCCGGTGTGGGAAGTGCTTCGCCGCGATTGGCGCAGCTTTCTGCTCGCCATCGGCATCACGGTCTCGGAAGTCGGACTTGCTTATCTCCTCACCGTCTTCACCGTGGTCTATGCCACGACGAAGCTCGGCCTGCCGCGTCAGGTGATCCTGAATGCGGTGGTCTACGCCGCGCTTGTCGAATTCGCGACGCTGCCGCTGGCCGGTTGGCTGTCGGACATCTTTGGCCGCAAGGCGCTGTATCTCGCCGGCGGTGTGTTTTCGGTGGCGCTGGCGTTTCCACTGTTCTGGTTCCTCGACACCAAAGATCCGGTGCTGATCACGCTCGCGCTCGTGGTCACGATGACGTTGACGCATGCACTGCTGTTCGGGCCCAAGGCCGCGTTCATGCCGGAACTGTTCCGCACCCAGGTGCGCTACAGCGGCGCCTCGCTGGGCGCCAACGTCGCGGCTGCGCTCAGCGGCGGCTTTTCGCCGCTGATTGCGACCGCACTGCTGGCATGGGCCGGCTCGTACTGGCCGGTGTCGGTCTACATCATCGCGCTGTCGATTATCACGATCATCGCAACGCTGATGGCGCCGGAGACGGCGCGGGACACGCTCCAGTCGTGAGAGCCTCTACCGGCAGGCGGGATTCGCGGCGTCCGGAAACGCCAGGAAGGTGATGGTCTCAGGCGCAAGTCGGATCGTGTCGGCGGGTATTGCGTGCGGATCGAGCCGGGGCAGTTCGTCATCAGTCCTCAGCGCGAGCGTCTTGCCATTCATTTGCACGATAGCGCCTTGGAGCCGTGCCGCATGCAGCGTGTATCGTTCGGCGGAAGCTGACAGCGTCACGGCGCGTGATGCGCGCCGCGACGTGTTGATCGCGAGCACCGACACCGCACCGCGCTGGCCTGGATGGCAGTGCGCATAGAGATGCAGATTGGGCGTCGGGCTTCCGCCCACGTCGAGCACGATCGTCCCCATCAGCCGGTGCCAGAGCAGGGCGGCCCAGTAATTCGGCCGCGGACGAAAGGTCTTGTCGTCGAGTAGTGCATAATCGCTGGCGGCGAGCGTGTTGTGCATCACCACCTGGACACCGGCTCTTGCCAGGCGCCCGAGCTGGTCGAGATAGCGGAAGGTATCGAGAAACGTCTTGTCCCAGCGGTTGCCGCCGCAGGCCGCCTCCGCCGTCTCCGTGACCCAGATCGGCTTGCCCGGCTCGTACACGTCGCGCAAAGTCTGGTAGATCGCCAGCGTCGCGTCCGTGCGGGCGAGCCATTGCTCCGTGAGTGCCTGCTTCGGATCGTCGCGGCCGCCGCAGCGCTGCGAGAGCGTGTTGTAGTGATGATAGGAGAAGCGATCGACACCGGAGCCGGCTGCGGCGAGCAAATCGCGCGTGGAGATACCCACGCCGGATGGCGACGGCACGTCGCCGGCAGAACCTGGACCGACGATCATTGTCTCCGGCGCGGCTCGCCGAATCCATTCTCGAAAGATTTTGAAGTCCCGGCCGTAGGCCTTGGCATCATATCCCGGTGGCGCGCCGTTCGTCGCTGCCAGCGTCGGCTCGTTCATGATTTCGGCGGCGGCGATGTGGCCGCCCAACGAATGCGTGTAGTCGACAAGATGTTGCGCCTGATCGGGCGTCCACACACCATCCGCGTCGCGGCTGCCGGTACTGATGGCGAAGGAGGTGACGATCTCCGCATCGACCGCGCGCGCAAAGTCGAGGACGCCACGCCACTGGCCATGGCTAAGCACGGCGTCAAATCCCGGCGGTGGCTTACCCGGCGCTCGGTCCGTGTCCGCAAAAAACGTCGCATTGGCCCAGGTGCCGCTCACGCGCAGATAGGCCGGCGACAGCGCCGCCGCGAGCTTGCGCAGGCGCGCATTGGCCAGATTAATTGGCGGCCTGTAACTGTAACGGTCCCGCTGATCGAACGCGCGCATCGTTCGCGGATAGGCCTTCCAGAACAGCCCACCGGTCACCTCCACCATCTCGATGTTGTAGGATTGAAAGCGCGCATCGATCGCGCCGATCGCCTTCAGCTCCGCAGGCGCGATGGTCGGTTCGCCGGCGCGTGCGCCGGGCGACGTCGCGGTGACCAGCAACGCAACCCCCATGGCGCGGAAGGCGCGCGCATGCCTGCCCTGGTCGACCAATCCCATTGGTTGCACGCCGTGGCGCCTTTCCCGGTTGCCTGCGTGATCGATCATACGCGAAGGCCTTTGAATTGCCGGAGTTCCATCGGCCTCTGCCCAGTGTTGGGCAACGAACAAACTTTGTGCGGCCACATTTGAGTAAGAGTGATCTCCGGTGAGGGAGGCGCTCTGATGAAAAAAGTTCTGCTCACTGTCATCGTGCTGCTGGCTGGCGTGCCGGCAAGCGCCGCTGCGCAGGAGCGCGCTGGCTCTGCGGCGTTAGGCGCCGTGTCCGGTGCAGTCGTGCTCGGTCCGGTCGGTGCCGTCGCGGGCGCAGTGATCGGTTATACCGCCGGGCCTTCGATCGCCCGGTCATGGGGCGTGAGGGGGTCGCGCTCGGCAAGACACCGGCAGCCGCCACGTCGTGGGGCGTACGGGGCCACCGCCACCAGTGCTCCGCCGCGTGCGCGCGAGGCGATGGAGGCCAACAGTCAGATGAGAGCGGCCAGCAATCCGCCGGTGCAAGCCGTGCCCGCGGCGCCGCCTGTCCAGGCTACCCCTGCGGAGACCGCGACGCCGCCCGTTCAGGGGTTCGATTGAGGCTACGATTTTAGGCCGCAGGAGCCGCGCGAGATCGAGTTGCGCAGCTCGGCTTCGACCGCCTCTATGCTGAGATCTAGAGCTGGCCGAGGATCTTCTTCGCGGCGCGAAGATGCGGCTTGTCGATCATCAGGCCGTCGAGCCGCAGCGTGCCGGAGTTCTGATTGCTTGCGAACGCGGCGATCACCTTCACTGCCCAGGTGCGCTCGGCGTCCGTCGGCGCGAATGCCGCGTTGACGATGTCGACATGTTTTGGATGGATCAGCGCCTTCGCCGAAAACCCGTCGCGCCGCGCGGCGCGCGTTTCCTGCTCGAGGCCTGCGAGATTGTCGATGTCGGTGTAGACCGTGTCGATCGGCGTCACTTCCGCCGCGGCCGCCGCCATCAGGCAGAGATCGCGCGCGAGGCGATAGGGGCTGTGGAACACGCCGCCCGAGGCCTTCTCGGTGGCGCCGAGAGACGTGGAGAGGTCTTCCGCGCCCCACATCAGGCCTGAGAGGCGAGGGGAGCAGCCCTTGTAACTGCCGAGCCCGAAGATCGAGCTTGCAGTCTCAGTCGCGATGCAGACGATGCGCGTCGTGCCGACCGTGATGCCGCCGGCCGCTTCCAGGGCTTCGAGCCAGGTCGCGACCTGCCGCACGTCGTCACCGCCCTGCGATTTCGGCAGCACGATGCCGTCGGGCTTGCCCGGCATGACCGCGGCGAGATCCGTCAGCGTCATGCCGGTGTAGAGCGCGTTGACGCGAACATAGAGCTGATGCGGGCCGCGAGAGCCCTCCAGCATCTGAAGCGTCAGCCCGCGTGCCTCCGGCTTCTTGTCGGTGACGACGGAATCCTCGAGATCGATGATCAGCGCGTCGGCCTTGCCTTCGCTCGCCTTCTCGAATTTGCGCGGGGAATCACCCGGCACGAACAGCATCGAACGCATCAGACGGACCTCTTGTGCATCATCGCCGTGCGTCGTTCATATGGTTGACAGCTAAATTCACACATATGTACATTTTCCTCAAGCATTAACGGAGTGAGCGCGGGATGATGGCAGCCGTCTATCATCTCTGGCTGCCCTCGCAGATGGGGCGCTAGGCACAACGAGCCTCCACAAGGAGACCATCATGGATTTCGCGCTCACCGATCAGCAGGAAGCCATTCGCAACGCCATCGCCAAGATCTGCGAAGGTTTTCCCGACGCCTACTGGCTGAAGAAGGACCATGACGGCGGTTTCCCGCATGACTTCCACAGGGCGCTGGCTGATGCCGGCTGGCTCGGCATCTGCGTGCCGGAAGCCTATGGCGGCTCCGGTCTCGGCATCACCGAAGCCGCGATCATGATGCGCGCGATTGCGGAATCCGGCGCCGGCATGTCCGGCGCGTCTGCGGTGCACATCAACGTGTTCGGTCTCAATCCCGTCGTCGTGTTCGGCACCGAGGAGCAGCGCAAGCGTATGCTGCCGCCGATGGTCGAGGGCCGCGAGAAAGCCTGCTTCGCCGTCACCGAGCCCAATACCGGCCTCAACACCACCCAGCTCAAGACCCGCGCCGTCGCCAAGAACGATCGCTACATCGTCAATGGCCAGAAGGTGTGGATCTCCACCGCGCAGGTCGCGCACAAGATCCTGCTGCTGGCGCGCACCACGCCGCTGGAGGAGGTGCGCTCACCCACCCATGGCCTCAGCCTGTTCTACACGGATTTCGACCGCAAGAAGATCAAGGTCCATGAGATCGAGAAGATGGGCCGCAAGATCGTCGATTCCAACGAGCTGTTCTTCGAGGATTTCGAGATCCCTATGGAGGATCGGATCGGCGAAGAGGGCAAGGGCTTCCAGTACATCCTCGAAGGCATGAACCCCGAGCGCATCCTGATCGCGGCGGAAGCGGTTGGTCTCGGCAAGCTCGCCCTGTCGCGCGCGACCGAATATGCCAAGACCCGCGTCGTGTTCAATCGTCCGATCGGCAAAAATCAAGGCATCCAGCATCCGCTCGCGGTGAACTGGGTCGAGCTCGAGGCGGCCTGGTTGATGGTGATGTCGGCGGCCTGGCAATACGACAAAGGCATGCCCTGCGGCGCCGCGGCCAATGCCGCGAAGTATCTGGCAGGCGAGGCCGGCTTCTCGGCTTGCGAGCAGGCGGTGATGACCCATGGCGGTTTTGGCTACGCCAAGGAGTTCCATGTCGAGCGCTATTTGCGTGAGGTGCTGATCCCGCGCATCGCGCCGGTCAGCCCGCAGCTTGCGCTGAGTTTTATTGCGGAGAAGGTGCTGGGGCTTGCCAAGTCGTACTAAGCAGGTTGCTCCGAAGGGCTTCTATTCGGCCGCGATCCGCTCCATCGCCATGGTGCGAAGCCGGGCGCGCTGGATTTTCACGCCGTTGGCGCTGTCTGTCACGGGGAAGGCGTCCACGACATAGATGCGCGCCGGAACCTTGTAGCCGCCGAGCCGCTCGCGCAGGCGTGCGGTCAGCACCTCCTGTTGCGGCGAAGTCCCGGCCGGGATGACGAAGGCGACGCAGCGCGCCTGGCCCTTCAGGTCGACCGCGACGACCTGGGCATCGGCGACGCCGGCGCACGACTTGAGCTCGTCCTCGATCTCGCCGGGCGCGACCAGGAAGCCGCCGAGCCGCATGGCGTCGCCCGCGCGGGTCTCATAGACGAAGGCGCCGTCGCGAAGCCGGCCGATGTCGCCGGTGCGGAAGAAGCCATCCGCGGTGATCGCATCGCGCGTCGCATCGGGGTTGTTGAAATAGCCAAGGAAGCGCGACGGCGCGCTGATCTCGATCTCTCCGGAGACGCCGGGAGCTGCGAGCTCGCCGGTCTCGGTGTCGCGCACGCGGACCTTCGCCTCGGGGGACATTGGCCAGCCGCCGCCCTCGATGCGATCGGCGAAGGCGTCGCTGGCGCGGGCGATCGAGAACAGCGCCTGCACCTCGCTCGAGCCGTAAAGACCAAACAGCGGCAGGCCGCGCGCTTCGGCCTCCGCGGCCAGCTCACGCCAGCCGGGCTGGAACGCGGCGAAGCCGCAGACTTCGAGATGCGGGAAGGGGCGCGGCGCGTCGGTGAGGGCGAGGATGCGGCGGAACATCTCGTCGGAGCCGAAGGCGTGCGTGATCCCATGCTCGCTGAGGATTTTCAGCGCCGGCGTCGCCTCGAAGGCGTCGAGCACGTGGGCGGTGGCGCCGGCTGCGATGAAGCCGAGCAGGCTCGTCATGCCGAACGTGCCGCAGAACGGCAGCATCGCCAGCAGCGAATGACGCTGCGGAGAAAGCTGGAGTGCCTTGGCGACGGCGAAGGCGTGCGTGGCGAGCGTCCGCTGCGAATGCGCGACCAGTTTTGGTCCTTTGGTCGTGCCCGATGTGGTGTAGAGCAGCACGGGGAGATCGATGTCGTCCTGGGCGGGAGCCGGTGGATAGGGCTTGTCGAACGCATCGAAGCGCACGCACGGCCATTGCGCGGGGATCGCATCCGCGCCGACCACCGCGAGCTTTTGCAGCGCGGGGACATCAGCCTTGACGATATCCGTGAGGATCGACGCGAAATCGATCGAGCGGAACGCCGCCTCGACCACCAGCAGCTTGGCACCCGCCAATTTCAGGAGATGCGCGACTTCAGCACTGCGGTAACGCGTATTGACGGCGGCAACGATCGCACCCAGCCGGGCCGCTGCGAACAGCAGCGTGATCCATTCTATCCGATTGACCAGCCAGACCGCGACCACGTCGCCCTTGCCGATACCCTGCGCCGCAAGCCAGGCCGTGGTCTGCTCGATCTTCCCGGAAAACTCCGCGCGCGAGACGGGCGTGCCGTCGAACACGAAGGCGGGGCCGGTCTCCGATCCGATCAGCGAATGCAGTGGAACATCATCGGCGCGCATGGCAACCGGAGTAGCCCGATCGCACAAACCTGTCTACTTGGTGCCGAACATCCGGTCGCCGGCATCGCCCAGGCCCGGCACGATGTAGCCGTGATCGTTGAGCCGCTCGTCGATGGCGGCGGTCCAGACCGGCACGTCTGGATGCTCGCTCTGGAATTTCGAGATGCCCTCGGGCGCCGCCAGAAGGCAGACGAAGCGGATATCGCGGGCGCCGCGGTCCTTGAGCAGGGAGGCGCCGGCGCAGGCCGAATTTCCCGTCGCCAGCATCGGGTCCATCAGGATCACGGTGCGATCGGACAGGTCCTGCGGCGCCTTGAAGTAATATTCCACGGCCTGCAATGTATCGGGGTCGCGGTAGAGCCCGATATGGGCGATGCGGGCCGATGGCATCAGCGCCAGCATGCCGTCGAGGAAGCCGACGCCCGCGCGCAGGATCGGCGCCAGCGTGAGCTTCTTGCCGGCGATCTTTGGCGCCTGCATCGGCGAGATCGGCGTTTCGATCTCGACCAGCTCCAGCGGCAGGTCGCGCGTCACCTCGTAGCCGAGCAGCATCCCGATCTCGTTCAGGATCTCGCGAAAGCTCTTGGTCGAGCGGTCCTTCTCCCGCATCAGGGAAAGCTTGTGCTGGACCAGGGGGTGGGCGACGACGTTGACGCTGCTTGTGCTCATGCAACCGATCTACACGGTTCCACGAAATGGCGCCAGATCGACCGGACGTTTTCCGCAAACCGCGAGGCGGCCTGGCCGGGCCGTGCGACCGCCGTTCGCGCCCGGTTGCTCGCCTCGTAGGCAGCCATGGTCAATTCGCGGTCGATCGCCGTGTCGAGGCTCTAAACCCCGAGCCCGCGCGCGGCGAGCGTGATCACGATCGTCAGGACCGCACCCCAGACCAGGCTCAGCGTCATGGTCAGGATGGTCGTGGTGACCGCGTGCTCGAGATTATTCTTGAATGTCGGGATCTGCATACGCGGCATGTTCAAAACTGCAACAACGCGTGATCAGGCCAGGCCGATCAGCCGTAATTCTCGCAGGCGACCGGCTCATAGAGCGGATCCGGGGCGGGGCGCACGTTGGGAACGCTCGGCCGCGAGACTTCCGCGGCCGCTGCCTGGACTTCGACGAAAGCCGACAGCAACGCGATCGCGAGGTCGCCGTGGCATCCCTCGACAGCCGCGTCGAGCCAATCCGGCAACTCGCGTTCACGCGAGAGCGCGCAATGCCATTCACCTTCGTCATAGGCGATCCGGCGGACGTGCCACAGCGGCAGTTCGAGCTCCATCAACGCCAGTGCGGCGTCGGCCCAGGCCTCCGCGTCTATCAGGCGCATGAGGCGCGCCGTGCGCCCGGTCTGTCCGAGCAAAGGAAAGCGGCGGCAGGCCTTGTCGATGATCGCGAGCATCAACGGCCGCGTCATGCCCTGCGCATTGCGCAAGCGGTCGCTGAGGGAGGGGGAATCATAGTGTCGGAACGCGAGGGTCATATCAGGCCTCCTGGAATTGGCGTCGGTCAGTCGGCCGGCCTCTTCAGGATGGCGGGAAGAGCATTGGAAAACGAGATGGGAAGGGGATGGGAGATATAAAGATTTCATAAGTGCGGGGGCCGTGAGCATGGGACGTTTTGCCAGACCGGCTGCCTCGCCCTTTATGAGATTCCTATAACTTCGCCGTAGCCCACGTCTCGAAAACCTATGCCTGTGGTGGCACTTCAGCACGGTCGAAAGTCCCGCTTAAGGCCGTGGAAATGCGTTGCGCTTCTCTCCACGAGCTCCGCCGGGTCCCCGAGAGAGTGTTGCTCCCGCTAGTCGGACGCAACGAGGAGCAATCCCATGATGGACATTCTGATGCTGGCGCTGGGCTTCGCTTTCTTCGCCCTTGCGATCGGCTACACCTACGCCTGCGAACGGCTGTGAGGGAGCGGATCATGATCTTCGATGATGCGCTCGCCGGTGCCGTCTCGTTCGGCCTCCTGATCTACCTCACCTACGCACTGCTGCGGCCGGAACGATTCTGAGCTGTGCTGCTGCTTGTCGAATTGCTGCTGGCGGACGTTGCGCTCGTCGGCTGCCTGCTTGTGGTGCTCCTGCCGCTGTTGCGCCGGACACCAAGCCTGAAGGGTTGATGCCATGACTATGATCGGTTGGCTCCAGATCATTCTTTATTGCGCTATCATTGTCGCGCTGACAAAGCCGCTCGGCTGGTACATGACGCGCGTGTTCAACGGCGAGAAGACGTTTCTCTCGCCAGTGCTGCGTCCCATCGAGGCCGGCATCTACTGGATTTCTGGCGTCGACGAGAAGCGCGAACAGCATTGGCTGACCTACACGGTCGCCATGCTGCTGTTCCATGTCGGCGGATTCCTCATCATCTACGGAGTGATGCGCTTGCAGGCCGTGCTGCCTTTCAATCCGGCCGGGCAGGGGGCGGTCGCTGCAGACCTCTCCTTCAACACGGCGATCTCCTTCATCACCAATACCAATTGGCAGACCTACGGCGGCGAGAGCACGATCTCTTACCTCGTGCAGATGGTCGGCCTGACGCACCAGAACTTCCTGTCATCTGCCACCGGCATCGCGCTCGCAGTCGCCCTGATCCGCGGCTTCTCGCGCGCTTCGGTCCGCACCGTCGGTAATTTCTGGGTCGACGTCACGCGCACCACTCTTTATGTGCTGCTGCCGATCTGCGTGGTCTACACGATGTTCCTGGTTTCGCAGGGCATTCCGCAGACGCTCGGTGACTATGTCGAGGCCACCACGCTCGAAGGCGCCAAGCAGACCATCGCGGTCGGCCCGGTGGCTTCGCAGGTCGCGATCAAGATGCTGGGCACCAATGGCGGCGGTTTCTTCAATGCCAACGCCGCGCACCCCTTCGAGAACCCGACCGCACTATCGAACTTCGTGCAGATGCTGTCGATCTTCGCGCTGGGCGCCGCATTGACCAACGTGTTCGGCCGCATGGTCGGCAACCAGCGCCAGGGCTGGGCGATCCTCGCCGTGATGGGCGTATTGTTCGTCGCCGGCGTCGCCGTCACCTATTGGGCGGAAGCCAACGGCACCTCGACGCTGCAGGCGCTGGGCCTGACCGGCGGCAACATGGAGGGCAAGGAGGTCCGCTTCGGCATCGTCGCGTCCTCGCTGTTCGCCGTGATCACCACGGCCGCCTCCTGCGGTGCTGTCAATGCCATGCATGACAGCTTCACCGCGCTCGGCGGCATGATCCCGCTGATCAACATGCAGCTCGGCGAGATCATCGTCGGCGGCGTCGGTGCCGGCCTCTACGGCATGCTGCTGTTCGTCGTGCTCGCGATCTTCGTCGCCGGTCTGATGGTTGGCCGCACGCCGGAATATGTCGGCAAGAAGATCGAGGCGCGCGAGGTCAAGATGGCGATGCTCGCGATCCTGGTGCTGCCGTTGATGTATCTCGGCTGGACCGCGGTCGGCGTGGTCTATCCGCCCGCCGTTGCCTCGATGGCGAATGCCGGTCCACACGGCTTCACCGAGGTGCTCTATGCCTATACGTCGGCAACCGGTAACAACGGCTCGGCCTTTGCGGGCCTCACCGGCAACACCTTGTTCTACAACCTCACGCTCGCCAGCGCGATGTTCGTCGGCCGCTTCTTCATGATCGTCCCGGCGATGGCGATCGCGGGATCGCTCGCCGCCAAGAAATCGATCCCGCCGTCGGCGGGCACGTTCCCGACCACCGGCGGGCTGTTCGTCGGTCTCGTCGTCGGCGTGATCCTGATTATCGGCGGCCTCACCTTCTTCCCGGCTCTCGCACTCGGCCCGATCGTCGAGCATCTCGCGATGAACGCCGGTCAAGTCTTCTGATTGTCTGGAGTGACCTCCATGGATACGATGAAATTGCAAAAACGTGCCCCGATGTCGGCGATGCTCGACCCCAGGATCGTCGTGCCCGCGATCCGCGCGTCCTTCACCAAGCTCGACCCGCGGCTGATGATCAAGAACCCCGTGATGTTCGTGGTCGAGATCGTGGCCGCGCTCACCACGGTGATCTTCCTGCGTGACCTCGTCACGGGTGGTGCGAATCTGGGCTTCACCTTCCAGATCATCCTCTGGCTCTGGTTCACGGTGCTGTTCGCGAATTTTGCTGAAGCCGTGGCCGAGGGCCGCGGCAAGGCGCAGGCGGAATCACTGCGCAAGACCCGCACCGAAAGCCAGGCCAAGCTCCTGACCGGCGCGGGCCGGGACTTCAAGCTCGTGCCGGGCACCAGCCTGAAGGTCGGCGACATCGTGCTGGTCGAGGCGGGCGATACCATCCCCTCCGACGGCGAGGTGATCGAGGGCGTCGCGTCCGTCAATGAAGCGGCCATCACCGGCGAATCCGCGCCGGTGATCCGCGAATCCGGTGGCGACCGTTCTGCGGTCACCGGCGGCACGCAAGTGCTGTCCGACTGGATCCGCGTCCGCATCACGGCGGCGCAAGGCTCGACCTTCATCGATCGCATGATCAAGCTGGTCGAGGGTGCCGAGCGGGCGAAGACGCCGAACGAGATCGCGCTCAACATCCTCTTGGCTGGCCTCACCATCATCTTCGTGTTCGCCACCGTTACCATTCCGAGCTACGCGGCCTATGCCGGCGGCTCGATCTCGGTGATCGTGCTGGTCGCGCTGTTCGTGACGCTGATCCCGACCACGATCGGCGCGCTGTTGTCGGCGATCGGCATCGCCGGCATGGACCGCCTGGTGCGCTTCAACGTGCTGGCGATGTCCGGCCGCGCGATCGAGGCCGCCGGTGACGTCGACACGCTACTGCTCGACAAGACCGGCACCATCACACTCGGCAACCGCCAGGCGACCGCGTTTCGTCCGGCGCGTGGCGTCAGCGAGCGGGAGCTGGCGGATGCCGCCCAGCTTGCCTCGCTCGCCGACGAGACGCCGGAAGGCCGTTCGATCGTGGTGCTCGCAAAGGAAAAGTACGGCATCCGTGGCCGCGACATGGCCGAGTTAGGGGCCACCTTCATCCCGTTCACGGCGCAGACGCGCATGAGCGGCGTCGACGCCGGCGGCTCATCGGTGCGAAAGGGCGCGGTCGATGCCATGCTGAACTATGTCGGCGGCGGCGCGCCACTGGCCGTGGCCTCCGGCAACACCGCGCGCGCCATCCAGCCCGCCGGGCTCTCGGAGATCGGGCGCGAGATCCAGACCATCGCGGACGAGATATCGAAAGCCGGCGGCACGCCGCTGGCCGTTGCCAAGGACGGCAGGCTGCTCGGCGTCATCCAGCTCAAGGACATCGTCAAGGGCGGCATCCGCGAGCGCTTTGCCGAGCTGCGCCGCATGGGCATCCGCACCGTCATGATCACCGGCGATAATCCGATGACGGCCGCCGCGATCGCAGCGGAAGCCGGCGTTGACGATTTCCTGGCGCAGGCAACCCCCGAGGACAAGCTGAAGCTGATCCGCGACGAGCAGGGCAAGGGCAAGCTGGTTGCGATGTGCGGCGATGGCACCAACGACGCTCCGGCGCTCGCGCAGGCCGACGTCGGTGTCGCCATGAACACCGGCACCCAGGCCGCGCGCGAGGCCGGCAATATGGTCGACCTCGACTCCAACCCGACCAAGCTGATCGAGGTGGTCGAGATCGGCAAGCAGTTGTTGATGACGCGCGGTGCGCTGACGACCTTCTCGATCGCCAACGATGTCGCAAAGTATTTTGCGATCATCCCGGCGATGTTCCTGGCGTTCTATCCGCAGCTCAACGTGCTCAACGTCATGAACCTGTCGAGCCCGCAGAGCGCCATCCTGTCGGCGATCATCTTCAATGCGCTCGTCATCATCGGGTTGATCCCGCTGGCCCTGAAGGGCGTCGCCTATCGTGCCGTTGGTGCCGGCGCACTGCTCCGCCGGAACCTCTTGATCTACGGCCTCGGCGGCATCGTCATCCCCTTCATCGGCATCAAGGCGATCGACCTCGTGGTTGTCGCGTTACACCTGGCCTGACCCCGACATTGCGAGCGAAGCGAATCTCTCCGTCATTCCGGGGCGCCTCGAAGAGGCGAACCCGGAATATCGAGGTTCCGGGTTCGATGCTTCGCATCGCCCCGGAACGACAGCAGAGATGCTTCGCTCGCAATGACGAACTAATAGGAGACCTAACATGCTCAGAGAAATCCGTCCCGCCATCGTCCTGCTGCTGGTGCTCACCGCCATCACGGGCGTTGCCTATCCACTCGCGATGACCGGCATTGCCGGCGTGATCTTCCCCGCACAGGCGCAAGGCAGCCTGATCGAGAAGGATGGCAAGGTGTTCGGCTCCGCCCTGATCGGCCAGGAGTTCAAGGACGACAAATATTTCCACGGCCGTCCCTCGGCGACGCTTGCGCCGGACCCGAATGATTCGACCAAGACGGTCTCGGCGCCCTACAACGCCGCCAATTCGGGCGGCTCCAATCTCGGCCCGACCAGCAAGGCGCTGGCCGACCGGCTGAAGGAGGACGTCGACAAGCTGAAAGCCGAGAACCCGAACGCTTCCGTCCCCGTGGATCTGGTCACGACCTCGGCGAGCGGGCTCGATCCGGATATTTCCCCGGAAGCGGCGCAATTCCAGGTGCCGCGCGTCGCCAAGGCGCGGAGCATACCGGAGGACCGGCTTGAGCAGATCGTCGCCTCGAACACCCAGGGCCGCCTGCTCGGCCTGTTCGGCGAACCCCGGGTTAACGTTCTTGCCCTGAACCTCGCCCTGGATCGTGCGTCCGCGAAGTAGCGCTCTAGGCCGCGAATGCCCGGATGATTATATTGCGCTGATGGTTCAACAGCGCCGCGATCCCGAACAACGTCCGTCTCCCGAGGCGCTGCTGGAGGCAGCCCGCCGGGAGGAGAGCGCGAGCGGCAAGCTGAAAATCTTCGTCGGGGCCGCCCCCGGCGTCGGCAAGACCTACGAGATGTTGCAAAGCGCCCATGCGAGGCGTAAGTCCGGCACGGATGTCGTGGTCGGCTTCGTCGAGACCCATGGCCGCGCCGAGACCGAGGCGCTGGTGCGCGGGCTCGAAGTGGTGCCGCGCAAGCGACTCGAGTATCGCGGGCAGGTGGTCGAGGAGATGGACCTCGACGCTGTGATCGCGCGGCGCCCGAAGATCGCATTGGTCGACGAGCTCGCCCACACCAACGCCGCAGGCAGCCGCCACCCCAAGCGCTATCTCGACGTCGAGGAGCTGCTGTCCCACGGCATCGACGTCTACACCGCCGTCAACATCCAGCACATCGAGAGCCTGAACGATGTCGTCGCGCAGATCACCCATGTGCGGGTGCGCGAGACCGTGCCCGATTCGATCTTCGATCGTGCCGATGCGATCGAGCTGATCGACCTCACGCCCGACGATCTGATCCAGCGCCTGCGTGAGGGCAAGGTCTATGTTCCCAAGCAGGCCGAGCGGGCGCTGGAGCACTATTTCTCGCCGGGCAATCTGACCGCGCTGCGCGAGCTCGCGCTGCGGCGTACGGCCGAGCGTGTCGACGAGCAGCTGCTCACCCACATGCAGGCCAACGCCATCGCCGGTCCCTGGGCTGCGGGCGAGCGCATCCTCGTCTGTGTCAGCGAGGACCCGCGTGCGGCCGGGCTCGTGCGCTACACCAAGCGGCTGGCCGACCGGCTGCATGCGCCGTTCACCGCGATTTCGATCGAGACGCGGCGCTCGCTTCAGCTCTCGGACCAGGAACGCGACCGGCTGGCCGATACGCTGCGGCTTGCGGAGTCGCTCGGCGGCGAGGCGCTGACCATCCCCGCGGTCGGCCGACGTATCGCCGATGACGTCATCAATTTCGCGCAAGGCAACAACGTCACCCAGATCGTGATCGGCAAGTCGACGCGCTCGCGCTGGTTCGAGATGGCGCGCGGCTCCGTCGTCCACGATCTGGTGCGCCGCGCCGGCAATATCAGCGTTCACGTCATCCCCGGCGACGAGCTGCCGGACGAGGCGGCGCCCAAAACTGCGGTGCAGACCGCGGCGCGATCCGAGCCGTTCAATCCACTGCCCTATCTGAAGGCGCTCGGCATCGTGCTGGTCGGCCTCGGCGCCGCGGTGCTGCTGCAGCCGCGGTTCGGCATCGAGAACGTGGATCTCGTGCTGCTCACCGCAGTGGTGGCTGTCGCGGTGCGCTACGGCCTGTGGCCGTCACTGCTCGCGAGCCTCGCAGCCTCGCTCGCCTATAATTTCTTCTTTCTGCCGCCGGTCTACACCTTCACCATCACCGATCCAACCAACGTCGCGGCGTTCTTCTTCTTCATGCTGATCGCGATCCTGGTCTCGAATGTCGCGGCGCGCGTGCGCACGCAGGCCGACACCGCGATCGGCCGCATCAGGACCACCGAGCAGCTCTATGCCTTCAGCCGCAAGCTCGCCGGCACCGCCACGCTCGACGACGTGTTGTGGGCGTCGGCTTATCAGATCGCGCTGATGCTGAAGGTCCGTGTGGTGCTGCTGCTGCCGGAGGATGGGCTTCTGACGGTGAAATCGGGCTATCCGCCGGAGGACCAGCTCGACCAGGCCGATCTCGCCGCCGCCAACTGGGCCTGGAGCAATGATCGCTCCGCCGGCCGCGGTTCGGATACCCTGCCGGGCGCCAAGCGGCTGTTCCTCCCGATGCGAACCGGGCGCGGCCCGATCGGCGTGATCGGCATCGACGACGACCGCACCGGCCCGCTGCTGACGCCGGACCAGCGCCGGCTGCTGGATGCGCTGGTGGACCAGGGTGCGCTCGCGATCGAGCGCGTGCTGCTGGTCGAGGACATGGACCGGGTCAAGCGTACCGTCGAGTCCGAGCGGCTGCGCTCCGCGCTGTTGACGTCGATCTCGCACGATCTGAAGACGCCACTGGCCTCCGTGCTAGGCGCAGCTTCGACCATGCGCGATCTCGCCGGCGCGCTGTCCGACACCGAGAAGCGCGATCTGCTCGCTACCGTGATCGACGAATCCGAGCGGCTCAACCGCTTCATCGCCAATCTGCTCGACATGACCAAGCTCGAATCCGGCGCCATCGTGCCAAACACGGCGCTGCACGATCTCGGCGAGATCGTCGGCAGCGCGCTGCGGCGGGCATCAAAGATCCTGGCCGCGCACAAGGTCGCGCTGGTTCTGGCCGCCGATCTGCCGATGCTCGAGCTCGACGCCGTGCTGTTTGAGCAGGTGCTGTTCAACCTGCTCGACAATGCCGCGAAATACTCGCTGCCCGAGACCACGATCGCGATCAAGAGCCGGCGCGAACGTGATCAAGTGGTGCTGGAGATCGCCGACGAAGGCGACGGCATTTCGCCCGACGAGCTCGAGAGCGTGTTCGACAAGTTCTATCGCGCGCAGAAGGGCGACCGCGTTCGTCCCGGCACCGGGCTCGGGCTTGCCATCTCGCGCGGCTTCGTCGAGGCGATGCGCGGCACGATCGCGGCCGCCAACCGCAGTGACCGGAGCGGCGCTGTCCTCACCATCCGTCTGCCCGTCCCGACACAGACCAAAGCATTGGATACCGCCGCATGAGTGCTGCCCCGATCAAGGTTTTGGTGATCGACGACGAGCCGCCGATCCGCAAATTGCTGCGGATGGGGTTGTCGACGCAGGGCTACGAGATCCTGGAGGCGTCGAACGGCAAGATCGCGCTGGAGAAGCTCACCGAGGATCCCGCGCTGATCATTCTCGATCTCGGTCTGCCCGACATCCAGGGCCACGAGCTGTTGCGCACCATCCGTGCCCGCAATGAGAGCGTGCCGATCGTGGTGCTGTCGAGCCGCGGCGACGAGGCCGGCAAGGTGCAGGCGCTCGATCTCGGTGCCGATGATTATCTGACCAAGCCGTTCGGCATGGACGAGCTGCTGGCACGGCTGCGCGCCGCGCTCCGTCACCAGCTTCAGGTCCAGGGCGAACGCCCGGTGTTTCGTACCGGCGATCTCTCGGTCGATCTCGTCCGCCGCATCGTCAAGCTCGGCGAGCGCGAGATAAAGCTGTCGCCGAAGGAATATGACCTGCTGCGCGTGCTGGTTCAGCACGCCGGCAAGGTGCTGACCCACCGCTTCCTGCTCAAGGAGCTCTGGGATGAGCTGACCGACGCGCAATATCTGCGCGTCTACGTCCGCCAGCTCCGCCAGAAGATCGAAGCCGATCCGGAGCGGCCGCAATATGTGCTGACGGAGACCGGGATCGGGTACCGGCTGAAGGCGGGGGATTAAGCTCTCGCGTCGACCACGGCTGAGGGTGTAGCGCGAGCCTGCATCAACATCGTCATTGCGAGTGCAGCGAAGCAATCCAGATTGTCTCCGCGGAGGGACTCTCGATTGCTTCGCTGCGCTCGCAATGACGGGGGTCGTTAGCCCGCCTTCCTGTGCCGCGCTGTCGACCGGTGCGCCTTCTTCGCAGTACGGTGCCGCCCCGTTGCCCGCCGCGCATGGGACTTCGCCGCCGTCTTCTTCCCACCACGTCGCTTTAAGCTTTGCTTCAACGCATCCATCAGGCTGACGACGTTGCTCGGGCGCTCCTCGGGCTCCTCCGGCAGCTCGATTGTCTTGCCGCTCGCCTTGCGCTTCACCAGCGCCTTCAACGCGGTCTCATACTCATCCTTGAATTTGCTTGGGTCGAAATGCGCCGTCTTGGTGTGCAGGATGTGGCCGGCGAGCTGGACCATGTCCTTGGTGATCTTCGGGCTCTTGATGTCATCGAAAAACTGATCCTCGTCGCGCAGCTCATATGGGAAGCGCAGCGTGGTGCCGAGCAGACCCTTGCCGAGCGGCTCGATCGCGATGATGTGCTCGCGGTTGGTCAACACGATCTTGGCGAGCGCGACGCGGTCCTGGTCCTTCATGGCGTCGCGGATCACGGCAAAGGCATCCACCGCAGCCTTGCCCTCGGGGGTGATATAATAGGGGTGGTTGAGATAGCGCTGGTCGATCTCCTCGCTCGGCACAAAACTCTCGATGTCGATGGTGTGGTTGCTCTCGATCTGCACCGCCTCGAGCTCCTCCGGCTCGATCTCGACATATTTTCCTTTGCGCAGCTCGTAACCGCGGCCCTTCTGGTCGCTTTCGACGACGTCGCCGGTCTCAGAATCCACCATCTGCTGCTTGAGCCGGTTGCCGGTCTCGCGGTTGATCATGTGAAACCGGGTCTTCTCGGCCGCCGTGGTCGCGGGGTAGAGTGCGACCGGGCAGCTGACCAGCGAGAGTTTCAACGTTCCCTTCCAATAAGCGCGCGGGGCCATTCCGTTCTCCAGTGATTTCAAGGCGTTTTGGAACCCCAACCGCCCCATAGGGTTTTGGTTCCGGGTGGGACTTTTGCCGTGATAGGCTTCAACGCGATTAGAGAATGCGGGACCGGTCGTGCTGCGAAAACTCTCCACTTACCGACAGAAACGCGATTTCGAGAAGACGCCGGAGCCGTCAGGCGAGGCCGCGGTTGCGCCATCGAGGCAGCGCCGCTTCGTGATCCAGAAGCATGACGCGACCCGGCTGCATTACGATTTCCGCCTCGAATTCGACGGCGTGTTCAAGTCCTGGGCGGTGACGAAGGGCCCCTCGCTCGATCCGCACGACAAGCGGCTGGCGGTGGAGGTCGAAGACCATCCGCTCGACTATGGCGATTTCGAAGGGACAATTCCCGAAGGCCAATATGGCGGCGGCACGGTGATGCTGTGGGACCGCGGCACCTGGGAATCCGATGACCCGGAAGCCGGTTTCAAAAAGGGCGACCTCAAGTTCACCCTCCACGGCGAGAAGCTGCATGGCAGCTGGGTGCTGGTGCGGATGCGGCACGACCGCAGCGGCGGCAAGCGCACCAACTGGCTGCTGATCAAGCACCGCGACGAATACGCTAGCGAGGGCGAGGATATTCTGGCGGAGGACAAGTCGGTCGCCTCCGGCCGCGCCATGGACCAGATCGCCGGCGGCAAGGGCCGCGCGCCAAAGCCGTTCATGCTGGCGAAGGGCACCAAGGGCAAGGCCGATGCGGTCTGGCAGTCCAACCGTGCCGAGGAGACCAAGGGGCGGACCGTCAAGCCGGCGCCTCGCGCGGCGCTCAAGAGCGGCGCGGCCGCAAAGGGCAAGGTCGCGAAAGGGAAGGCGACGACCGCGACCACGGCCAGGAAGGTCTCGGAGATGCCGGACTTCGTCGCGCCGCAGCTCTGCACCCTGGTCGAGCGGCCGCCCGCGGCCGATGGCTGGTGCCACGAGATCAAGTTCGACGGCTACCGCGTGCAGCTTCGCGTCGAGGGCGGCGAAGCGACCTTGAAGACGCGCAAGGGCCTCGACTGGACCGACAAGTTCGCTTCGATCGCGAAAGAGGCCGGTGCGCTGCCAGAGGTGCTGATTGACGGCGAGATCGTCGCGCTAGACCACAACGGCGCGCCGAACTTTTCCTCGCTGCAGGCAGCGCTGTCGGACGGCAAGACCGAGGATTTGATCTTCTTCGCCTTCGACCTGCTGTTTGCCGAGGGCCTCGATTATCGCCGTCTGCCGCTTGGCGAACGTAAGGAGCGTCTCAAGGCGCTGCTGGAAGCGCGCAAAAAGAAGACGAGCCAGATCCGTTATGTCGAGCATTTCGAAAGCGGCGGCGACGCGGTGCTGCAATCGGCCTGCAAGCTCGAGCTCGAAGGCATCGTGTCAAAGAAGCTCGATGCACCCTATCGTTCCGGCCGCACCGAGAGCTGGACCAAGGCAAAGTGCCGCGCCGGGCATGAGGTCGTGATCGGCGGCTACAAAACCACCAATGGTAAATTCCGCTCGTTGATGGCCGGCGTGCATCGCGACGACCATCTCGCCTTCGTCGGGATGGTCGGGACCGGATTTGGCGCCGACAAGGTCAAGCGCATCATGCCGTTCCTGAAAGATGCGGCGTCGAGCGAGAACCCGTTCGGCGGCAAAAACGCGCCGAAGAAGACGCGCGACGTGCACTGGGTCAAGCCGGAGCTGGTGGCCGAGATCGAATTCGCGGGCTTCACCGCCGATGGCAATATCCGCCAGGCCGCATTCAAGGGCCTGCGCCAGGACAAGCCGGCCGAAGAGGTCGAGGCGGAAACGCCCGTGGATACCAAGCTCGCGCAGCTTTCCGCCAGAAAGCGCGTTGTAGCAAAGCCTGCCAAAGCGACGGGTACCGCCGAGGTAATGAGCGTCGTCATCTCCAAGCCGGAGAAGGAGCTATGGCCGGACGGCGGCGACGGCGAAGGCGTGACGAAGCTCGATCTCGCGCGCTACTTCGAGGCTGTCGGCCCCTGGATGATCGGACACATCAAGGGCCGCCCTTGCTCGATCCTGCGCGCGCCAGACGGCATCGGCGGGGAGAAATTCTTCCAGCGGCATGCCATGCAGGGTACATCGAACCTGCTCGAACTCGCCAAAGTGTCCGGCGACCGCAAGCCGTATCTCCAGATCGATCGCGTCGAGGGGCTTGCCGCGGTCGCGCAGATCGGTGGCGTCGAGCTGCATCCCTGGAATTGCGCGCCCGATGCCTATGACACGCCGGGCCGGCTGGTCTTCGATCTTGATCCCGCGCCAGACGTCAAATTTGCAGACGTTGTCGAAGCGGCGAAGGAGATGCGCCAGAGGCTGGCCGATGTCGGTATGGAGAGCTTCTGCAAAACCACTGGCGGCAAGGGTCTCCATGTGGTGGTGCCGCTGCTCCACGGCGCGCGCGACAAGGTGAGCTGGAAGGACGCCAAGGCGTTCGCGCAAGGCGTCTGCCAGTGGATGGCCGATGACGATCCCGAGCGCTATCTGCTCAACATGTCGAAGAAGCTGCGCAACGGAAAGATTTTTTTGGATTACCTGCGCAACGACCGTATGTCGACGGCGGTGGGGCCACTATCGCCCCGCGCCCGCGATGGCGCGACCGTGTCGATGCCGGTCACCTGGGCGCAGGTGAAGGCCGATCTCGATCCGAAGAAGTATACAGTGCGGACGGTGCCGGGCTTGCTCGCGCGATCGAAGGCGTGGGAGGGCTACGACGATGCCGCCGCATCGATCAAGGCGGCGGCGAAGAAGCTAGCGGGGAAAATGAAGTAGGGTGGGCAAAGCGGAAGCGTGCCCACCACCTTTATTTGCTGTGGCGAAGAAGGTGGGCACGGCGGGTTGCGCCTTTGCCCACCCTACAAGTGCTCGTGACTAAATCCGCCCCATCAACAGCAAGATCAGCAGAATGATGATGACGAGCCCGAGGCCGCCACCGCCGTAATAGCCGGTACCGTAGAACGGACCGCCGCCGATGCCGCTGAAGCCGCCGAGCAGCGCGATGACCAAAATGATCAGAATGATTGTACCGATAGACATGCTAGTCTCCTCCAGCCCTTTGTTGAAAGGGTCGTTGCACCTGTCCCGTCGTGCGGGGGCAACTTGCCGCATGTTTTAAAGTTCCGGATTTGAAACGGGTCGAGAGGTCCCAACTTGCATGGAACCTTTGACCGTCCGGCCGGCATGACTATGTGAGGATCAGCCACCACGGGCCCGAGACCATGTCAGCACCGCTTGTCGTTTCCATTCCGCATCATCTCGGCCGCGAGGAAGCTGCGCGGCGGCTCAAGACCGGGCTTGGCCGCGCTGCAGCGAGCATTCCCGTGATGCAGGTCGAAGAGGAGCGCTGGAGCGGCGACACTCTGGCCTTTCGCATCCGCGCGCTCGGCCAGATCGCGACGGGGCAGGTCGACGTCGCCGACGACCACGTCAAGGTCGAGGTGGTGCTGCCGTGGCTGTTGCAGCGTTTTGCCGAGATGGCGCAGGCGACGATCCGCAAGCGCGGGCAATTGCTGCTGACCAAGGACGAGGGAAAGTAGGCGTCAGGCGCCCACGCGTTGCCGCGGAGGCCTGATGGGGCTTGCCGCGCGGGCCTCGATGACCGCAGCGGGAAAATCCCGGAAAGCCTGCGCGAGCGGCAATTCGTTGCCCGCAAGATCCGGCGCGGTGTAGCCGCTGATGTCGACAGTTGCGTCAAGGCCTTCGAGCGTGGGCCATTCCCGGCCCGCTTGCGTGAAGGGAGCGAACTGACGTCCGACCACGACGATTGCGGTAGCGCGCCCATGCCGGCGCGAGAAGGCGATGACATGGTCGGCATGCGCGCCACGGACGTCGAGCGGCTGGTAGTGGCCTTGTGCGAAGATGTCAGCGAGTTCGTTGCGCAGCTTGAGGAGGCGCCGCGTCCAGGCGAGCTTGAGCTGCCCGTCCGGCCAGGTCTTGATCAGTCCGCTCCAGTCCGGCGCTTCCAGCGGACCCAGCGCCGCCTGCCGCAAGGCAAAATCCACCGGGCGGCGGTTGTCGGGGTCGACCAGCGACAGGTCCCAGAATTCGGTACCCTGGTAGAAATCGGGAACGCCCGGCAGCGTGGCCTTCAGCGTCAACTGGCTCAGTGAGTTCAGGGCCCCGAGCAGCGCGACGCGGCGGGCGAGGGTTTGCAGCGCGTTCAGGAAGTCGCCTGACAACGCGGGATCGAGAATTTTCTCGATGAAGCCCTTGATGCCGTCTTCATACGCCTCATGCGGATTGAGCCAGCTCGTCTCTTCCTTGCCCTCGCGCGCAGCCTTGAGCGCATAGGCCTGGATGCGCTCGACAAAGCCGGCATCGATCGCGCCTTGAAGCGGCCAGGCGCCGAGCAGGGTCTGGTAGAGCATGTATTCGAACGTGGCCGACGGCGCGCGCAGATTGCCATGAAGCGCAAGGTGGGGCGCGTTCAGCACTTTCCAGCGCGAAACCGCGCTGGTCCATTCGCCGGGAATTTCGCTGAGCGCCGCGATCCGTGCACGCGCATCCTCGCCGCGCTTGGTGTCGTGGGTGGCGGTTGCCGTCATCCCTTGCGGCCATTCCTTGGCGCGAGCCCGCATCGCCTCGTGGAAGGCGGGAATGGTGAGGCCGTGGCTTGCGGGATCGCCGCCGACCTCGTTCAGCGCCAGCAGCCGGTGGAATTGATAGAAGGCCGTGTCCTCCAGCGATTTCGCCATCATCGGCCCGGTGAATTGCTGCACCTTGAGCGCAAAACGACGGACACGCGGGGCGCTGTGCGGCGGGCGACCGGGCTTGAGCAGGTCCATGGTCAGCGCATCGCGCAGGAAGTCGAAAATGCCTTCGTCGGCAGCGAACCATTCGGCGCGGGCGCGCTCGATGGTGTCGTCGATCAGCTTTCGGTCGAGCGCCGTGGGGCCACTATGTGTCAAATAGGTGCGATAGACGGGAAAGTGCAGCACGTACAATTCCAGCGCCTGCCGCAAGCTGTCGGCGGAAAAGTCGCGGGTCGAGTAGTGGCCATTGGCCATGCGGGCGAGCAGCCGGGTCAGCACGGTGAATTCGCTGGTGAGCAGCGTCTCCAGCACGCGCCGCTTGGCGTCCTTGACGTAGGGGCTAAGTCGCGGCGGCCTGTTGCTGATCTGCCGCCAGGTCTCGTCCAGCGCATCCAGCCCCTTGGCGTCGACCAGCACTTGCGTGATGGCGTTCATCCACTCATACCCGGTGGTGCCCTGGACGCCGGCGAAGTGCGGCAGGCGCTCGTGCTCGCACAGGATCTTTTCGATCACGGTGTAGAACGGCTTTGTGTTGCCTTGTGCGTCGCGAACCAGCCGGCGCAGCCGCTGGCAATATTGCGCAGGATCGCGCAGGCCGTCGATGTGGTCGAGGCGGATACCCTGCAGCTTGCCCTCAGCGACGAGCTGCTTCACCAGCCGGTGCGTGGCCGCGAAGGTGCTCGCATCCTCGACGCGCAGGCCGGCGAGCCCGTTGACGTCGAAGAAGCGGCGATAGTTGATGTCGCTGGAGGCCAGCCGCCAATGGCCAAGCTTGTAGTTCTGCCGCTCCAGCAGATGGTGCAGCGCCAGCGTTTGCGCCGGGCGATCTTTCGCCGTGCGATAGGCGGCGAGGCCGTGGGTGATGATGTCGGCGCTGCCTGCGATCTCCTTCAGCTCCGCCTTGAAGCCGGGAGCTTCCTTGCGGTTCGGTCGGCGCAGGCCTGTGTAGCGCGCAGCGAGCGAGAGCAGGTGTTTGCCGGCTGCGGTCTCGGCAGCGTCCGCTTCCTTCACGATCATCCGCAGGATCTCGCCATAGCGCTCCGGCGCGATCGGCAGGCGGTGCTCAAAATACCAGGCGGAAAAACTGCCCTCGTCGGGATCGTAGCGCAGCTCGATCTCGCCGCGCTCCAGCGCCTCGCCATAGGATGAGCCGAGGATCGGCAGCAGCAACCCGCCGCGTGCGCGGAAAGGCAGCAGATCCCAGTCGATGTCGAACGAGACCGCGTGCGGCGAGGCCTGGCCCCATTCCAGCACGTCCAGCCACCAGGGATTGTCGGCAAAGTGCACGCCGACGTGGTTGGGCACGAAGTCGATGATGAGGCCGAGCTCGTGCTGTCTGAGCGCGTCGCTCAGCCGCGCAAAGCCAGCCTCGCCACCGAGTTCGGGATTGAACTGGCTGTGATCGACGGTGTCGTAGCCATGGGTCGAGCCTTTGCGGGCCTTCATCACTGGCGAGGCGTAGAGATGCGTGATCCCAAGCGCCTTGAGATAAGGCACGACTGCGACGGCCTTGTCGAAGTCGAAATCCGCGGTGAGCTGAAGCCGGTAAGTCGCGAGAGGAATCGCGGACGGCATATCAACCTCCGAGATGCCAGATCACCGACCAGGGCGGAAGCTGGTCGCCGCTTGAGCCACCCCAGATCGGCGCGCCCGCATTGCTGCTGGAATGTGTAATTTCGTGGTCCGAAAGATTGGCGGTCAGGTGCAGCGTCGTGCCGTCACCCATGCGCCAATGCGCGGTGAGCAATCCGCCGTCGGCCGCCGCGGCATCGCCGAAGCGCGCGCCCTTCAGCCGCGGCGCAATCTCCTTGCGGCGAAGCGTGAGCAGCTCGCGCACCAGCACAAGCCGCGCATCCTGCGCCGCTGTGCGGCCGGTCCAGTCGAGCACGGCCGATTGCGGCGTGGCCGGATCGAGCGGGTCCGGCACCTCATCGCCGTACTTCTCGTAGGCCCAGGCATATTCCTGCTTGCGCCCCTTGCGCACGGCATCCGCGAGCCCACCCTGGAAATCGCAGAAGAACGGGAACGGGATTTTTGAGCCCCACTCCTCGCCTTGAAACAGCATCGGCACCATCGGCGCGAGCAGGGTCACCGCAAGCGCAGCCCCGATCTGCTGGGGCGATGCCAGGCTCTCGAGCCGGTCGCCGAGCGGGCGGTTGCCGATCTGGTCGTGGTTTTGCAGGAAGTTGACGAAGGTGGCCGGCGGCAGCTCGCCGCTCGCCTCGCCGCGCGGTTTCTTGCCCCAGAATTCCGAGATCTCGCCCTGGTAGATGAAACCCGAGGCGAGCGCGCGTGCCAGATCCATGCGCGGCGTCTGATAGTCCGCGTAATAGCCGGCGAGCTCGCCGGTCAGCATCACATGCCAGGCGTGGTGGTAGTCGTCGTTCCACTGCGCGCGATATTTGCCGTTCGGCGGCTCCTGCGCGGCATCGAGCAGGCTGGCTTGGTTGTCGCCGTTCTCCAGCACGAGATGAATGTGCCGTCCGGTGGCCTTGGCGAGCTCGCCGGTGGCGGCACTGAGGTCCTGCAGCATCGACTGCTCGCCGGGAATCGCCATGATGTGGTTGGCGGCATCCAGCCGCAAGCCGTCGAAGCGATAGTCGGTGAGCCAGGACAGCGCGTTCTCGACCGCGAACGCCCGCACCTGCGACACGCGATAGTCGATCGTGCTGCCCCAGGGCGTGTGCGCGTCGGTGAAGAAGGTCGGCGCGTAGCGGCCGAGATAGTTTCCTTCGGGACCGAAGTGATTGTAGACGACGTCCAGAAACACCATCAGCCCGCGCAGATGGGCTTCGTCGATCAGCGTCTTCAACTCTTCCGGGCGGCCATAGGCGCTGTCGGGCGCATACCAGAGCACGCCGTCATAGCCCCAGCCGCGGCGGCCGGCGAAATCGGCCAATGGCATGAGTTCGAGCGCGGTGATGCCGGTTGCGACGAGATGATCGAGCTTGTCGATCATGGCGCGATAGGTGCCATCACGCGTGAAGGTGCCGACATGGGTCTCGATCAGCACCGTCTCTTCCCAGGGGCGGCCGCGCCAATCCTTCGCGCGCCACGCGAAGCGGTCGTGATCGATCACCTCGCTCGGACCGAACACGTCCTCGGGCTGGAACGCCGACGCGGGATCAGGCACGTCGATCTCGTCGTCGATCCGAAACTTGTAGGTGCTGCCGACGGACAGGCCGGCAATCTCGGCGACATACCAGCCATCCTGCCGGCGCTGCATGGCGCGTCGTCTGTCGAGCAGGAGATCGACACGACGCGCACCCGGCGCCCACAAACGGAACGACACGCCGTCCTTGGTCGGCTTCGCCCCGAAGGATGGCCTCATAGCGCCCCCGCGAAGGCGAGCACGGAGCGCGGCGGCGCCTTGCTGTCGCTTCCGGGCAGGAAATCAACGCTGTTCAGCTTGGCATCCGTCGTGTTGAGGATCTGCTGCCAGCTTTTGTATTCGGGCATTTTGGGCAATTTGAATGCGATCTCTTCGGGGGCGGCGTTCAATACGATAAAGATCGCCGCGCTGCGCGGTTCCATCGGCCCCATCACATAAGAGAGAAACCGCCCCTCCGGGAATTTCCAGTCGTTTTCCGTCATCTCGTCGCCGGCAGGCGTCAGCCACAACGCGCCGTAGGAGATGCCGTCTTTCGGCCGGCCATCCAGCCAGCGATGGCTGCGAAGCTGCGAGAAGCGGCGGCGAATGTCGGCGAGACCTGAGACGAAATCGACCATGTCGTCGCCGTCCTTGCCAAGATTGTCCCAGCCGACCCAGCCCACCTCGTTGTCCTGGCAATAGGCGTTGTTGTTGCCGGACTGCGTGTTGCCGACCTCGTCACCGGCGAGGATCAGCGGAATGCCCTGCGCCAGCATGAGGCAGGCCAGCACGTTCTTGCGAAGCTGTCGGCGCAGGCTGAGGATGTTCGGATCGTCGGTCGGGCCCTCGACGCCGCAATTGTTGCTGTGGTTGTCGTTGGAGCCGTCGCGATTGTCCTCGCCGTTGGCCTCGTTGTGCTTCTCGTTGTAGCTGAAGAGGTCGGCGAGCGTGAACCCGTCATGCACGGTGATGTGGTTGATGCTGGCGCGCGGCCGCCGTCCGTCATGGTTGAACAGGTCGGAGGACGCCGTCATGCGGCTGGAAATGTCGCCGATCAGGCTGCCTTCGCCGCTCCAGTAGCGACGCATGGCGCTGCGATAGCGGTCGTTCCACTCCGACCATTGCGAGGGGAATGCGCCGACCTGGTAGCCGCCAAGCCCAAGGTCCCACGGCTCGGCGACGAGCTTGACGGTCGCCAGCACCGGATCCTGCCGGATCGCCGTGAGAAACGAGATGCCGCGGTCAAATCCGTTCGGGCCCCGTGCGAGAGTAGTGGCAAGGTCGAAGCGGAATCCGTCGACATGGCAGACCTCGACCCAGTAGCGCAGCGAATCCATCACCATCTGCAGCACGCGCGGATGGGCCAAGTTCACCGACGAGCCGCAGCCGGTGAAGTCGTCATAGTAGCGCGGGTTCTCGCGGTTCAGCCAGTAATAGGAAGCGTTGTCGATGCCGCGGTAGCACAGCGTCGGTCCGAGATGGTTGCCCTCGGCGGTGTGGTTGTAGACGACGTCGAGCATCACTTCGATGCCAGCATCGTGCAGGCGCGCCACCGTGGTGCGGAAGGAATCGAGCGCGTTGTCCTGGGCGTAGCGCGGCTCGGGCGCAAAGAAGGACAGTGTGTTGTAGCCCCAGTAATTGGCGAGCTTCTTCTCCACCAGTATGCGATCGTCGACGAAGCTGTGGATCGGCAACAGTTCGACGGTCGTGACGCCGAGCTTCTTTAGATGCTCGATTATCGCCGGCGACGACAGGCCGCCATAGGTGCCGCGCAAATTCGGCGGCACGTCGTCGCGCTTCTGCGTCAGTCCCTTGACATGGGCCTCGTAGATGATGGTGTCTTCCCAGGGAATGTTGGGCCGGATCTCGCGCCGGCCCCAGTTGAAGGTCTCGTCGACCACCACGGCCTTGGGCATGCCGCGCGCGTTGTCGCGCCGGTCGAACGACAGATCCTCGCGCGCCGAACCGGTGCGATAAGCGAAATGCGCGTCACTCCAGACCAGCCGCCCCGACAGTCGCTTGGCGTAGGGGTCGAGCAACAGCTTGTTGGCGTTGAAGCGGTGGCCGTGCTCGGGCTCGTAAGGGCCGTGCACACGATAGCCGTAGAGCTGGCCCGGCGAGACATCGTTGAGATAGCCGTGCCAGACGTCCTCGGTGCGCTCCGGCAGCTCGATGCGCTCGAGCTCGCGGCGGCCCTGGCCGTCGAACAGGCACAGCTCGATCCTCTCGGCATTGGCGGAGAACAGCGCGAAATTGGTGCCGCGTCCGTCCCAGCTTGCACCGAGGCGTGCGGGCGATCCAGCAGTCAGGCGCATCGGTCAGCTTTCCGGAACGAGGAAGATCGCGGCGAGCGGCGGAATGGTGAGGCGGAGCTCGCGCGCCTTGCCGTCAACGGTCTGGACCTCGCCGATGTTCCCGACATTGGTGCCGCCATAATGGGCGGAGTCCGAATTGAATACCTCTTTCCACTTGCCGGCAAAGGGTACGCGAACGCGGTAGTTCCGATAGACGTTGGGCGAGAAGTTCACGACGACGAGACACCGCGCGTGCTCGTCAAAGCCCTTGCGCAGCCAGGCGAAGACGTTGCGGTTGGCGTCATCCGTGATCACCCATTCGAAGCCAGCCTGATCGCAATCCATCTGGTGCAGCGCCGGCACCGCGCGATAAAGCCGGTTGAGGTCGCGGACCAGCGCCTGGATGCCAGAGTGATATTTGTATTCGAGCAGGTGCCAATCGAGCGATTGGTCGTGATTCCATTCGCGGCTCTGCGCGATCTCGCCGCCCATGAACAACAGCTTCTTGCCGGGATGGCCGAACATGAAGCTGTAATAGGCGCGCAAATTGGCAAAGCGCTGCCATTCGTCGCCGGGCATGCGGCCGAGGATCGAGCGCTTTCCATGCACCACTTCGTCATGTGACAGCGGCAGGATGAAGTTTTCCGAGAACGCGTAGTGCAGGCCGAACAGGATCTCGCCGTGATGATGTTTGCGGTGGATCGGATCCTTGCTGATGTAGTTCAGCGTGTCGTGCATCCAGCCCATATTCCACTTGTAGCCGAAGCCGAGCCCGCCGAATTCGACGGGACGCGAGACCTGCGGCCAGGCGGTGGATTCCTCGGCCGCCGTGGTCGCCTGTGGGAAGCGGGCAAACAGCTCGGTGTTGAAACGGCGCAGAAAGTTGATGGCTTCGATATTTTCGCGGCCGCCATACTGGTTCGGAATCCACGCGCCGGGCGGGCGGCTGTAGTCGAGATAGAGCATGGACGCCACTGCATCGACGCGCAGGCCGTCGATGGCGTAGCGCTCCAGCCAGAACAGCGCGTTCGACACCAGGAAGTTCGTCACTTCGGTGCGGCCGTAATTGTAGATCAGCGTGCCCCAGTCGAGATGGCGTCCCTGCAGCGGATTGGCGTGCTCGTAGAGCGAGGTGCCGTCGAAACTGCCGAGTCCGTGCGGGTCGTCGGGGAAGTGACCGGGCACCCAGTCGAGCAGCACGCCGACGCCTTCGCGATGGCAGGCATCCACCAGTGCCGCGAAATCTTCAGGCGTCCCGAAGCGGCTGGTCGGTGCATAGAGGCCGGTCGGCTGATAGCCCCAGGAGCCGTCGAACGGATGCTCGCTCACGGGCAGGAATTCGAGATGGGTGAAGCCCATGTCGCGCGCATAGGCCGGCAGCTGCTCGGCCAGCTCGCGATAGGTCAGCCATTCGTCGCCGTTCTTGCGGCGCCACGAGCCGAGATGAACCTCGTAGATCGACATCGGCGCCGACAGTGCGTTGATGCCGTCGGGGGCGGACCGCGGCCGTGGCAGGTGCGCTTCGTCGAACACGATCGAGGCCGTCTTCGGCCGAACCTCGCTGGCAAACGCCAGCGGGTCGGATTTCAGCGGCAGCAGATGGCCGTGTGGCCCGATGATCTCGAATTTGTAATGGTCGCCGGCCTTGGCGTTCGGGATGAACAATTCCCAATAGCCGGCGCCGCGCACCCGCATCGGGTGACGCCGCCCATCCCAGAAATTGAAATCACCGACCACGGACACGCGTCGCGCATTCGGCGCCAGCACGACGAAGCCGATGCCGTCGATGCCTTCGAGCCGCATCGGATGCGCACCGAGCTTGTCATAGATGCGCTGATGGGTACCTTCACCGAGCAGGTAGAGGTCGAAGTCGGTCAGGATCGGCGGAAAGCGGTAGGCGTCCTCGAACTCGACGACGTTGTCGCCGAATTTGGCGCGGAGCTGGTAATGCTTCGAGCCGTTGGGCAGGGCGCCGATGAACAGGCCTGAATCGTGGACGCGATCGAGCTTTGCCACCTCGCCGTGCTCGCCGACGGCCTCGACATTGGAGGCCTCGGGCAGGAAGGCACGCACAACGCTCTTGCCCCCCTCGGGGTGCAGCCCGAGATAGTGGAAGGGATCGGAGTGGCGGCCCTCGATGATCGCGTAGGCTTCGGCTGGCAGTTTAGGCATGGGCTTCGCTCCTGGCACTGGACAGAATGCGAAGCAGGCCGGTCAGCGGCGCATTGAGCCCCTCCGGCCGGTGGGACAGCTCGTACTCTACCTCGTCGAACGCTCGATCAAGCAGGAAAAACCTTAACATGCTTTCCGCGGAATGCTTCTGTTCCGGCCAGAGCCGCCGATCAGTCATGGCCTCGCGATAGGCGGACAGGAAGGTCGCGGTGGCGCATTCGCGCCATTCGCCGAGCGCGGCCGTGAGTCGGCCCTGCTCGTCGCTGCCCCCGGAGACCGCCCGGTTAAGTGCGGCGTTAACCGAAAGATCGATCGAGCGGATCAGTGCCGCGACGTCGCGCGCGGCAGGCAGCTTGCGCCGCTTGTCGGCCAGCGCGAGATGCGGATCGCCGTCGAAATCGATGATGAAGATGTCGTCCTTCACGATCAGAGTTTGCCCGAGGCGGAAGTCGCCATGATGACGGATGTTCAACCCGCCGATGTCGGATGGCAAGAGCGCGTTGATATGGTCCGGAAGGGTCGCGCGTAGCGCGACCAGCCGGTCGATCAGGGGCCGGTCAGCCTCGCGCAGGCCATCGCGGCTGTCGGCGAGGCGCTCGAAGACCCGCTCGGCCCGTCCCTTGAGGTCGGACGTCCAGCGCTTGACGTCCGCAGGACCAATCGCTTCAGGGGCAAGATCGGCGGACTTTGCTGCGGCGAGCGCCACGTGCAGCTCGGCCAGCCGCCGGCCGGTCTGCGCCATGAAGTGCAGGTAGGGCGCCTGCTCCTGGGTTGCCCGGGGCATCTCGTCCACCGGCCCCAATCGCTGCTCATCGATGTAGCGGTCGAGATAGCCGATGGTCACGGCCCAGCCGTCGCCCTGGTTTTCGACATAGGCGTGCAAAACGCCGACGGCGCTGCGACGATCGCCCTCGACCAGTTCGACACTACCAAGCAGCGCCGGCGCATTGGCGAAGCGGGCGACCTCTGTCAGGTAACAGCCGATCTCGATCTCGGGATTGATACCGCTTTCGAGCTGGCGATGGATCTTGGCGACATACTGGTTGTCGACCAGGGCCGTGCTGTTCGATTGCTCGACCGCCCGGATGCGCGCGGGCTCCTTGATGGTGTATTCCGCGAACCGGCTGGTGGCCTTGAACTCCAGTCGGAGATTGTTTTCGTCCACAACGAGGCTCTGCGACAAGCCTCGCAGGAAAAGCCCGATGAAGATCTGGTCGGTCGCGACGTCGAGCAGCGTACCTTCGCGGGCGCCCTGGCGCACGGCGGCGAGCGCCTTGGGGTTGAAGCGCTCGCGGTCGAACCGCACCCACTCGATCTGCATTGGCAGCACGTAGCGTATCGTGACGTCGTCCTGCGCCGTCTCAAAGAACGCGATCCAGGGCCGGTTGTCACCGATGTCGCTGAACGGCACCGCCGAGGTCAACGTGGCCTTGATGTGCTTGGGATTGTGCTCGGGATACCAGCGTGTCCGCGACAGGAAGCCCGGCAGCACCTCGCGCTCGAACACGCCGCGCTCGCGCGCGAGCGACACCCAATTCGAATTGAGTGGCACCACCAGCGTTTCGAACTCCGGCACCGCGCGTGGCGTCACCGGCTCGGACTTGTCGCGCTCCTGGAGCTGGAACCAGTAGAAGCCGTAAGGCCCGAGCGTGATCATATAGGGCAGCTCGCCGATCGGGGGGAAGCGCGTGCGCCCGAGCATCTCCTGCGGGATGCGGTCCTTCCACGGCGACAGATCGAGCTCGGTCGCTTGCGCGGCGCGCGAGAGGTTGGCGACGCAAAGAATAACCTCGTCGTGATATTGCCGGACATAAGCCAGCACGGCGCGGTTCGCCGGGCGGATGAAGGTCATGGTGCCGCGGCCGAAGGCCAGCGTCGACTTGCGTACCGAGATCAGCCGCTTGGTGGCGCTCAGCAGCGACGACAGGCTGCGCGACTGCGCCTCCACGTTGACCGAATCGTAGCCGTAGACAGGATCCATGATGGGCGGCGCATAGAGGCGGGCCGGATCGGCGCGGGAGAAGCCGCCATTGCGGTCCGGGCTCCACTGCATCGGCGTGCGCACACCGTTGCGATCGCCGAGATAGATGTTGTCACCCATCCCGATCTCGTCGCCGTAATAGATGATCGGCGTGCCGGGGAACGACAGCAGCAGCGAGTTCATCAGCTCGATCTTGCGCCGGTCATTGTCCATCAGCGGCGCGAGACGCCTGCGGATGCCGACATTGATGCGCGCGCGGGGATCGTTGGCATAGGTGGTCCAGAGATAGTCGCGCTCGACGTCGGTGACCATCTCCAGCGTCAATTCGTCGTGGTTGCGCAGGAACAGCGCCCATTGACAGCTCGCCGGAATGTCCGGCGTCTGGCGCAGAATGTCGGTGATCGGAAAACGGTCCTCCTGCGCGATCGCCATGTAGATGCGTGGCATCAGCGGGAAATGGTAGGCCATGTGGCATTCGTCGCCGCGGCCGAAATATTCCTGCACGTCCTCGGGCCATTGGTTGGCCTCGGCCAGCAGCAGCTTTCCCTTGGAGTAGGAATCCAGCTCATGGCGCAGGCGCTTGATGATGGCATGCGTCTCGGGGAGGTTCTCGTTGGAGGTGCCCTCGCGCTCGCAGAGATACGGAATGGCATCCAGCCGGAAGCCGTCGACGCCGGCATCCAGCCAGCGCTTCATCACCTGGATAATGGCGCTGACGACGCGTGGGTTGTCGAAGTTGAGGTCGGGCTGGTGCGAAAAGAAACGATGCCAGTAGAACGCGCCGGCCTCGGGATCCCAGGTCCAGTTGGATTTCTCGGTATCGGTGAAGATGATCCGTGTGTCCTGGTATTTCTGGTCGGTGTCGCTCCAGACGTACCAGTTGCGGGCGCTCGAGCCTGCAGGGCTGCGGCGCGCGCGCTTGAACCAGTTGTGCTGGTCCGAGGTGTGATTGACGACGAGCTCGGTGATGACGCGCAAGCCCCGCTTCTGCGCTTCCTGGATGAAGCGCTTGAAGTCCTTCATCGTCCCGAAATCGGGATTGATCGAGCCGTAGTCGCCGATGTCGTAGCCGTCGTCGCGACCGGGCGAGGGATAGAATGGCAGCAGCCACAGCGCGGTGACGCCGAGATCCTGCAGATAGGCCAGCTTTTCGGTCAGCCCTGCGAAATCGCCGATGCCGTCATTGTTGCTGTCGGCAAACGCCTTGACGTGGAGCTGGTAGATGATGGCGTCCTTGTACCAGAGCTCATCCACGATCTCGGCAGCCTCGGCCTTCTTGGTGTCGACGGAAGACAGTACATTCATGGCGTGATCCTTACGCCAGGCAGCGGAATAGCACCGCCGGATCGCGGTCGGGATCGATACGCAACCTGATCCCGCCCCATTCGATGCGGGACTGTTCGCCTGTCATGAGATTTTCGATTGTCGTGACGTGGCGGCGTTCGCCGCCGACGTCGATCGTGAGGTCGCCGAGCGGCAACCAGAACTCGCGCACATGGCGCGAGAGGGCGATGGCCGCGACAACAGTGTTGGCCGGTTCGGCTGTCTCCTTCACGAAGGCGATGGTCTCGTTGTCCTCGATGCCGAGGACGCGCAGATTGGTGCTCTGCTGAAGCGCCGCGTTGTCGTTGCGGATGCGGTTGAGCGCGGTGATGTAGGGCTTGATATTGCCGGGCTTGTCCCAGTCACGCTGCTTGATCTGGTACTTCTCGGAATCCTGATATTCTTCATGGCCGGGGACGGCGTCGTGCTCGAGCAGCTCGAAGCCGCTGTAGAGGCCGTAATTGCCCGACAGCGTTGCCGCCAGCGAAACGCGCGACTTGAACATCCAGGCTTCGCCACTCTGGAGATGATAGGGCAGCAGATCCGGGGTGTTGACGAACAGGTTCGCCCGGTAGAAGTCGCGCTCGGGATAGTGTGCAAGCTCACCGAGATATTGCTCCAGCTCCCATTTCGCCGTGCGCCAGGGGAAATAGCTGAAGGACTGCGCGAAGCCGAGCTTGGCGAGTCCCTTCATCAGCTTCGGTCGTGCAAAGGTCTTGGAGAACAGGATCACCTCGGGATGCCGCAGGCGAATGTCGCGGATCAGCCACTCCCAGAATGGAAGCGGCGCAGTGTCGTGATTGTCGATCGAAAAGATGGTAACACCATGATCGATCCAGAACAGCATGGCATCGCGGAACGCGTTCCACAGTCCAATCCGGTCGACGGACGCGAAGTCAGGGATGACGATATCGGAATAGGGGCCATCCGCCGTCCGCACCGAGCGGTCCGGCCGCCATTTGAACCATTCCGGATGCTGCGTCAGCCAGGGATGATCCGGCGAGCATTGCACGGCAAAATCGAGCGCGAGCTCGAGGCCGTATTCGAGGCAGGTCGCGACCAGCGCGCGGAAATCCTCGATGGTGCCGAGCTCGGGATGCAGCGTGTCGTGCCCGCCTTCGGCCGCGCCGATCGCGTAGGGTGAGCCGGGCTCGCCCTCGGTTGCGACAGGCGCATTGTTGCGGCCCTTGCGGCGGGTACGGCCGATCGGGTGGATCGGCGTGAAATACAGCACGTCAAGGCCCATGGCGGCGATATCAGGCACGCGGGCGATGCAGTCGCGGAGTGTGCCGTGCCGGCCGGCGACCTGGCTCTGGCTGCGCGGCATCATCTGGTACCAGGCGCCGAAGCGCGCCCTGTCGCGGTCGATGATCAACGGGAAGAGCGGCGAACGGGTCAGGTCGGGGCGAGCCTGGCTCTCGGCCATGGCCTCGCTCAGTTCGGTCGCGAGCAGCGGCGCGACATCCCCGCTGCCGAGATAGTCCTCGCATTGCCTGACGATCACGGCCGCGGCATCCTGCGGCGCGCCGTGCGCCTTGGTCAGGAGGCCCGCTCCCTCGATCGCATCGAGCGTGACGTCGCCGCCGGCCAGCCGCTTGCGCTCGAGCCCGTGACGCCAGGTGGCGAATTCGTCGGTCCAGGCTTCGATGGCATAGACAAACTGGCCGGGCTCGACCGGCGTGAACGCGCCCGACCAGCGGTCATCAGCGTGATGGGTCATCGGTTCGCGCCGCCATTCCCGGTCCTGCTCGCCGCGCCAGATCAGCGCGGCGCTGATTGTGGCGTCGCCGTCGCGGTAGATGTCGGCCCACACCTCGACCCGATCGCCCGCGATCCGCTTCACGGCAAAGCGGCCGCCATCGACCAACGGATAGACGTCTTCGATCAGGAAAGCGCTGCCTGAAGCGGCACTCTCGACAGTTTGAATTGTCTTGTTCACGGTGATGCCATTGACAAGAAAGCAGGGGCCCGTTTCCCTTGTCGGGAACCTATGCTTGATACCTATATAGAAAGCCGCTTGTGTGTCATTGGTTCCCCTGGGAACGGCAGGCGCGGTTTGTGAGTTAAGTGCGACTAACCTCTTCCGCGATCACGTTAAAATCAATGCCCCCCGGCCAGTTGATGGCTTGCAAGCTGCGTGCCGAATGGACCTTTTAGCTCAAGCCCGGATCAAGGGCGTTCAATCCGAATTCGTCGATGCCCTCGGAAAGCTGCGGGTCACCGCGCCCGAGGCGCTCAAATCCATCCTCGACGCCCTGCCGGAGAAGCGGGTTTACCGCTTCGTCAGCGGGCCGGTCGTGGTTCGCGCACTCGGCAATCCCCGCACCGAACTGGCGGCCACCGGCGCTGCGCCGCTGCAATGGAAGGTTACCGGCGACGGCAATGTGATCGCGCAAGGCGAGACGCGCGAGCCGGTGATCGCCTGGCCGGCCGGCCTGCCGCTTGGCTATCACCGGCTGACGCTGACTGATGCCGCTGGTGCGACGGAAGAGGTGCCGATGATCGTGGCACCGGAGCGTGCTTTCGGCGGCGATTTCGACCGCGGCTGGCTCCTCGCCGTGCAGCTCTACAGCGTCCGCTCAGATAGCAACTGGGGCATCGGCGATTTCACCGATCTGGCAGGGCTGGTCAGGCTCGCAAGGCAGCTGGGCGCCGACGGCGTCGGGCTCAATCCGCTGCACGTCCTGTTCGACGATCAGCCGGGCGATTGCAGCCCGTATTCGCCGAACAGCCGGCTGTTTCTCAATCCGCTCTATATCGACGTCGAGGCCATCCCGGAATTTTCGGCCGACCTCATCCCGGACGCGGCAGCGACCGCCGCGCGGCTGCGCGAAGGTGATCGCGTCCCTTATGTTGATATGGCGGCGCTGAAATGGCTGGGCCTGCGCGCCGCCTTTGACAGTTTCGTGAAAAGCGCGAGCGGCGTCCGCCGCAGCCGGTTCGATGCCTTCCGCGCGGACCGGGGGGCGTTGCTGTCCCGCTTTGCCTGCTTCGAGGTACTGCGCCATCGCTTCAACGCGCCGTGGTGGGACTGGCCGGTGGAATGGCAGCAACCGGACGATGCCAAATGCGCGGGCTTGCGCAACGGTCCCGACAAGCGCGAGGTCGAGTTCGTCGAATTCGTGCAATGGACGGCGGACAGCCAATTGCGCGCCGCCAAGGCGCTGTCGGCGGAGCTCAGCATGCGCGTCGGGCTCTATCTCGATGTCGCCGTCGGCGTCCAGTCCAACGGTTTTGATGCCTGGAACGAGCAGACGGCGATCTCCCGCCACCTTGCGGTCGGCGCGCCGCCCGACGTGCTCAATACCGTCGGGCAGGATTGGGGCCTCGCCGGCTTCAACGCCGGCGGCCTGGAGGCACAATCCTTCGTGCCGTTCGCCGACATGGTGGCTGCCTCGATGCGGCATGCCGGTGCGATCCGGCTCGATCACGTGCTGGGACTGAAGCGGTTGTACCTGGTGCCACGCGGCTTCAAGCCCGACAACGGCGCCTATGTGCAAATGCCGCTCGAGGCGCTGCTCGCCGCCGTCGTGCGCGAGAGCGTCACCCATAAATGCATCGTGATCGGCGAAGATCTCGGCACCGTGCCGGAAGGTTTTCGCGAGACCATGCAGGATTTCGGCATCTGGTCGTACCTTGTCATGATGTTCGAGCGGGACGATGCCGGTCATTTCCGCAACACGGACCACTACCGGCCGAACGCACTGGTGACGCTGAACACGCATGATCTCTGCACCTATGCGGGCTGGCGCTCGTTCAGCGATCTCAGGATGAAGCGCTCGCTCGGGCTCGATCCCGGCGAGGACGACCAGGCGCGCTGGGATGCGCTCGGTGGGCTCGACCAGATATTGCGTCAGAACGGCATCAGCGCCAACGATCTCTATTCGGTGCTCAATTTCCTGTCGCGCACGCCGTCGCGGCTGCTCGCAGTGTCGATGGAGGATCTGCTCGGCGTGATCGACCAGCCCAATATTCCCGGCACGATCGACGAGCATCCGAACTGGCGCCAGCGTCTGCCGGTTGCGCTCGACAAGATCGCCTCGAAGGTCGATCTCAAGGCTTTGAAGGCGGCGACGCGGGAACGTTCGTTGCCCGGCGGGAGTTGACCCGCCGGAGATTTTAAGGCTTGCACGACATTGTCAGAGAAGATCGAGAATTATGCGTTGATCGGCGACTGCGAGACCGCAGCGCTGGTCGGGCGCAACGGCTCGATCGACTGGTTGTGCTGGCCGGCCTTCGATTCCGACGCCTGCTTTGCCGCGATCCTCGGCACGCACAAGAACGGCCGCTGGCTGGTCGCGCCGAGCGACGACATCATCACGATCTCGCGCCGCTATCTCGGCGACACCCTCATCCTCGAAACACGGTTTGAAACGAAGAGCGGCACCGTCGCGCTGATCGATTTCATGCCGCCGCGCGGCAAGGCCTCCGACATCGTGCGGCTGGTGCGCGGCGTGAGCGGCACGGTGAAGATGCGAATGGAGCTCGTGATCCGCTTCGGCTTCGGCATCGACATTCCCTGGGTGCGCCGCTGCGAGGACCGCTCGCTGCTGGCGGTCGCCGGCCCTGACATGACCGTGCTGCGCACGCCGGTCGAGACTCGCGGCCAGGATCTGACGACGGTTGCCGAGTTCGTGGTCAACGCCGGCGAGACCGTGCCGTTCGTCCTGACCTATGGTCCCTCGCATCTCGATCCGCCCGAGCCGATCGACGCGGAGATCGCGCTCCAGGAGACCGAGACATTCTGGAAGGAATGGTGCAGCCATTGCACGCGCGACGGCGAGTATCACGATCTCATCCTGCGCTCGCTGATCACGCTGAAGGCGCTGACGTTTGCGCCCACAGGCGGCATCGTCGCCGCGCCCACCACCTCGTTGCCGGAAAAGCTCGGCGGTGCCAGGAATTGGGACTATCGCTTCTGCTGGTTGCGCGACGCCACCTTCACGCTGCTGGCGCTGATGAACTCCGGCTATACCGAGGAAGCCTCGGCCTGGCACAATTGGCTGTTGCGCGCGGCCGCCGGTTCTCCGTCGAGCATGCAGATCATGTACGGCATCTGGGGCCACCGGCGATTGCTGGAATGGGAGGCGGGCTGGCTCGATGGCTATGAAGGCGCGCAGCCGGTGCGCATCGGCAATGCCGCGCATGCGCAGCTCCAGCTCGACGTCTATGGCGAGTTGATCGACGCCTTCCACCAGTCGCGGATGGCGAAACTGAAGCTCGACGACGAGACCTGGGCGTTGGAATGCAACGTGCTCAACCATCTCGCCGAGGTCTGGGACCAGCCCGATCACGGCATCTGGGAGCGCCGCGGCGAGCCCCGGCACTACGTCTTCTCCAAGGTCATGACCTGGGTCGCTTTCGACCGCGGCATCAAGAGCGCCGAGACCTTTGATTTCAAGGCGCCGCTCTTGCACTGGCGCGCCTTGCGCGAGGCCATTCACCGCGACGTCTGCCACATGGGCTTTGACGCGGCGGAGTACGCCTTCGTCGAGTCCTACGGCTCAAAAATGCTCGACGCCAGCCTGCTGCTGCTACCGGCCGTCGGCTTCCTGCCGGCGTCGGATCCCCGCATCCGCGGCACCATCGCGGCCGTCGAGAAATACATGATGCGCGACGGCTTCGTGCTGCGGCACGATCCGCGCGAGATATCCGGGGAAAAGCAGCCGATCGAGGGCGCGTTCCTGGCCTGCACGCTGTGGCTGGCCGACGCCCATGTGCTGGCGGGCAATCTCGACAAGGCGCAAGAGATGTTCGACCGCGTCGCGGGACTTGCGAACGATGTCGGGCTATTGGCCGAGGAATATGATTCCATGGCGCGCCGTCAGACCGGCAATTTTCCGCAGGCATTGACCCACATCGCGCTCATCAACGCTGCGCACAATCTCTCGGCCGCAAGGCACGCAGGCGAGAAGCCGGCGATGCAGCGGTCGAAGCAGTGAGCGCCTTGACTGCGTCACCGGCGCAGGTGCGCTCCCTCTCCCGCTTGCGGGGGAGGACAGGGGTGGGGGTGTTTCCGCGAGCGAGGGCCCCGAGAGGAGAGAGCCCTCACCCGCCGCTACGCGGCGACCTCTCCCGCAAGCGGGAGAGGTTGAAGCCAGCCGGCGGCCCGCCTAACCAACCCCGTTCCGCTTCAAGATCATCTCCATCGCTTCCGCAAAGCCGTCCTGCTCGTTGGTCGCGGTGACGTTGGTGGCCTGCTCCTTGACGCTGTCGGTGGCGTTGCCCATGGCGATCGAGGTGCCGCTGACGCGGAACATGGCGAGATCGTTCTGCATGTCGCCGATGGTGGCGACCGCGTCGGTCGAAATGCCCAGCCGCTTGGCCATGGCCTGCACGAACGTGCCCTTGTCGAAGCCGGGCGGGGTGATGTCGAGATAATAAGTTTGCGAGCGAACCGCGGTGGCCTCGCTGCCGAGTGCCTGCTGCATCGCCTTCTCGCAAGCCTCGAGCCCTGCCGCATCGGCGCTGGCACCGACGATCTTGCAGGCGCTGGCGAGGTGCGGCGAAAAATCCGTCACGATGGTCGGATCGGCGCGGATCGTGCGCTGCTCATGCGCGACATAGCTGCCCCTGGCATTGTCGATCAGCCATTTGTCGGTGGTGAACAGCCAGATGTCGGCGCCGAATTCACGGAGGATCTGCAAGCTCCGCTCGGCCGCGCTTTTCGGGAGCAAATGCTGCTCGACCGGTTTCATCTCGGGGTCGATGATCGAGGAGCCGTTGAACGGGCCGACCGGGAGCCACAGCGCCAGCGGCTCGATCAGGAAGCGCATGCCGATCGCAGGGCGGCTTGAGGTGATGGTGAAGCCGATGCCGGCCTGGTGCAGCTTCTGCACCGCGGACCGCGCGCGGTTCGTCAGCGTCTTGTCCTTGGTGAGCAGCGTGCCGTCGACGTCGGAGACGACCAGTGAGATTTTCGTCATGGCTGAGCCTTATTTTTTGCGCCGTCGAATTTCAGCTGCCGCACGATACCGTCGACGATGGCCTCGACGGTCTCGTCGATCGACGCCGTGATGACGTGCTCGCTCGCCTCCGGCGGCTCCAGCGTGTTGAACTGGCTGGTGAGCAGCCCGGGCGGCATGAAATGGCCCTTGCGATGCGCGAGCCGGTCGGCGATCAGCTCCTGCGTGCCCTTCAGGAAGACGAAGCGCACGTCGTCGCGTCCGCGCAGCAGCACGTCGCGATAGGTGTGCTTGAGCGCCGAACAGGCGATGATGACGTGCTCGTCCTTGTTGCAGACCCGCGCAATCTCGTCGGCGATGGCGTTGAGCCAGGGCCAGCGGTCCTCGTCGGTGAGCGGATGGCCGGCCTTCATCTTCTCGACATTGCTGGCGGGGTGAAAGCTGTCGCCATCCTCGAACCGCCAGCCGAGACGCTCGCCAAGCGCCTTTGCAACTGTGCTCTTGCCCGAGCCCGACACGCCCATCACGATCAACGCACAAGGTGCTTTAACGCCCGCCACGAATTCCCTCCGGAAGCGCGGCCTGGTCGATCAGCCAGACGGTCTCACCATTCGAGCGCGCGCGTACAGCCGGCAAAGTCTCGCCATTGAGCAGGCGCGTCAAGATCGGTTGCTTGTCATGCCCGGCGATCTCGAACAGCATTTCGTAGCACGACGCCAACGCGGGCAGGGTGAGCGAGACCCGCGGCACGAACGGCGCGACATTGGCCTTTGGCACGCCGACGACCCAGCGCGCGGTCTCCTCGGTGGCGGGATAGCCGGGAAACAGCGAGGCGGTGTGGCCGTCAGGGCCCGCGCCCATCAGGACGAGATCGAACAGCGGCCGCGCCGGATCGAGGCTTTCAGCACCGTAGAAGGCCTGCAGTTCGTGCGCATAGGCCTCGGCGCTCCGGTCCGGATTATCAACCCTGGTTGGAATCGGGTGGATATGGCCGGCGGGCGCGTTGCGATCGAGAAACGTCGCGCGCGCGACCGCCATGTTGTTGAGGGCATCGCTGTCGGGGACAAAACGCTCGTCGCCAATGAACCAGTGCACGCGATCCCACGGGATTTTGCTGCGCCTGGCGTCGCTGCCGAGCAGCTGATAGAGCTTCTTCGGGCTCGAGCCGCCGGTCAGGCAGATCGCGATGCGGCCGGGATTGGCCGCAATCCGCGCCATCACTCGTTCGGCCGCGGTTCGCGCCAGCGCCTCAGTGTCAGCGACGACAATCAGCTTCGGCTGGTCGGCCGCGGCCATCACGAAAACTTCCGCCAGCTGCGGCCGTCGCGCCGCAGCAGCTCATCGGCGCAGGCCGGGCCGTCGCTACCGGCATCATAGGTTTCGATGCCGTTGGTGCCTGCGGTCTTCCAGGCATCCAGGAACGGCTGCACCGCCTGCCATCCGGCCTCGATGCCGTCGGCGCGCTGGAACAGGATGTTGTCGCCGATCATGCAGTCGTAGATCAGCGTCTCGTAGCCGGTGGAGGGATCGGCCCGGAAATAGTCGCCGTACTTGAACTTCATCTCGACGCCGTCGATGGTGATGCTCGGTCCCGGGATCTTGGCGTTGAACTGAAGCTCGATCGTCTCGGTCGGCGCAATGCCGATGGTCAGGAAGTTCTGCGACAAGCGATCGACGTCGGTGCCCGAGAACATCGACAGCGGCGCCTGCTTGAACTTGATCGCGACTTCGGTGCGCTTGTGACCGAGCGCCTTGCCGGTACGGAGATAGAACGGCACGCCGGCCCAGCGCCAATTGTCGATCATCAACTTCAGCGCGACAAAGGTCTCGGTGGTGCTGCCGGGCTTGACGTCCTCGGTCTTGCGATAGTCAGTGATCTCGTCGTCGCCGATCCGGCCCGCGAGATATTGCGCGCGCACTGAGTTTCTCAGCGCTTCCTCCTGGTTCGGCTGCTGGATCGCGGTCAGCACCTCGGCCTTCTCGGAGCGGACGGAATGCGCGTCGAAGCGCGCCGGCGGCTCCATCGCGATCAGCGACATCAACTGGAACAGATGGTTCGGCACCATGTCGCGCAGCGCGCCGGTGGCGTCGTAGAACCCGCCGCGGTGGCCGACGCCGAGCTTCTCTTCGACGGTGATCTGGATGTGGTCGATATGGTTGCGATTCCAGATCGGCTCGAACATGCCGTTGGCGAAGCGCAGCACCAGAATGTTCTGCACCGTCTCCTTGCCGAGATAATGATCGATCCGGTAGATCTGGTGCTCCTCCATGATCTTCAGGAGCTCGGCATTCAGCGCCTTGGCTGATGCGAGATCGGTACCGAACGGCTTTTCGATCACCAGCCGCCGCCAGGCGCCGTTCTCCTTCATCATGCCGGTGCGGCCGAGCTCGCGGGCGGTCGGTGCGAACGCGGCAGGCGGGGTCGCCAGATAGAACAGCCGGTTGCCGCCGGTGTCCTGCGCGCATTCCAGCGAATCCAGATGCTCGCGCAAGCGATCGAACGAGGGCGGGTCCTTCGGATCGGCTTCGACGAAGGTGAGACATTGCAGCAGCCTCTCGGCGATATCGTCGTCCACGGGCCGCGTTGCGAATTGCTTCAGGCCCTTCAACAGGCTGTCATGCAATTCGTCATCGGACTGGCCCTTGCGGGCCACGCCGACGACGCAGAACTTTTCCGGCAGCAGGTGCTCGGCGGCCAGATTGTACAGAGACGGCATCACGAGACGGTGCGTGAGGTCGCCGGTGACGCCGAAAATGACGAAGGCGCAATTTTCCGGCTTGCGCTTGGACTGCGGATCTTTTGTCACGATTGGCCTTCGCGTTGTTGCTTGTTACTTCAGCTTTTATTTGGGCTTCGAAGCGTCCGGCTGCTTCGGCTCCTTGTGTCCTCCGAACCCCGCGCGCATCGCCGAGAGAATTTTTTCGGCGAAGGTGTGTTCCTTGCGGGAACGGAAACGTGTGTAGAGCGCCGCGGTCAAAACTTCGGCCGGCACGGCTTCGTCGATCGCCGCATTCACGGTCCAGCGTCCCTCGCCGGAATCCTCGACGAAGCCGGAATACTCCGCCAGTTGCGGGCTGTCGGCGAGTGCGGTCGAGGTGAGATCGAGCAGCCAGGACGGGATCACGCTGCCGCGCCGCCAGACTTCGGCGATGTCGGCGAGGTCGAAATCGTAGCGATGATCTGCGGGCAGCGCATCGATATTGGCGTTCTTGAGAATGTCGAACCCTTCGGCATAGGCCTGCATCAGGCCGTATTCGATGCCGTTGTGGATCATCTTGACGAAATGGCCTGCGCCGACCGGGCCGGCGTGGATGTAGCCCTGCTCAATGCGCGGATCACGTCCATCACGTCCTTCGGTGCGCGGAATATCGCCGGCGCCGGGCGCAAGGGCCGCGAAGATCGGATCGAGCCGGTCGACCACCGGATTCTCGCCACCGATCATCATGCAGTAGCCGCGGTCGAGCCCCCAGACGCCGCCGGAGGTGCCGACGTCGACATAGTGGATGCCGCGCGCCTTCAGCGCCTTGCCGCGCCGGACGTCGTCCTGCCAAAAAGCGTTGCCGCCGTCGATGACGACGTCGCCGTCCTGCATCACGCCCGCGATCGTATCGATGGTTTGCTCGGTGATGCGGCCGGCAGGCAGCATCACCCAGGCCGTGCGCGGCCGCTCCAGTTTCGAGATGAACTCCTCGAGTGTCGCCGAGCCGACTGCGCCGTCCGCGGCGAGACCAGCGACGGCCTTGGCGTCCTTGTCATAGACCACGGTCGAATGGCCGTGGCGCATCAGCCGGCGAACGATGTTGCCGCCCATCCGGCCGAGGCCGATCATGCCGAGTTGCATTTGCGATGTCCTTTAATTCAGCGCGTCAGTGAGCGCCGCATTGAGCGCCGCGAGACCCTTCTTGAGCGGACCCTTCAAGTGCACCCGGAGCGCGCGCCGGCCGCGCTCGGTGAGCACGTCGAAATCGCCGCGCGCCTGCGCCGCCTTGATCACGCCGAAGCTCGCCTTCTGGCCCGGCACGGCCAGGTCCTTGGCATCGTCAGCGGTGATCTGGAGGAACACGCCGCTGTCGGGCCCGCCCTTGTAGGCCTGTCCCGTGGAGTGCAGGAAGCGCGGGCCAAATTCGGCGGCGGTCGCCAGATGTCGCTTCTCGAGCACGGCGGTTCGCATCTCCTGCAGCGCCTCGATCGTCGCCTTGTCGCGCGCGATGTAGCCAAGCAGGGCAAAATAGTCGCCGCGCCGCGAGCGCGTGATATGTGCCCTGAGCCAGGAGGTGAGGTCGCCATTGGCTCCCATCGTGCGCAACGCGGCGGCGTTGGTGTCGTTGGTGTAGAGGTCGAACTCCGCGGTGCTGACCACGGGCTCTTCGGCCGGCAGCGCGCCGGTCTTCTCATACGCGGACGTCAGCTCGCGGGTCTTGATCTTCGCCGCTTCGACGTCGGGCTGGTCGAACGGGTTGATGCCGAGGATCGAGCCCGCCACCGCGGTCGCCATCTCGAAGCGGAAGAATTCCTGGCCGAGATGATCGATCGACTTCATGACGATGCGCACGACGGGATGGCCGGCCGCTTCGATCCCGGCAAGCGCCGAATCGTGTGCGGCGTCTGTCTCGCCCTCGGTGCGGATGTCGATGAAGAAGCGATCGTTGCCGTAGAGCGAGGACGCGCCCAGTGGTTCGCCGGCGATCGGGATCAGACCCTTGCCCTCCTTGCCGGTCGATTCCGCAATGAGCTGTTCGGCCCAGGCGCCGAAATCGGCGATCTTCTTCGATGACAGGATCGTCACTTTGTCGCGGCCTTCCAGGCCCGCAAGGCCCATGGCGAGGCCGAGCTGCACGCCCGGGTTCTCAGCTGGCGGCACGTCCGGTCCGCAGGAGCGCGCCATCGAGAGCGCGTGCTTGATGAAGGTCTTGACGTCGATGCCGGCCGTGGCCGCCGGCACCAGGCCGAACGGCGACAGCACCGAATAGCGGCCGCCGATCGAGGGCTCGCCATGGAAGACACGGGCATAGTTCAGCTTCTTCGCCGCCTTCTCCAGCGAGGAGCCGGGATCGGTCACCGCGATGAAGCGGAAGCCGGTCTTGGCCTTCGGGCCGAGCGCCTGCGCCACGCGCTGATGGAAATAATCCTTCATCGCGTTCGGCTCGGTGGTGCCGCCGGACTTGCTGGAGACGATGAACACGGTGTTGGCGATGTCGATCTTGGCCTCCATCGCCCGCACCTGCGCCGGATCGGTGGAATCCAGCACGTGCAGCTTCGGGAAGCCCGCCTTCCTTGCAAAGGTCTCGGCCAGCACCTCCGGGCCCAAGCTCGATCCGCCCATGCCGAGCACGACGGCGTCGGAGAATTTCTGGCCCTTCACGCGGTTGGCATAGTCCTCATAGTCGGCGACGTCGGCTTTTGCCGCGCTGTCGAGCCAGCCGAGCCATTTGTCCTCGTCCGTCCCGGTCCAGACCGACTTGTCGCGCTGCCACAGCCTGCGGATCTTGGCCGATGCGCGCCATTCCTCGGTGCTTTTGGCCACGGCCTTGCCGAGGCCGTCACCGAGCGAGAGCTGCTGGCGGTCGATCGCGGGTCCGAGTACGGTTGCGCGCTTGTGGGCGACCGCGCCATAGAGCTTGTCGGCGGCATCGGCGAACTGCTTGACGCCGTCCTTGACGAGCTCCTCGGTGATCGCATCGAGCGAGACGCCCGAGCGCTCCAGCTCTTCCAGCACCCGGTGCGCGTCATCGATGTTGTCTTCAAGGCTGTCGCGCAGCTTGCCGTGGTCGCGGAACGCATCCAGCGTCGCCGGCGGCATGGTGTTGATGGTGTTAGGGCCGATCAGCTCCTCGACATAGAGAACGTCGCTGTAGTCCTTGTTCTTGGTGCCGGTCGAGGCCCACAGCATGCGCTGCGGCTTGGCGCCCTTGGCGGCGAGCTTGTCCCAGCGGGGACCTGCGAACAGGCGCTTGTAATCCTGGTAGGCGACCTTGGCGTTGGCGATCGCGACCTTGCCCTTGAGTGCGGCAAGCCGCTCCTTCTCGGATGGATCGTTGGCGCGTGCGATCTTCTCGTCGAGCTGCTTGTCGACCATCGAATCGATGCGGCTGACGAAGAAGCTCGCCACGCTCGAGACATGCGACGGATCGCCGCCGCCGGCGACGTATTTTTCAAGACCGGCGAGATAGGCCTCGGCGACCTCCAGATAGACCGCCTTCGAGAACAACAGCGTGATGTTGATGCTGATGCCGTCGCCGGTGAGCTGCTCGATCGCCGGCAGGCCTTCCCGCGTCGCCGGCACCTTCACCATCAGGTTCTTGCGGTTGACGTCCTTCCAGAGCCGCCGCGCTTCGGCGACCGTGCCGGCGGTGTCCATCGCCAGATAGGGCGAGACCTCGAGGCTGACATAGCCGTCATGGCCCTTGAGGCGGTCATAGACCGGGCGCAGCACGTCGGCGGCATTCTGGATATCCTCGACGGCGACTGCCTCGAACAAATCGGCCACGGTCCGGTCGCCGCGCTTCAGCGCCTTGCCGATCGAGCCGTCGTATTCGTCCGAGCTGCCGATCGCCTTCTCGAAGATCGACGGATTGGAGGTGACGCCCTTGAGGCCGTCGGTGTCGATCAGCCGCTTCAAGTCGCCTTTGGCGATGAAGCCACGGGCGAGGAAGTCCAGCCAGACGGCTTGTCCGTGCTTTTCCAGTTCTTTGACGGGATTCATGATGCTTATTTATCTCCAAGCCTGCGGGCGGAGGGGGTTTCCGCGCCGGTCCTGACGCGCTATCCTTTAGCTCACATGCTCCCGGGAGGGAACCAATCAAGGGTATTGGCGTCATTCTCCGAGAGTAACTCCGTCGCGATCATGGCGATCCAGGCGGCAGTCGTGCTTTTGCGTAATAATAATTTGGCCGGGATGGTTCGGCCGACGTGTTGTTGCGTGAGGACATCTGTCGCGTCGCGGAGTGTCGTCAGCGGTTATCGATCCGTCTGATCGTCATTGGCCGATCGTCATTGGCTCCATCGCGAATGGCCATGCTGGGGGAAAGCATGCACGCACGTCCCGACGCCGTCGCCGATCACCGGCCAACGATCGCGTCGGCCGTCTGCTTCGCCGCATCCCATGATCTGGACATCGGTCAATCCGTCGTGCGGCTCCCGGTCGCGGCGCGCCTCGCGATGGCGCGGCCGCTTGCCGCCACGCAGAACCACGTTATCCGTTCGGAGGGTTTGGCGACCGTTTTTGATACAGCGCTGCGCGCTTGCCGCGACATTCATGCTGCATGCAGCCCATGCACCGCATTGCAGCAGGAAGATGAACGCGGCACGCAAGGTATCGCCCTGCAAGCGTCATAAGTTCGCCGCTGGCAGATCGTCATGTTGCAGTGCCGGAGGCACTCGTCTCCGGTATTGCCCGGATGTGGCGAGCGAGTGACAATTTCTGGAAATGAGCCAAGATAGATAGAGATTCGCACAAATTACAGGCAAGTGCCTGTTCGTAATTCAGCGAGTGCCTACCTTGTACGTTGCGTCGTATCGGCACCCGGGTGTCCAATGATCGTCATGTGCTCACGCTGATTCGTAAAGCGGCCTGAGGAACGGTCCAGTAACTGCTTTCGTTTCAGCTTGTAGCGGAACTCACGCGGAGAGGGATCATGTACAACGATTCTCTATTCAACGCTTTCGCTCGGTCGTTCGAGGCGAGAAGCCAGCACGACATGTCGATGGCGGAATATCTGGAATCGTGTCGAAGCGATCCCATGAAATACGCGAATGCGGCCGAACGGTTACTAGCGGCGATCGGCGAGCCCCAGACGATTGACACGGCCAAGGACCCACGCCTTGGCCGTATCTTTTTGAACCGCACGATCCGCACCTATCCGGCCTTCGCCGGCTTCTACGGCATGGAAGAAACCATCGAGCGGATCGTCGGTTTCTTCCGCCATGCGGCGCAAGGTCTCGAAGAGCGCAAGCAGATCCTCTATCTGCTCGGCCCAGTCGGCGGCGGCAAATCCTCGCTCGCCGAGCGCTTGAAGTCGCTGATGGAAGTGCAGCCGATCTACGTGCTCAAGGCCGGCGATGAACTCTCGCCTGTGTTCGAAAGCCCGCTCAGCCTGTTCGATCCCGATCATCTCGGGCCGATGCTGGAAGAGAAGTATGGCATTCCGCGCCGGCGCCTCACCGGCCTGATGAGCCCGTGGTGCTACAAGCGGCTCGAGGCCTTCGGCGGCGACATTTCCCAATTTCGTGTCGCAAAGATCCAGCCGTCGCGGCTGCGCCAGATCGCGGTCTCAAAGACCGAGCCTGGTGACGAGAACAACCAGGACATCTCCTCGCTGGTCGGCAAGGTCGACATCCGCAAGCTCGAGACCTACGCGCAGAACGATCCCGACGCCTACAGCTATTCCGGCGGTCTCAACCGCGCCAACCAGGGCATCCTCGAATTCGTCGAGATGTTCAAGGCGCCAATCAAGATGCTGCACCCGCTGCTGACGGCGACGCAGGAAGGCAATTATATCGGCACCGAGAATATCGGCGCGATCCCCTTCACCGGCACCATCCTCGCGCACTCCAACGAAGCCGAGTGGGCGAGCTTCAAGTCGAACAAGAACAACGAGGCCTTCATCGACCGCATCTGTGTCATTAAGGTGCCGTACTGCCTGCGGGTCACCGAGGAGCAGAAGATCTACGAGAAGTTGATCCAGGGCTCCGAGCTCGCGGCCGCACCTTGCGCACCTTCGACGCTGGAGACGCTGGCGCGGTTCTCGGTGATGTCGCGCCTGCGCAAGCACGAGAACTCGACGCTGTTCGGCAAGATGCGGGTCTATGACGGCGAGAGCCTGAAGGAATCCGATCCCAAGGCGCGCAGCGTCCAGGAATATCGCGATGCCGCCGGCGTCGACGAAGGCATGGACGGTGTCTCCACCCGCTTCGCCTTCAAGATCCTGGCCGCGACCTTCAACCACGATCCGCAGGAGGTCGCCGCCGACGCCGTGCATCTGATGTACGCGCTGGAGCAGTCGATCCGCCGCGAGCAGCTGCCCGAGGAAGTCGAGAAGCGCTATCTCGAATTCATCAAGGCTGATCTGGCACCGCGTTATGCCGAGTTCATCGGCAACGAGATCCAGAAGGCCTATCTCGAATCCTACTCGGATTACGGCCAGAACCTGTTCGACCGTTACGTCGATTACGCTGACGCCTGGATCGAAGACCAGGACTTCAAGGATCCCGACACCGGCCAGCTGCTGGATCGCGAACTCTTGAACCAGGAATTGACGAAAATCGAGAAGCCGGCCGGCATCGCCAACCCCAAGGACTTCCGGAACGAGGTGGTCAAATTCTCGTTACGGTCCCGGGCCCAGAACGGCGGCAAGAATCCGACCTGGACCTCCTACGAGAAGATTCGCGATGTCATCGAAAAGCGGATATTCTCTCAGGTCGAGGACCTGCTTCCGGTCATCTCGTTCGGGTCGAAGAAGGACGGCGAGACGGAGAAGAAGCACGGCGAGTTCGTCGCACGCATGGTGGAGCGCGGCTACACCGAGCGTCAGGTTCGCCGGCTGGTCGAATGGTACATGCGCGTGAAGCAAGCCGGTTGAGGCGGATGAGAAAGTGGCCATTCACATTATTGACAGGCGCCTGAATCCAGGCGGCAAGAGTCTTGAGAACCGCCAGCGGTTCTTGCGTCGGGCCAAATCCCTGGTGCAGGGCGCCGTCAAGAAGACCTCGCAGGAACGCGACATCAAGGACGTTCTGGAGGGTGGTGAGGTCACGATACCGCTGGACGGCATGCACGAGCCGCGGTTCCGGCGTGAAGGCGGAACGCGCGACATGGTGCTGCCCGGCAACAAGAAGTTCGTCGAGGGCGACTATCTCCAGCGCTCCGGCCAGGGCAGCGCCAAGGATTCCGGTCCCGGCGAAGGCGACAGCGAGGACGCCTTCCGCTTCGTGCTCAGCCGCGACGAATTCGTCGATCTCTTCCTCGACGATCTCGAGCTGCCCGATCTCGCCAAGCGCAAGATCGCGCAGACCGAGAGCGAAGGCATCCAGCGCGCCGGCTACACAACATCAGGCTCGCCCGCCAACATCTCGGTCAGCCGCACCGTGAAGCTCGCGCTCGCCCGCCGCATCGCGCTCAAGCGTCCCAGCAAGGAGGAGATTGAAGAGCTGGAAGCCGCGATCGCTGCCTGCACCGACGAGGACGAACGTGTGGAGCTTGTCGCCCGGCTCGAGAAGCTGAAGGCGAAGACGAAGCGCATTCCGTTCATCGATCCGCTCGACATCCGCTATCGCGCCTACGAGAAGGTGCCGCGGCCGGTGGCGCAGGCCGTGATGTTCTGCCTGATGGACGTCTCCGGCTCGATGTCCGAGCACATGAAGGATCTGGCGAAACGCTTCTACATGCTGCTCTACGTGTTCCTGAAGCGGCGCTACAAGCATGTCGAGATCGTCTTCATCCGCCACACCGACCGCGCCGAGGAGGTCGACGAGCAGACCTTCTTCTACGGCCCGGCCTCCGGCGGCACGCTGGTCTCCAGCGCGCTGCAGGCGATGAACGAGATCGTGCGCGAGCGCTTCAATCCGTCGGACTGGAACATCTACGCAGCCCAGGCCTCCGACGGCGACAATTCCTATTCCGACGGCGAGCTCACCGGCCTGCTGCTGACCGAAAAAATCCTGCCGATCTGCCAGTTCTTCGCCTATCTCGAGGTCGGGGAAGCAGGCGGCAGCGCCTTCGATCTCTCCGATTCCTCGCTCTGGACCCTTTACGATCGCCTGCGCAGCAGCGGCGCACCGCTCTCGATGCGCAAGGTCAGCGAGCGCAGCGAGATCTTTCCGGTGTTCCACGACCTGTTCCAGCGCCGCGAAACATCTCAGGAGAAAGCCGCTCCATGACGGAACGCTTGTTCGAAGGCGCCGATTGGGATTTCCACACCTTGCAGCGCATCACCGATGCCTGCGAGGAGGTGGCGCTGAAGGATCTTGGACTCGACGTCTACCCGAACCAGATCGAGGTCATCACCGCCGAGCAGATGCTGGATGCCTATTCCTCCGTCGGCATGCCGCTGTTTTACAAGCACTGGTCGTTCGGCAAGCATTTCGCGTATCACGAGGCATCCTACCGCAAGGGCCTGATGGGCCTTGCCTATGAGATCGTGATCAATTCCTCGCCCTGCATCTCCTATCTCATGGAGGAGAATACGGCGACGATGCAGACGCTGGTGATCGCGCACGCCGCCTTCGGCCACAACCACTTCTTCAAGAACAATTATTTGTTCAAGCAGTGGACCGATGCGGAAGGCATCCTGGACTATCTGGATTTCGCCAAGAACTACGTCATGCAGTGCGAGGAGCGCTACGGCCGCGTCGAGGTTGAGCGCACGCTGGACGCTGCGCATGCGCTGATGTCGCACGGCATCGACCGCTATCCCGGCAAGAAGAAGCTGGATCTGCGCGAGGAGGAGAAGCGGGCAGGGCGCCGCCGCCAGCACGAGGAGGAAGTCTTCAACGATCTCTGGCGCACCGTGCCCAAGGGCGCCTCGAAGACCAGGTCCGCGATCTCGCTGGAACGGCGCCGCAAGCTGCTCGGCCTGCCGCAGGAAAACCTGCTCTATTTCCTGGAGAAGAGCGCGCCGAGGCTGGCGCCGTGGCAGCGTGAGCTGCTGCGCATCGTCCGACACATCGCGCAGTATTTCTATCCGCAGAGCCAGACCAAGGTGATGAACGAGGGGACGGCGACCTACGTCCACTATCGCATCATGACCCAGTTGCATCAGCAGGGCCGCATCAGCGACGGTAATTTCCTCGAATTCCTGGGGTCGCACACCAATGTGGTGTTCCAGCCCGAATTCGACGACCAGCGCTTCTCGGGCTTCAATCCCTATGCGCTCGGCTTCGCCATGATGCAGGACATCGAGCGCATCGTCACCAATCCGGAAGACGAAGACCACGAGTGGTTTCCCGATATCGCCGGCAAGAACGATGTGATGGGCGTGCTGCGCGACGTCTGGGCCAACTACCGCGATGAAAGTTTCATCGCCCAGTTCCTGAGCCCGAAACTGATGCGGCACTTCCGCATGTTCCACCTCCACGACGACCCCGAGGAGCGCGCGGGCATCCGGGTCGACGCCATCCACGACGATCGCGGCTTCCGCCGCGTCCGGCGCGAGCTGGCGCGGCAGCACGACGTCGGCTACATCGACGCCAATATCGAGGTGGTCGATGTCGACCTGTCCGGCGACCGCCGGCTGATCCTGCATCACCGTGTCATCAAAGGCTCGCAGCTCAACGAGACCGACGCCAAGCGGGTGCTCCAGCATCTGGCCGATCTCTGGACCTATGACGTCGCGCTGATCGAGGTCGATGCCCAGGACAAGGTGCTGCGCGAATACGTCGTCAGCCCGCGTCCGATCACGGCGGCGGCGTAACGCCGCCGTCCAGGCTTAGCTGTTCTTAGCAGGCTTCTTCCTGGCCTTGGACGCGTTCAGCTCCACGGCGGCGCGGATCAGCGCCTTCAATGCCTTCTCGTTGATCTTCGCTCCCTCGCCGATATCGATGGCGCGCCGCACATTGCCGTCGAGGCTGGAGTTGAATAGTCCGGCCGGGTCGTCCAGCGCCGCGCCCTTGGCAAACGTCATCTTCACGACGGCCTTGTAGGTCTCGCCGGTGCAGATGATGCCGTCATGCTCCCACACGGGAACGCCGCGCCATTTCCATTCCTCGACGACTTCAGGATCGGCCTCCTTGATCAGGTCGCGGATTCGCTTCAGCGTCTCGCCGCGCCAGTCGCCGAGCTCCTTGATCCTGCCGTCGATCATTTTGGAGGGCGAAGGCCCGTCCGCGTTCTTCGCGCTGGTCTTCTTTGCAGTCATGGCTTTCTTCATGCTCTCGCCTCGTTCACGCGTTGCTGCGGCGGCCAAGATAGGGCTGCGCGAACATGTAAAGCCCGGTCGCGAGCAACGGAATCAACGGCACGAAGGCCAGCAGGCCGATCCACGTCGCCTGAACCTGCATCGTCAGCGCAACGATGTTGGCGATCACGGCAAGCGTGAAAGCAATCGACAGCCAGCGATGGATCTGTCGAATCCACGTGTTCGAACTCATCTCAACCTCCTGTGAGCATATTGGAAATGGATGCCAGTGGCGGGGCTATTCCGCCCGCGCCAGCAGCTCGTCCAGCTTGGTGAAAAACTGCTTCCAGCCGGCATGCGCGCCGCCAAAGGCCTGCTTCTGGCTGGGACGGAAGCCCGCCTGCTCGACGCGCAGATGCGTGCCTGTCCCTTGCGGGGTGAGCGTGAACGTCACCACGCTCTTGAGGTCGTAGGCCGCATCCTCATGCGTGAAATTCCAGGTGTAGGCGAGCGAGCGCTGCGGCTCGATGGCGAGCACCTCGCAATCCAGCACGCCGCCCCACTCGCCGCGGAGATTGAAGCGGTGACCGACCTCAGGCTTGAAGTCGTTCTTCATCAGCCATTCCTCGATCAGATGCGGCTGCGTCAGCGCGCGCCACAGCCGCTCCGGCGGATAGGCAAATTCGCGCTCGATGACCACGGAACGTGTCTCGGTCGCAGCTTCAGTCATTGGTCCATCCTCTTCAGGAGATCGTCGAGCGCGTCGAGCCGGTTCTGCCAGAAGCCCGCCATCTGGCTGGTCCAGTCGATCAGCGGATTGAGCGCACCGGGCTGCGCGCTGTAGTGCGTCTGGCGTCCCTCGTGGCGGTCGCGCACCAGGCCCGCCTGCTTCAGCGCGCCGAGATGCTTCGAGACCGCCGGTTGGGAAACGCCCGATCGCGTCGTCAGTGCCCCGACCGTCTGCTCGCCCTCGCGGCAAAGCCGCTCGAAGATCGCCCGCCGCGTCGGGTCGGCGAGCGTCCTGAACAGAAGGTCGTGCGCGGCGGACATGCGAGATCCATAACTGGTAGGTTATGGATCAATTCATAACCTTAGAGTTATGGGTGAGTCAAGCGGGATGTGGGGGTTCTCGTTTGCGGAAACACCCTCTCCCCAGCCCTCCCCCGCAAGCGGGCCGCAAGCGGGCGAGGGAGCGCACTGATTTCACGGCGGCTACGGCCGCAAATACAGATTCCCCTGCGACTGCAGCTCGGCCAAACGAACCACGCCGCCTTTCTCCGCGCTGACGAAGCCGGGCAGCAGATCCGTCAGCGCGATGTTCTGCGCCTTCATCGTGTTGCCGCAGGCGGCGAGCTCGACGCCGTCCTTGGAGAAATCGCCGATCCGCTTGCTGACATCCGGATTCGCTTGCGCCAGGTGCTCGGCATCGTAGCGGCGGACGAAGCAGGCATAGGCCGTCTTGCCGGGCGTGCCCGCATATATGCGCGCGTTGAAGGTTTCGGTTTCGGCCTTGCTCGCTTCGCGGATGTCGTCGGCCTCCTCGGCCCGGGCGACGCCGACGAAGGCCGCAAGGACAAGCGGAAGGATGAGGGCAAGCTTCATGGTCGCACCGGATAGTTCAGCCGTTGACGGCCCGCAGCGGGAGGGGTGGGGCCAACTGGCCGTTAGTCGGAAGCCGCATGCCGCGCGTTCAACTGCGGCTCCTGGCGGGCAGCCTCGCGCAAGGTTCCAGGCTTAACCCTTGCAAGGGAGGGGCGTGGATCGACCCCAGATTGTTGCAAATGGCTGGAGGCGATTGAAAATGTCCGAAAGTCAGAACTTGCCCAATCTTGCGATCGGCTATTCGCGGGCCCGGTTGCTGATGTTTTTCGGCGGCAACCTGCTGCTGACGCTGCTCTGTGCCGCACTCGCATTCACCTGGCAGGAAGGCAAGAGCGTCACCACGTTCGAGGTCGCCGCCTGCTATATCGGCGCGGTGTTTTTCGGCCTCGCCACCTGCAGGATGCTCTGGCGGCTGATGTCCGCCAGGCAGCCGGTGGTCTTCATCAGCCGTGTCGGCATTCGCGACACCAGGCTCGCCGACGAGACCATCGCCTGGAGCGCCGTGCGAAAGATCATGCTCTGGGAGCAGCGCGCGCAGAAATTCGTGGTGCTCAAGGTCGATCCTCTTGTCGCCGAGCGATTCTCCGGAGGACTGCTGACGCAGGCCTTGTCGATGATGAACAAGGCGCTTGGCGCCGACGGTGTGATCGTCAATGCGGGCGGCCTGACCATGGACGTCGAAAAATTGCTCGAGACCTGCAAGCAATATTGGGGCGCCGGGCGACCGGCCCATGTCGACCACGCCGTGCCGGAGCCTGAACCCGCGCCGGAGCCTGTCAGCTAAAGCGGCAGGAAACGCGGGGGTCTCGGGCAAGATGCTGCGCATCGTCGCGGCGGACCAGGCAGGCACAGGCCAAAATTGCCGGATGTGTCCGCACGAGCCTTAGTCGCCGTGGGATCACGAAGGTTCAATCCTGACGGCGGTTTTGCCAGGGAACTCGACCCACCAACAACTTCTGCGACATTGTTGCGGTTCATCGATGTGATAGTGTTCACAGACAGCTGCGCTTCGGTGTCGTAAGCTGATCCGCCTTTGCAAGTTTGTGGAGTCTTCGCAGTGGGCGAAATTCGCAACTTCAGATCCGGAAATCACGATGAGCCGCCTCCACACGGCCCAATGCCGCGTCGTCTTGCGGCGATCATCGTCGGTGACATCGCTTCCTACAGCCGCTTGATGCAGGCCGACGAGGAAGGCACGCATGTCCGCGTCAAGCGGATCGAGCGGGATCTCATCCAGCCCAGCATCGTCGAGCACCATGGAACGCTGGTGAAGACCACCGGCGACGGCTTCATCGCGATATTCGACAGTCCCGTCGAGGCGGTTCGCTGCAGCATCGTCATCCAGCAGAATCTCATCGGCCGCAACGCCGCGCTCGCAAAGCCGTCGCGGATCGAATACCGGATTGGCGTCAATCTCGGCGACGTCATCGTCGAGCCGGATGATGTCTACGGCGACGGCGTCAACATCGCCACGCGCCTCGAGGGTATCGCCGAACCCGGTCAGGTCTACATCTCCGGCGCGATCTACGAGCAGATCAAGCACAAGGTCGTGTGCGGCTACGAGTCGCTCGGGGACCGCAAGGTCAAGAACATTACCGATCCGGTGCGCGTCTACCGCGTGCTGCCGGACGCAGATGCGGTCGGGGAGACGCGAGGTCGGCGCGAGAATATCCTGATCTTTCTCCTGGGCGTCACGCTGCTCGTGATTGCCTCCGGCGTGCTGTGGTATCTGCTGGCGCAGCCGCCGGGCAAAGTGGGCAAGCAGGCGGCCGCGCCGACGGCTGCTCCGGTCGCATCACCGAGCCCGCAACCTCCGCCGCGCGAAGCCGCGGCGCCAACGCCACAGCCGTCTCCGTCAGTGGCGTCGGCATCTCCATCGCCCGCTCCGGCGCCAAATCAAGGATCAAGTCAAACCCCAGCTCAAACCCCGAGCCCAACGGCGCCGCCGCTTCGCGAACCCGAGATGATCGCCATTCGCGGCGGCAGCTTTGCGATGGGAAGCAATGACGACCCGACTGAACGGCCCGTTCACCAGGTCACGATCAAGCCGTTCTCGATCGGCAAATACCCGGTGACGGTGCAGGAATGGAACGAATGCGCGGCCGCAAAGGCATGCGGCTTCACGGCCGTCGGTAAGGACGATGCGCCGATCAGCAATGTGAGCTGGACCGACGCACAACAATATGTGGCTTATCTCGCGCAGGCGACCAAGAAGCCTTATCGGCTTCCGAGCGAAGCCGAATGGGAATATGCCGCGCGCGGCGGAACGCAGACCAAATATTGGTGGGGCGACAAGCTCCAGCCGGGCATGGCGGCGTGCAAGGATTGCGGAGACCTCGCGGCCGAGCAGCCGGCGAGGGTCGGCAGCTTCAAGCCGAATCCGTTCGGCCTCTACGACATGGGTGGCAGTATCGATCAGTGGGTCGAGGACTGCTGGCGCAGGACCTATCAGGGCGCAACCGGTGACGGCTCGGCATGGAGCGGCGGGGATTGCGCGTCGCATGTCCTGCGCTCGGGCTCCTGGAAGAACGATTCGAGATATGTGAGGCCGTCCAATCGCGACGGCTACGACACCAATGTTCGTTATCCGACGCACGGCTTCCGCGTCGCGCTCAGTCCTTGAGCGCAGTCCTTTGCAGTCCTTAGAGTGCAGGAGTAGGTTTGATGCAAATCATTCGCTGCATCGCGCTGTCGGCGGTGCTCGTATTGCTTCCCGGCGCCGCCTTTTCGCAAGGCAAGACCGCTCCCAAGGACGCAAAGCTCTATTTCATCACGCCGCATGACGGGCAGAGGGTTCGCGGTGCCTTCCTGGTCCGGTTCGGCTTGCGCAACATGGGTATTACCCATGCCGGCGACGACTATCAGAACGCCGGTCATCATCATCTGCTGATCGACGTCAACGATCCCATCGATCCCAAGGAGCCGATCCTGCAGGACAAGTCGCATCTGCATTTCGGGGCAGGGCAGACCGAGACCCTGCTCGAGCTTCCGCCGGGCACCCACACGCTCCAGCTGGTGCTGGGCGATGCGAAGCACTATCCGTTCGAGCCGCCCGTCGTGTCGGAGAAGATCTCCGTACGCGTCAGGCCGCCCGCTTCGGCGCGGTAGCGCGTTGGCGAGAGATCAGCGCAGGCTGGCGTTGAACTTGTCCAGCGCCGCCGAGCCCGGGCAGAGCGTGTCCGCTTCCAGCGAATTGAGCGGCGTCTCGACCGTGTTGAGATGGCTGTGCAGATCTTCCGCGTCTGGATCGACGTAAAGGAGCCCGGTGACGATCTGGCCCTTGGCGGCGTGCCTCGCGAGGAAGGTCTGGGCGCCGAGCCGGTCATGCGGATCGTAATCGGCGTCGATCTTGCGCAGCGCGATCTTGCTGCCGTCGTGCTGCTCGACCACCTGCACCGTGCCCGGCGCGTAGTCGACAGCGATCGGATCGCGGCCGACCAGCACGTCGAGCCGGTTCACCGCGTCGTTGTGCTCACGGACATAATCAAAGCTCTTGGTCGAGCCGGCGTGGTTGTTGAAGGCGATGCAGGGGCTGATGACGTCGATGAAGGACGCGCCCGTGTGGCCGATCGCGGCCGCGATCAGCGGCACGAGCTGGCTCTTGTCGCCGGAGAACGAGCGCGCCACGAAGGTCGCTCCCAGCTGCAGCGCGATCGCGACGAGGTCGATGGCGTTGTCGGTGTTGGTCACGCCCTTCTTCGACTTCGAGCCGCGGTCGGCGGTGGCCGAGAACTGGCCCTTGGTCAGGCCGTAGACGCCGTTGTTCTCGACGATATAGGTCATGTTGACGCCGCGCCGGATCGAATGCGCGAACTGACCGAAGCCGATCGAGGCGGAATCGCCGTCGCCGGAGACGCCGAGATAGATCAGATCGCGGTTGGCGAGGTTGGCGCCTGTCAGCACGCTCGGCATGCGGCCGTGCACCGAGTTGAAGCCGTGCGAATTGCCGAGGAAATAATCCGGCGTCTTCGACGAGCAGCCGATGCCGGAGATCTTCGCCACCCGGTGCGGCTCGATCGAGAGCTCGTAGCAGGCCTCGATGATCGAGGCCGTGATCGAGTCATGGCCGCAGCCGGCGCACAGCGTCGAGATCTTGCCCTCGTAGTCGCGATGGGTGTAGCCGAGCTCGTTCTTCTTGAGCCCGGGATGATGGAATTTCGGCTTGGCAATATAGGTCATGACACGGCCTTGCGGAGCGGGGTCACCTTGAGGTGATCCTGATGGTCGCCAATGGCTTTCGCAATATAGCGGGCGGTGATCGGGGTGCCGTCATAGTGCACGATCGGCACGAGGCGGACGGGATCGATGCCATTCTCATTGACGATGAGCTGACGGAGCTGGCTGTCGCGGTTCTGCTCGACCACGTAGACGAAATCGTGCTCGGCGAGGAAGCTCGCCACGCTGGAGTGGAACGGAAAGGCGCGGATGCGCAGGCGGTCGAGCTGGTGCCCGCGCGCCTCCAGCAGTCCGATCGCCTCGTCCATCGCCGGCGAGGTCGAGCCGAAATAGATCACGCCATATTTGGTCGGCCGTTCCGCATTGGCCTGCAGCGGCCGCGGCACGAGGTCCTGCGCGGTCTCGAACTTGCGCACGAGCCGCTGCATGTTGTCGGCATAGACCGAGCCTTCCTCGGAATAGCGCGCATAGCGATCACGCGAGGTGCCGCGGGTAAAATAGGAGCCCTTGGTCGGATGTGTGCCGGGATAGGTGCGGTAGGGGATGCCGTCGCCATCGACGTCGAGATAGCGGCCGAAGTCACGTCCCTCGTCCAGCATCTCGGCGGTCATCACCTTGCCGCGGTCATACTGTTTGGCATCGTCCCACTTCAGCGGACGGCAGAGCCGGTGGTTCATGCCGATGTCGAGGTCGAGCATCAGGAAGATCGTGGTCTGCAGCCGTTCGGCGAGATCGAAGGCGGCGGCTGCGAACTCGAACGCCTCGGCCGGATCTTCCGGGAACAGCAGTACATGCTTGGTGTCGCCATGCGAAGCATAGGCGCAGGCGATGATGTCGCATTGCTGGGTGCGGGTCGGCATGCCCGTCGAGGGGCCGGCGCGCTGGATGTTCATGATCACGGCCGGGATCTCGGCGAAGTATGAGAGGCCGATGAACTCGGTCATCAGGGAGATGCCGGGGCCCGAGGTCGCGGTGAAGGCGCGCGCGCCGTTCCAGGACGCGCCGATGACGATACCGATCGAAGCCAGCTCGTCCTCGCCCTGCACGATCGCGTATTTCGCCTTGCCGGTCTCGGGATCATGCCGGAATTTCTTGCAATGGGCCGTGAAAGCCTCCGCCACCGAGGACGACGGCGTGATCGGATACCAGGCGCACACGGTGGCGCCGCCATAGACGGCGCCGAGCGCGGCGGCGCTGTTGCCCTCGATGAAGATGCGATCGCCGACCTTGTCGGACTTCTTCACCCGCAGCCCGATCGGGCATTTCAAATTCTGCAGCGCCCAGTCACGCCCCAGATGCAGCGCATGGACGTTGGAGGACAAGAGCTTCTCCTTGCCCTTGTACTGCTCGCCGATCAGTTGCTCGATCAGCTTAGGATCCATGTCGAGCAGCGCGCTGAGCGCGCCGAGATAGATGATGTTCTTGAACAGCTGGCGCTGGCGCGGATCGGTGTAGGTCGAGTTGGTGATCGCGGTGAGCGGCACGCCGATGACGGTGATATCGTCGCGGAATTTGGTCGACGGCATCGGCTTGGTGGAATCGTAGAACAGATAGCCGCCGGGCTCGATGCCGGCGACGTCCTTGTCCCAGGTCTGCGGGTTCATCGCCACCATCATGTCTACGCCGCCGCGAGCGCCGAGATGGCCGTCTTCGGTCACCCGCACCTCGTACCAGGTCGGCAGGCCCTGGATGTTGGAGGGGAAGATGTTGCGCGGGGACACCGGCACGCCATGGCGCAGGATGGCGCGCGCGAACATCTCGTTGGCGCTGGCCGAGCCCGAGCCGTTGACGTTGGCGAAACGGACGACGAAGTCGTTTACGCTGCTGATCGGCTTTTTGTCGGACATGTCGAACCTGCGTAAGTCATCTCGATGAAATATTTCTGCATGTCCCAGGCCCCGGTGGGACAACGCTCGGCGCACAGCCCGCAATGCAGGCAGACATCCTCGTCCTTGACCATGACGCGTCCGGTCTTGAGGTCGCTGGACACATAGAGGTCCTGGTCCGGATGCGGCGAGGGTGCCTTCAGGCGATGCCGCAGATCGTCTTCCTCGCCATTTTGCGTGAAGGTGATGCAGTCCATCGGGCAGATATCGACGCAGGCATCGCACTCGATGCACAGCGAGGTCGAGAACACGGTCTGGACGTCGCAGTTCAGGCAGCGCTCGGCTTCGCCCAGCGCCAGCTTGACGTCGTAGCCAAGCTCGACCTCGGTGCGGATGTCCTTCAGTGCGATCACCTTGTCGCGATGCGGCACCTTGAAGCGCTTGTCGTTGGAGATGTCGTTGTCATAGCTCCATTCGTGGATGCCCATCTTCTGCGAGGAGACGTGCACCTCCGGCAGCGGCCGCTCGGTAATGTCCTCGCCCGAGAGCAGCTTGTGGATCGACAGCGCGGCGTCGTGCCCCTGCGCCACCGCCCAGATGATGTTCTTCGGCCCGAATGCGGCGTCGCCGCCGAAGAACACCTTGGGATTGGTCGAAACGAAGGTCTTGGGATCGACCTTTGGCATGTGCCATTTGTCGAACTCGATGCCGCAATCCTGCTCGATCCAAGGGAAGGCGTTCTCCTGGCCGACCGCGACCAGCACGTCGTCGCATTCGATGGTCTGGTCCGGCTCACCCGAGGGAACGAGGTTGCGGCGGCCCCTGGCGTCGTATTCGGCCTTCACCTTCTGGAAAATGACGCCGGTGAGCTTGCCATCGTCGTGGATGAACGAGACGGGGACGAGGAAGTTGAGAATCGGGATATCCTCGTGGATCGCGTCTTCCTTCTCCCAGGGCGAGGCCTTCATTTCCTCGAAGCCGGAGCGCACGATCACCTTGACGTCTTCGCCGCCAAGCCGGCGCGCGGTGCGGCAGCAATCCATCGCGGTGTTGCCACCGCCGAGCACGATCACGCGCTTGCCGATCTTGTCGGTGTGGCCGAACGACACGGACGAGAGCCAGTCAATGCCGATATGGATATTGCCGGCGGCCTCTTTCCGACCCGGAATGTCGAGCTCGCGGCCGCGCGGCGCGCCTGATCCGACGAAGATCGCGTCGTATTTCTCCGCGAGCAGGGCCTTCATGCTCTCGATGCGGTGGCCGCCTTTGAACTCGACGCCGAGGTTGAGGATGTAGCCGGTCTCCTCGTCGATGACCGAATTGGGCAGGCGGAATTTCGGGATCTGGGTCCGCATCATGCCGCCGGCTTCCGGATCGCCGTCGAACACGGTGCAGTGATAGCCGAGCGGCGCGAGATCGCGCGCCACCGTCAGGGACGCGGGGCCACCGCCGACGAACGCGACACGCTTGCCGTTCTTCGCAGTCGGGTGCGGCAGACGCTGCTTGATGTCGTCCTTGAAGTCGGCGGCGACGCGCTTCAAGCGACAGATCGCCACCGGCGTTTCCTCGACGCGTCCGCGCCGGCACGCCGGCTCGCAGGGACGATCGCAGGTGCGTCCCAGAATTCCGGGAAACACGTTCGATTTCCAATTGATCATATAGGCGTCGCTGTAGCGGCCTTGTGCGATCAATCGGATATATTCGGGAACCGGGGTGTGCGCAGGACAGGCCCACTGGCAATCGACCACTTTGTGAAAGTAGTCGGGGGCCGCGATATCGGTCGGTTTCATTCCTACCCTGTCCGCACAGGCCCAAAGACCCCGCGGCCTTTTCTTGAGCTTGGCGAACGCTTAACGCGCGTCGATCTGGTTTCTGAATGACGTCATTGGGTTAGCTTATTAGAACCGCTCCGAAGTACAACGGCAAATTTTCGCGCGTCCCCTCTTTCATGGGAGCTGCGCGCGCACAGCATTAACAGGGGCGCACTATGCGGCGATGCAGCATGTGCGATGCGTGCTGGAACGTCAGCCGGCGATGCGCCGGAGGTCCTGAACGAGAACGGCGATCTTCGACAGACTTGCCCGACGATGCGGCCAGGCCGCGAAGACGTTCATCGTCGGCAAGCCCGCGTCAGTGAGAACCTCGACGAGCTCACCAGACGCAAGATCGCCGCGCGCCAGATACGATGGCAGCACGGCGATGCCGGTGCCATCCAGCGTCAGCGACCGCACCGCCATCATGTCGCTGGCGATGATCCGTGGCATGATTTCGATTTCGACGGGCTTGCCAGACCACTCCAATCGCCAGTTGGTGCGCGGCGCGTAGGTTCGCTGCACGATGCAGCTGTGATCGGCAAGATCCTGCGGCGAGGCGACTGGCGCGTGCCGGGCGAGATATTGCGGAGCGGCGCAGATGTGCAGCGTGAAGCGATCGATGCATGCGGCCACGAGGCCCGACTGCGTCGGCTCGGCAATCCGGATCGCGACGTCGAAACCGTCCTCGAGAATGTCGACGTAACGATCCGACAGATCAAGCTCGAGCCGGAGCCGCGGATGACATTTGGCAAGGGCCGCCAGCCGCGGCACGATTATGGTGCGGCCGTAGGCCGTCGGCATGGTGATGCGTAGCAGGCCTTCCGGTTCGCCACCTTCCGACTGCACGCGCCCCTCGGCCTCGGCGAGCCGGGTCAGCACGTCGCGCAGATCGGCGGCGAAGGCGAGACCTGCCTCCGTCAGGCCGACCCGCCGGGTGGTGCGTTCGACCAGCCGCTTGCCGATGCGCAGTTCGAGCGAGGCGATGCGCCGGCTGACGGTGGACTGCGTGACGCCGAGTTCGCGCGCGGCCGCGCCGAACCCACCGCGGTCGGCGACCGTAAGAAATGCCTCTGCTTCCTGAAAGTTAGGCCTATCCATGCAATTAACGGATTTATGATATCGAAATCCTGCCGTATTAATCCGATAATAGCCAGAATAAGCCTGCGCAGCCAGTTATTCATTGAGGGGCCGCATTCATGATCAGCGTGACCCAAGCGATGCGCGAGCGCCGTTCGGCGCGGGCCTATTTGAGCAAACCGGTTCCGGTCGACACCATTCGCGACATCATCATGATCGCCCGCCGTACCGCGTCGTCGAGCAACATGCAGCCCTGGCGCCTTAGCGTGATGGCAGGGGCCGACCTCGACCGCCTGAGGGGCGCAGTGCGGCAAAGCCTTGCCGCCAATCCCTCCGCGGAGGGTTCGGAATACAGGATCTACGCCGCCAATCTGAAGGATCCCTACAACCGCCGACGTATCAAATGCGCCGAGGATCTCTATGGCACGATCGGCATTGCGCGTGAGAACAAGATGGCGCGGCTGATGCAGTTCGCGCGCAACTTCGACTTCTACGGCGCTCCGGTCGGCATGATCCTGTCGATCGACCGCAGCATGGAGCAGGGCCAGTGGGCCGATGTCGGCATGTTCCTGCAATCGATCCTCCTGCTCGCGCACGAACGGGGGCTTGCGACCTGTCCGCAAGCCGCGTGGGCGGCAATGCACGAGACGGTGCGCGCGCACCTTGCTCTTCCGGCGGAGTTCATCGTGTTTTGCGGAGTTTCGCTCGGCTTTGCCGACGCGGCGCACCCGATCAATGGTCTCGTGACCGAGCGCGCGTCGTTCGAGGAGATTGCGGAACTGCGGGGATTCACGAACGCGGATACAAGCGCGACCAAGGTGGAGGCGATCGGCTAGAGCGTTTTCGAGCGAAGTGGATACCGGTTCGCGTAAAGAAAACGCGTCAAAACAAGAATCTAGAGCCCCGTTCCGATTCCATCGGAACGGAAAAGGCTCTAGGCGCGTGGTCGAGGCAAGTCGCCTTTGGCGAGGTCCCACATCAGGCAGTAAGTGCCGACCGAGATCGGCAGCGGGAAGGGCGCGGCCGCAGGGCCGGTGAAGCGTTCGGCGATGACGGCCGAGACCGCGCCGACACGCGTGCCGTCGATCAGCACGAACCAGTCGCGCGCGCCTTCGTTGCGCACCGCCGGAATGTCCGCCGTTGCGCCGGACAATTCTGGTTCGCTTTCGAGCAGATGCATCGAGATGATGCCTTCGCGATCCCCGGGCGCCAGTCTCTCTTGCAGTGCATCACGCCATGCGCCGGCATTGTCGGCCGTCGGGCGCAACCGCACGAGGCCGAGCGCCGCGCCGCGGCCGGTGCCCTTGCTGATGGTGATGCGCGCGACCACGCGCAGCATGTTCTTGAAATGCGCCATGGTCCGCCGCGACCATTCGGTCTGGTTGGCGAGCCGCGCCCGGTAGGCGGGACTGTCGAGCACGTCGAGCGTCACGGTCGAATATAGCGAGAGATATTTGGGATTGGCGGCGTGCGCGACATAGCGCCGCGCTTCCAGGAAACCCTCGATCGCGACGCGCTCTTCCAGATGCTCGCGATCGTACCAGCGATTGAAATCGGCTTCGTCCGTGGCGTCGACGTTCATCGACGTCAGCAGCATGCCTGTCCCGGCGAGCGGCATTTTCTTGTTGTCCTTTTTCGCGCGTTAACGCGCGGCCTTCGACGCGAGGTCGGCGATCGACTTCATGACCGCGTCCCTCACGCCGGCATCATAGAGCGAATGCCCGGCTTCTTCCACGATCCGAATCTCGGAACCCGGCCAAACTTTCGCGAGCCGCGCAGATGTCTCAGGAGGGCACAACAGATCGTAGCGGCCCTGCACGATGATGCCGGAAATGCCTTCGAGCCGGCCGGCGTTTCGCAACAGCTGGTTCTCGCTCATGAAGGAATTGTTGACGAAGTAGTGCGCCTCCATGAACGGCGTCGCCGGCAGCGTGCGCCACACGTTCAGTGACGCCAGGTCGATCCGCGTCTTGGCCGCTTTGTGTTCCGACAAGGCGCGCTCGGTATCGTGCCAGGCGCGCGAGGCGGGACCATGCACGGCGGGATCGGCGTCGAGGATGCGGCGATAATAGGCGTCCACCGGCTGGGCCCGTTCTTCGGGCGACAGCACACTCAGAAAATCCTCGTAGAGCGCGGGATAGAATTGCGCCAGACGCGAGGTGAAGCCGCTCACGACTTCCTCTCGCGTGCCGAGAAAAGTCGCGCGCAGCGCAATGCCGCAGACGCGCTCGGGATGAGCCTGCGCATAAGCCAGCGCCAGTGTCGCGCCCCAGGAGCCGCCGACCACTATCCAACGGTCGAAGCCGAATTTTTCGCGGATCTTCTCCATGTCCGCGATTAGGTGCGCCGTCGTGTTGTGCTCGCGCGATCCTTTGGGGCGGCTGCGGCCGCAGCCGCGCTGATCGAACAGCACCGCGTGCATACGCTCGGGATCAAAAAGGCGGCGATGATCGGGCTGGCAGCCGCTGCCGGGCCCGCCATGCAGATAGATCGCGGGGATGCCGTCAGCGCGGCCGACGCTCTCGACATAGAGCTCATGGCCGTCGCCGACGTCCAACATGTCAGAGGTCAGCGGCGCAAAGGGATCGGCGCGTCTGGCCGATGCGGCCGCGTCGGCGTCAGGCACCATTCTCGGATTCCAGAGTGCCGCCGGCGAAATTGCGGTACACGAAGCGGTTGGTCTCGCCTTCGGCCTCGCGCTCGGCCTGCTTGAAGATGGTCTCGTGCAGCGGCGACAGCGCGCAGGCCGGATCGGTGTTGGCGGCATCGCCGGTCAGCGCAAAGGCCTGGCAGCGGCAGCCGCCGAAATCGATCTCGCGGAATTCGCAGGTCTTGCACGGCTCCTTCATCCAGCCGGTGCCGCGATAGCGGTTGAAGGCGTCGGAGTTCTGCCAGATCCAGGCGATCGAATGGTTCGAGCGCACGGACAAGAAGTCGAGCCCGGTGATGCTCTCGGCGGCGTGGCAGGGCAGCACCTTTCCGGCCGGCGAGATGTTGAAGAACTGCCGGCCCCAGCCGCCCATGCATTTCTTCGGCCGCAGCGCGTAATAATCAGGCACGACGTAGTCGATCGCAAGCGTCCCCTTGAGCCGCTCGCGCGCCTCCTCGACGATGCGAGTGCATTCGTCGAGCTGCGCCACCGTCGGCATCAGCGCGGCGCGGTTCTTCAGCGCCCAGCCATAGTACTGGACATTGGCGACCTCCAAGCGGTCGGCATCGAGATCGATCGACATCTGGATGATGTCGGGGAGCTGGTGCAGATTCTGCCGATGCATCACCGCATTCACGGTGAGCGGCAATTCGAGCTCGCGCGTCCATTTGGCCACTTCGAGCTTCTTGCGATGACCGCCCTTGTAGCCGGCGACGCGATCGGCGGGGCCCTCTTCGATGCCCTGGAAAGAGATCTGGACGTGGCAGAGCCCGGCATCGGCCAACGCGCTGAGCCGCTCGCGCGTCAGCAGCACGGCCGAGGTGATGAGGTTGGTGTAGAGGCCGACGTCGCTGGCATGCTTGACCAGCTCGACGAGGTCCTTTCGCGCCGTCGGCTCGCCGCCGGAGAAATGCACCTGGAGCACGCCGATCTCGGCGAGCTCGCTCAGCACCTTCTTCCACTCGTCCGTGGTCAGCTCCTTGCCGGAGCGGTCGAGCTCGACGGGATTGGAACAGTACGGGCATTGCAGCGGACAGCGGTGCGTGATCTCGAGCAGCACGGCGAGCGGAATGCCGAAGGTCTCCGCGGTCGACCGGCTCTTCTCCAGCACCGCGAGGCTGTCGCTGGCGTCAGGCGGGATGGTCGGGAGCACATCGCTCATGGCGTCTTCTCCCGGGCTTCGGTGAGGAAGCCCTTGTCGGCGAGATCCTGCAGCATGACGATGACGTCGGCGAGGATCGCCTCGCGGGGTGCAGCGTATTTCGCAGCCAGCTGATCGGACACGTCGCCGACATTGCGCTTGCCGTCGCAGAGCTGCAAGACCTCGACTGCGATCTCGTCCGGCGCCAGCACGCGTTCCGGCGCCAGGATCACCCAGACTTTCCGCGTCTCGTCGTATTTCAGCTTGGCGTGCCGCGGCAGCACGGGGCGGCTTGCCTCGCTGACGCTGATGTTCCGCGGCCCGGCCATTGCTCTTGTCCCTCAGCTCGCTTTGGGCACGAACGCGCCCGGCGGAATGTTGCCTTCGACATAGGCGTGCTGGAGCGCGTCGAGCTGCACCCACAGCACGTTGGTCTTGAAGATCAGCGCGTTGCAGACCTGCGCGCGCTGCTCCGGCGTCGTGGCATGCGCCTTGACATAGTCGAGCGCAAAGCCGGCATCGCGCGGCGCCTGCGCCAGCCGGCGCTTGAAATAGCTCATGATGTCAGGGTTGACGAAGTCGTAATGCTCCAGCATGCCGGAGATGCGTTCCTCGTGCAGGTTCGGCGCGAACAATTCGGTCAGCGAGGACGCGATCGCCTCCAGCGGGCTTTTTTCGCGGCAGTAGTGGACATAGGCCTCCACCGCAAAGCGCGTCGCCGGCAAAATGCCTTCGGTCGATTCCACATAGGCCGTGTCGAGACCGAGGCCTTCGGTCAGCTTGAGCCAGCGCTCGATGCCGCCCTCGCTGCCAACATCGCCGTCATGATCCTCGATGCGGTGGCGCCATTCCAGCCGCGTGGCGCGGTCGCGGAAGCGCGAGATCACGACCGCGTCCTTGATCGGGATCGTGCTCTGGTAATAGTAGCGGTTCAGCGCCCAGGCCTGCACCTGGCCCTTGTTGAGCTTGCCGCCGTGCAGGAGCTTATGGAACGGATGCAGGCTGTGATAGCGCGTGGCGCCGATGTGGCGCAACGTCGCCTCCAGCTCCTCTGCCGAGTTGAGCCTGATGTCCTTGCCGACCGAGAGCGCAGTCATTCCAGTCAGTGTCTTGCCAGTCATGGACGCGGCATTCACAGCACGATCTCCGTTCCGTCGGCGGGTATCTGCCATCCCGCATCTTCAGCGGCTTTGCGCTCGGGGGAGGCGGGCAGCAGCGCCGGATTCGAGTTATTGATATGCAGAAACATCTTCCTGCCGATAGTGAGATCGGCCAGCCGCGCAATCGCGCCATCATGACCGGACATCGCGACGTGGCCCATGCTCTTGCCGGTCTTGTGGCCGAGGCCAGCCTTGATCATCTCGTCATCCTGCCAGACCGTGCCGTCGAAGAACACCAGTGCGGCGCCGTCAATCTCGGCCTTGAGCGCATCGGTCACCTCGGCACAGGCGGCGATGAAATAGAAGGCCTTGCCGCTGGCTTTGTCGGTGATCTTCAGGCCCAGCGTATCACCGTCGCCGCTCTCGCCGCCGGGGTGCGCCTTGCCTTCGAGGTACCAGGCCGACTTGCCCGGCACGGCGAAGGGTAGAACTTCGAGGCCTGAGCGCGCACCGTCAGGCAATCGCGGTTCGAACGGCTCGCGGATCAAAATCGGCTGGCGCTTGACGTTCTTCTCGTTCAGCACGTTGAAGATGCTGTTGCTGGCCAGGATCGCCAGCACCTTCTCATGCGCATAGACCGTGAAGGGCGAGCCCTCGCGCATCGACAGCAGCCCCGCGACCGCATCCACTTCGCTGTTGGTCAGGATCACGCCTGCGACAGGCGTATGGCGCAACGCGCCGGCCTTGGGATGCAGCCGCGGCGTGGCATTCAATTGCTGGCGAAGGTCGGGCGAGGCGTTGATCAGGAACCAGTGCTCGCCGTCGCCGCTGAAGGCGACCGAGGCCTGGGTTCGATAAAGCTCGTGGCCGTGGCTACGGGCCGCCCGGCAGCCCTCGCAACCGCAATTCCATTGCGGGACTCCGCCGCCGGCCCCGGCGCCCAGGACGACGACGCGAAGCATGATCCGTCTCCTGGAGGCAACGTCGCCAGGTGGATCTAGGCCAACACAGTTTCCATCAGTCGGAAACCGATCGTGACCGAACGACCCACCTGCGCAGAACGCGTACTCACCAACCGCTTACTTGCGGGTGGCGCTCACATACATGTTGATTTCCATGCCGCAGGGCACTTCGACGATCTTGGGGGCTTTCCAGGCCATTTTGGCTCTCCATTTTCCCGATTTCGGACGTTTACGCCCAAGAGTTAAAGTACTGCGGGCGCAGAAGTTCGCCAGTGAAATTTTCCCGAGAGTGGGCATGTTGCGCCGCGAAAAAATACGCGTGGAACTCCACTTTCTGGCGATACAGCCTTGCGCTTGGCGCATTCGGTCGCGAACCCTGTCCTGATAAAGCAGTTGTGAGTGCAGTGCAGCTTTCAATCCGGTACAGGCGCCTCTAGCTGGATCTCGTGATGCCCAAATATTTCTTCAACACCCGCATCGGCGATGAATTGATCGTGGATCCTGAGGGAGAGGACCTGCGCAACCCAGATCGCGCCTGGGAGGTCGCCCGCCAGATGATCCTGGAGGTGGTGAAGTCCGAAGGCGCCCAGCCGGCGCTGATGGAGGCGGTCATCGAGGTGACCGACGTCGAGGGGGACATCGTGCTGGAATTCCCCTTCACCGAGGCGCTGCTGGACATGCCCGACCAGTCGGCGACGAAGCACTAACCCGCTCTTCATCCCTGCGAAATCCGCATGGCTTTGCTGCGTTCCCGGCGCTAAAAGACGCCGGTCATACGGAGCAAGCCATGCAAGATCTCTGGCGCCTGTCGGCTGCCGACCTCGCCACCCTCGTCAGGTCCAAGAAGGTGTCCGCCCGGGAGGCGGCGAAGGCCGGCCTCGACCGCCTGGACGCCGTCAATCCCAAGCTCAACGCCGTGATCGACCACCGGCCCGAGGACGTGCTCAAGCAGGCTGATGCCGTCGATGCCGCCATTGCCAGGGGCGAGGACCCCGGCGTGCTCGCGGGCGTGCCCGTCACCATCAAGGCCAATGTCGACCAGGAAGGCTTTGCCACCACCAATGGCCTCAAGCTCCAGCGCGACCTGATCGCGCGCGAGGACAATCCGGTGGTCGCCAATTTCCGCAAATCCGGCGCCGTCCTGCTCGGCCGCACCAATTGCCCGGCCTTCTCCTATCGCTGGTTCACCACCAATCTCGTCCATGGCGACACCAAGAACCCGCGCGACGCCGCGCTGACCCCGGGCGGCTCGTCCGGCGGCGCCGGCTCGGCGGTCGCGGCCGGTATCGGCCACATCGCCCACGGCACCGACATCGCCGGCTCGATCCGCTATCCTGCCTATGCCTGCGGCGTGCACGGCCTGCGCCCGACCTTGGGCCGTATCCCCGCCTTCAACCCGGCGCTGCCGGAGCGCCCGATCGGGCCGCAGATCATGGCGGTCTCGGGCCCGCTGGCGCGCACCGTCAATGATCTCAGGATTTCGCTCGCCGCCATGTCCGCTCGCGACGTGCGCGATCCCTGGTATGTGCCGGCGCCGCTGGAAGGCCCGGCAGTGCCGAAGCGCGCGGCGCTCTGCCTCAAGCCGGACGGTCTTGAGACCACGCCAGAGGTGAAGGCGGCCGTGACCGACGCCGGCAAGCGGCTGGAGCGTGCCGGCTGGACCGTCGAAGTGATCGAGAACACCCCGCCGATGCGTGAAGCGGTCGAGTGGCAGCGCAAGCTCTGGCTCGGCGATGCCTATGACGCGCAGCTCGAAATGGCCGAGCGCGAGGGCGATCCCGGTGCACTGGCGTGCCTGCGCGGCAACCGCGCCAAGGTCACGCCGATGGACCAGGCGAATTACGCGCAGGCGCTGACCCGCCGCGCCACGCTGACCCGCGACTGGATGCTGTTCTTCGAAAAATACGCCGTGGTGCTGACGCCGGTCTCCGGCGAGCTGCCGTTCCCCGATCATCTCGACCGCAAGGACGCCGCCTCCTTCGAGCGCGTCTGGGAGGCGCAGCTGCCGCAGATCGCGACGCCCTTCATGGGGCTGCCGGGCCTCGTGGTCTCGACCGGCCTCGTCGGCAAGATTCCGGTCGGCGTGCAGATCGTCTCCGGCCGCTATCGCGAGGATCTGTGTCTGCTCGCAGGCGAAGCGATCGAGGCGGGCGGCGTGCCGCCGTCGCCGATCGACCCCGTGGGTTAGCGATGTCCGCGATTTACGACTTCAAGGCCAATTCGCTTGCCGGCGACGAGGTGCCGATGCGCCAGTTCGAAGGACAGGTGCTGCTGATCGTCAACACCGCGAGCAAATGCGGCTTCACGCCGCAATATCGCGGGCTGGAGGATCTGCATCGCGATCTGTCGCCGCGCGGCTTCTCGGTGCTCGGCTTTCCCTGCAACCAGTTCGGCGCGCAGGAGCCGGGGCAGGCAGCCGAGATCCAGACCTTCTGCTCCACCAACTACGATGTCACCTTTCCGCTGTTCGAGAAGATCGACGTCAACGGCGCCCACGCGCACCCCTTGTATGAGTACCTGAAACGCCAGCAATCCGGCCTGTTGGGCGCCTCCATCAAATGGAATTTCACCAAATTCCTGGTGGACCGTGCCGGCCACGTGATCGCGCGCTACGCGCCGACTGCGCGGCCGGAAGGATTGCGGCAGAAGATCGAGACCCTGTTATGAGCGAGACAATCATGAGCGACGAATTTCCCGACCGCCTGTCGGTCGACCCCAACAGCCCCTATTACAACGCCGACATCCTGTCGCGCGACGTGGGCATCCGCTTCAAGGGCATCGAGAAGACCAATGTCGAGGAGTACTGCATCAGCGAAGGCTGGGTCCGCGTCACCGCCGGCAATGCCAAGGACCGCTACGGCAACCCGCTGACCATCAAGGTGCACGGTCCGGTCGAGCCGTATTTCAGGGATAAGAAATAAGCGCGCCGCGCAGACACTCTCTCCTCGTCATTGCGAGGGGCGCGCGCTCTCCCTCTCCTCGTCATTGCGAGGAGCCCTTGCGACGAAGCAATCCAGACCATTTCCACGGTGACACTCTGGATTGCTTCGCTTCGCTCGCAATGACGAAAGTGAAAGGCCACCCCCATGTCCGTCCGCATCGTCGACGTTCGCGAGATCACCAAACCGATCTCATCGCCGATCCGCAACGCCTATATCGACTTCACCAAGATGACGACGAGCCTCGTTGCGGTCGTCACCGATGTCGTCCGCGACGGCAAGCGCGTCGTCGGCTACGGCTTCAACTCCAACGGCCGCTACGGGCAGGGCGGCCTGATCCGCGAGCGCTTTGCCTCGCGCATCACGGAAGCCGATCCGAAGTCCCTGCTGAATGCTGCCGGTGACAATCTCGACCCCGACAAGGTCTGGGGCGCGATGATGACCAATGAGAAGCCGGGCGGCCATGGCGAGCGCTCGGTTGCGGTCGGCACCATCGACATGGCGGTGTGGGATGCGGTGGCGAAGATCGCGGGCAAGCCGCTGTTCCGCCTGCTCGCCGAGCGTCACGGCGTCGCAGCCAATCCGCGCGTGTTCGTCTACGCCGCCGGCGGCTACTACTATCCCGGCAAGGATCTCTCGATGCTGCGCGGCGAGATGCGCGGCTATCTCGATCGCGGCTACAACGTCGTCAAGATGAAGATCGGCGGCGCTGATATCGGCGAGGACCGCACCCGCATCGAGGCGGTGCTGAAGGAGATCGGCAAGGACGCGCAGCTCGCCGTCGACGCCAACGGCCGCTTCAATCTCGAGACCGGCATCGCCTACGCAAAAATGCTGCGCGATTATCCGCTGTTCTGGTACGAGGAAGTTGGCGATCCCCTCGACTACGCGCTGCAGGCCGCACTCGCAGAGTTCTATCCGGGTCCGATGGCGACAGGCGAGAATCTCTTCAGCCACCAGGACGCGCGCAACCTGATCCGCTACGCCGGCATGCGCCCCGACCGCGACTGGCTGCAATTCGACTGCGCGCTGTCCTACGGCCTGTGCGAATACCAGCGCACGCTGGACGTGCTGAAGACCTACGGCTGGTCGCCCAGCCGCTGCATCCCGCACGGCGGCCACCAGATGTCGCTCAACATCGCAGCCGGCTTAGGCCTCGGCGGCAACGAAAGCTACCCCGACCTGTTCCAGCCCTACGGCGGCTTCCCCGACGGCGTCCGTGTCGAGAACGGCCACATCACCATGCCGGATCTCCCGGGCATCGGTTTCGAAGGCAAGTCCGATCTCTACAAGGAGATGAAGGCGCTGGCGGAGTAGCGTTGGGGGTTGATGCACGACGGCCGCGCCACCCACTCCGCTGTCATGCCCGGCTTGAACGGGGCATCCAGTACGCCGCGGCCGATGTGGCGAGAGCGAGCTGTTCAACGCCAGCCTCTGGAATACTGGATCGCCCGATCAAGGTCGGGCGATGACTCCATGGTTGTCGCCCAGGTGTGTCGGACGTCCGCTGCTCTTCGTCACCCCACCGCCACCACCTCCGCCACCACCATCGGCTGCTGCACTCCATACATCAATGACCGCCACAGCCATTCGAGCGGGCCATAGCGGTAGTGGCGCAGCCACCATGTGCTGAAGCGTACCTGTCCGGCGTAGACGATGATGCCGATGGCCAGCGCCGGGGTGATGCCGAGCCGGCCGAACAGGCCAAGGCCGTAGCCGTAAAAGATCCAACCGAAGACAATGGATTGTGCGACGTAGTTGGTGAAGGCCATCCGGCCGAGCGGCGCGGCCCAGTCAAGTAACGTCTTGCCGCGCTCGAAATGGGCGATGCCGAGGATGGCGGCACCATAGCCTAGCGCGAGCAGGATGGTGCCGAGCGGCTCGCTGCCGCGATAAAGCAAGGCTGCGCCGAGGCCGATTGCGGGAATCGCGATGGCGAACAGGGCGCGGACATTCTGCAGAATGCGGCTCCGCCAGGCCAGCGCGCCGACGAGAAACAACCCGATCGTGCGCAGGAAGACGAACGCGTGTAGGGAGGCGATGAGGGGAATTTCGCGGAAGCGAAACGCCAGCACGTCGAGGAAACCGCCGTTCGCATAGATGCGATTGGCATCCATGACGTCCTGCCAGATCGCGACCCTGCTCGGAAACAATCCGGCCGGCGGAAAGGCCTGCATGGCCAGATACAGCGCGAGAGACACCAGCGCGGCGAGTGTCACCAGCCAGCGCGGACCAAACAGCAACGGCAGCACGATGAATCCGGCAAGCGCATATTCGGTGAGGATATCGCCGTTCCAGATCAGGCACAGATGAATGATGCCGAACACCAGTAGCACGGCGAGCCGGCGCAAGAGCAGCACAGCGCGGCGCTCGCTGGTCGCGAGCCGGTCGAATTGAATGGCAAGACCTGCGCCGAACAGCAGCGAAAACAGCGCGAATGCCTTGAGTTCGACGGCATGGGTCAGGATCGCTTCGATGGCGCGATCGACCGGCGACGCCAGCATCCTGGGACCCAGAAACTGTTCGAAGATCGAAACGCGAAATTCCATCACGAGGTTGATGGCCATGACGCCGAACAGGGCGATGCCCCGCAGCACGTCGATGGCATCGATCCGCTCCGAGGACGGCGTCGGCCTTGGGACTACGGCGCTATGGGAGGTCATGGAAGAATTTCAATTGTGGCTCGGCGACGCGCGATGGGGACGAGGCGCGCCGCCACATTCTCCGTCATTGCGAGCGCCTTGTCCGCCATAGCTCGTAGAGCGACGGCGGAAGCGAAGCAATCCAGAATCGTTCCGCGGAAGCAGTCTGGATTGCTTCGTCGCAAGTGCTCCTCGCAATGACGGTGGGAGCGAGCGTCTGCCTTACGACAGCCGCATATCCAGCAGCCTTCGCCCTTCGCCCTTCAAGAGCTTCTTCACCGCACCGGACGCCACGACCTCGCCGTCATTGGCGTAGGCTTCGTGGTTCTTCTCGATGTCGTCGAGGCGGTAGAGGTAGTTCACCATCACGCCGGCGGATTCGCGCATGCCCTTGGGCGAGAGGTCGCCGAGCCAGTTGATGCGCTCCAGCCGCGCTCCGTTGCCGAGGTGGAAGCGGGCGACGGAATCGATCAGGCGGCCCTTCGGCGTGCGCGCCCTTAGGAAGTAGTACGCGGCGAGCGGCTCGATCACGCTGCGCAGCTGCGCGGTCGTCTCGGGATTCTCGAACCATTTGGGATCGTCGAGGCGCTTCAGGATCTCGCGGTCCTCGTCCGACAGCGGCAGATCCTTCTGCTTCAGCCATGGCATGAAGCCCGGCACCGGCGACAGCGTCACGAAGGTGTCGAGCTTTGGCGTTTCGCGGCGCAGCTCTTCGACCACCTGCTTGATCAGGAAGCTGCCGAAGGAAATGCCGCCAAGGCCGCGCTGGGTGTTGGAGATCGAATAGAACACGGCGGTGCGCGCCTTCTCGATCGGAAGGTATTGGCGATCCACCGCCAGCAGCGGCGCGATCGCACCGGGAATGGTCTCGGTCAGCGCCACCTCGACGAAGATCAAGGGTTCGTCGACCATCGCGGGATGGAAGAAGGCGTAGCAGCGGCGGTCGACCGGATCGATGCGGCGGCGCAGATCGTCCCAGTCGGAGATCTCGTGCACGGCTTCGTAGCGAATGATCTTTTCGAGGATGTTGGCCGGGGTCGACCAGTCAATCCGGCGCAGCACGAGAAACCCCCTGTTGAACCACGAAGAGAGAAGATGCGAGACGTCGCGATCGAGCGCGGCGAGATCGGTGTGTCCGTTCATCATGCCGAGCAGGTCGGCACGCATGGCAACGAGATCGCTGGTGCCACCCGGCGCGCGGTTGAGGCGACGGATCAGCTCCTGCCGGCGTGGCTCAGACGCGAAGTGAAGGGCGCTGGCGTCCTCGTCGGCCGGCTTGGCGCGCCATGCCTCGATCGCCTTGGCCAGACGTTGCCGGTCCGGGCCGAAATCGCGCACCAGCGCTTCGAAGAAGGCGCGGCGTCCTGCCGCATCCAGCTCCTGGTAGACGTCGAGCACTTCTCGCGCCATGGCTGTGCCGGAGGCTTCGCCCCGGCCCGACAGCAGCGCACCGCAGAGCTCGATCAGCCCGTCGGCATCGTGTTTGGTATCGGCCGAATCGCGGCGCAGCAGCGTGCGGCCGCGCTCGGAGATGGTGGCAAGCAGGTCGGAGAAGAAGGCGTTAGCCATCTGGGCCTTTCGAAACCGGGTTTGTGCGGTGCGGAAGCTTACACGGGATTTAAGCGGAAGCCGATCACAATCAAGCGGAGGAATTTGGCAACTTTAGTTAGGCCATGCGCCCCACGGTACACTGTCATGCCCCACCGGTGGCGTTTGGAGGACGGGGCGGCTCCCTCGCACGCCGTCATTGCGAGCGAAGCGAAGCAATCCAGACTGCCACCGCGGAAAGATTCTGGATTGCTTCGCTGTGCTCGCAATGACGAGGTTGGGGCCCCCTGCTTCCCCGCAAACTCCGTCGGCGTCCGTCCCGTCACCTGACGGAAGGCCGCCGAAAAAGCCGGGACGCTGGCATAACCGAGCTGCGTCGCCAGCTGCTTGACCGAGACGCTCGCATCCGTCGACAACCGCTGGATCGCCGCCGCAATCCTCGCGCGCTGGCACCAGCTCTTGAAGCTCAGTTGCGTCTCGGTCGAGAACAGCCGCGACAGCGTGCGCGCGGAGGTTCCGACCTCGCGCGCCAGCGTGTCGATGTCGTGCAGTCCGGTCGGATCGTCGAGCACGATCATCGCGGCGCGCCGGCAGCGCGGCTCGTGGGGCAACGGCACGAAGGTCGCGGAGTCCTCGGCCTGATGCAATTCCAGCATCACCAGGCGCACCAGCAGCTCGGTGCGCTCCTCGGTGTTGCGCGCGTCGAACAGCGCGAGGATCGCCTGATTGAGCAGCGGCGACACCCGCACCACGAATTCCCTGGTCAATCCCTCATAGCGCTTCTCGCGCTTCAGCCAGGCAAGGTCGAAATACAGCGTGCACATCTCGATGTCGGCGAGAAGGTCGATGGCATGCTCGAGCCCGGCCGGGACCCAGACCGCGCGGTCCGGCGGCACCAGCCAGCGCCCCCCGGGCGTGTTCACCTGCATCGTGCCCTTCGCGGCATAGACCAGCTGCGCCTCGCGGTGCATGGGCGGGTCGAGCCGCAGGCCCTTGGGATAATCGCGCGCGACCAGGTGCACGCCCGCGGTGGAGCGGTGGTTGCCCCGGACCTCCCGAAGGATTGGCGTTTCGACGACAGTCATTGGCAGCACCCCGTCATGGCCAAGACATATAACTCATTTCGGAGCAGGAGAGGATTCGTATGAACAGCCCCAGCCGGGTCATCAGTTTCGTCAACGCAGGCCATTTCATCGACCATTATGCGATGCTGATCTTCGCCGCCGCGGTGATCATCATGGGGCCGGCGCTCGGCATGGCTTATTCGGAACTGCTGCATTACGCGACCCCGGGTTTCATCGCCTTCGGCGCCGGCTCGCTGCTCACCGGCTGGCTCGGCGATCGCTGGAGCCGCCGCCACATGATGCTGATCTTCTTCATCGGCATTGGCGCCTCCATGATCTCGGTCGGCTTCGTGCAAACGCCAGTGCAGCTCGGCGCGGCACTGCTTGCGATCGGCATGTTCGCCTCGATCTATCATCCCGTTGGCACCGCGATGATCGTGTCCTATGCCGACCGGCTCGGCCGCGAGATGGGCATCAACGGCGTCTGGGGCAATCTCGGCGTCGCCTCGTCCGCGCTGGTCACCGGCGTGATCGGCCAGTATCTCGGCTGGCGTTTTGCCTTCGTCGTCCCCGGCATCGTCACTATCCTGATCGGCATCGCCTTTGCGATGCTGGTCGTGCATGAGGACCGCAAGGGCTCGAAACAGGCAGCGGCGCAAGCGCGCGTCGCCAAGCAGGACATGTGGCGCGTGGTGCTGTCGCTGCTGATCGTCGTGATCGCGATCTCCACCACCTTCAACGCCGTCACCGTCGCGCTGCCAAAGCTGTTCGCGGAGCGGCTCGCGGACCTGACCAAGAGCCCGGCGCTGCTCGGCGTGATCGCGGCCTGCGTCTACGTGTTCGGCGCCATGACGCAGTACACGATCGGCCGGCTGCTCGACCGCTATTCGTTGAAGACGGTGGCCTTGCCGCTGTCCTTCATGCTGGCGCCGTTCCTCTATCTCGCCGCGAGCCTGTCCAACCTGCCGCTGATATTGGTGTCGATCGGCATCGTCATGGGCGCGTTCGGGCAGGTCACCGTGAACGACGCCATGGTCGGCAAATACACCAGCGAGGAATGGCGCTCGCGCGCCTACGCCGTGCGCTACTTCATCGGCTTCACTGCGGCCGGCGCCTCGGTCGGCCTCGTCGCCTGGCTCTACGAGCAGGGCGGCTTCGTCACCATGCTGCACGCGTTTGCTGCGCTCTGCCTGCTCGCGATTGCGGCGGCGATCATTCTCCCGCGCGAGATCCGGACGCCGGCGGCGGCGTGACGCGTCGTCGTGAGGCGCGCAGCTCGCGCCTCACCGTCATTGCGAGGAGCGCAGCGACGAAGCAATCCAGAATCTCTCCGCGGAGGGATTCTGGATTGCTTCGCTGTGCTCGCAATGACGGGGGGACCGACGCTTCGCCTGACGTCTGCCGATGATGCCATCATGCCGGTGTTTTGCCCGACGGAGCAAGTGATTTCGGCAAGACCGAAGTTTCTCAAGCTTTTTCAACCTGATCTCTACTGTGCATGGGGTTGTTTTCGACTTTCGCCCTTAACCCCCGTGAGAGGCGGGAACCCGCTCGACATCCCGCGGGTTCTATCCCCTGTGGCCCCGGTACCTTGCCGGGACCGGTGAAGGGGAAAAGACACCTGCATGCAGTGGAGCCTGCTCCGACCGGTCGGCCTTGTCCCCGCAGCGCTTGCCCTCACCACCATTGCGGCCAGCGCCGAGGGCGGCAAATCGGCAGGTCCCTCAGAATTCCTGCTGGTGGCGCAGATCGTGCTGCTGATCGCGGTGGGCCGCGGCCTCGGCGAGATCATGCAGCGCATAGGCCAGCCCTCGGTGATCGGCGAATTGCTCGCCGGCATTTTGCTCGGGCCGTCGCTGTTCGGCTGGATCTGGCCGGAGGCGCAGCACGCGATCTTCCCCAAGACGCCCGAGCAGAAGGCGATGATCGACGGCATCGCCCAGTTCGGCATTCTGCTGCTGCTCTTGCTCACCGGCATGGAGACCGATCTCAAGCTGGTGAGGAAGGTCGGCAAGGCCGCGATCGCGATCTCGATCGCCGGCATCGTCGTGCCGTTCGCCTGCGGCTTTGCGCTCGGCGAGTTCCTGCCGGATGCGCTACTGCCCAGGCCGGACCAGCGCCTCGTGGCCTCGCTGTTCATGGGCACGGCGCTGTCGATCTCCTCGGTGAAGATCGTCGCTGTGGTCGTGCGCGAGATGAATTTCATGCGCCGCAATGTCGGCCAGATCATCGTCGCGACCGCCGTGATCGACGACACCATCGGCTGGATCATCATCGCCGTGATCTTCAGCCTGGCCTCGCAGGGCACGCTCGATATCGCCTCGGTGGCGAAAGCGATGCTGGGCACATTCGCCTTCCTCGCGGTCAGCTTCACAATCGGCCGGCGGCTGGTGTTTCAGCTCATCCGCTGGGCCAACGACAACCTCGTCAGCACGGCGGCGGTCATCACCGTGATCCTGCTGTTGATGGGCGTGATGGCGCTGATCACGCACCTGATCGGCGTCCACACCGTGCTCGGTGCCTTCGTCGCCGGCATCCTGGTCGGGGAGTCACCGATCCTGACGCGGCAGATCGACGAGCGCCTGCGCGGGCTGATTTCGAGCTTCTTCATGCCCGTGTTCTTCGGTCTCGCCGGCCTCAGCGCCGATCTGTCAGTGCTGCGGGATCCCAATCTGCTGATGCTCACCGGCCTCTTGGTCGTGATCGCGAGCGTCGGCAAGTTCGGCGGCGCCTTTGTCGGTGGCACGCTGGGTGGATTGAACAGGCGGGAGTCGCTGGCGCTCGCGAGCGCCATGAATGCGCGCGGCTCGACCGAGGTCATCATCGCCACCATCGGCCTGTCGATCGGCGTGCTCAGCCAGAACCTGTTCACGATGATCGTGACGATGGCGATCGTGACCACGATGGCGATGCCGCCGATGCTGCGCGCGGCTCTCGCGAAGCTGCCGATGAACCGGGAGGAGAAGGAACGGCTGGAGCGGGAGGAGTTCGAGAAGCGCGGCTTCCTCGCCAATCTCGAGCGCCCCTTGCTGGCTGTTGACGAGAGCGTCAGCGCCACCTTCGCGTCGCACATCATGGGCCTGATCGCCGGCATGCGCGGCCTGCCGATCACCGTGCTGCATATCGGCAACCGCGCCAGGGAACAGGAGAAGGGTCGCGACGAGGAGGAGAGCCACGAAGCCGTGGTGAAGAAGGCGGCCGAAACTGTCTCCGCCAATGCTGACGGCGACGCCGGCAGCGTCGACGTCGTCACCCGTGCCAGGCGTGCGGAGCTCGGCGAGGCCATCGCCGACGAGGCGCGCAAGGGCTTTGATCTCCTCGTCGTTGGCGTCGACGAGGTCGCCGCCACCAAGGATCGTTTTGATCGGAGGATCGAGGACATCGCCGCGAAATTCGACGGACCGCTCGCGATCGTGGCGGCCAAGGGCAAGCACCTCAAGCAGCCGATGCCTGATGCGCTCAACATCCTCGTTCCCGTCTCCGGTAGCGGCGTCTCCAAGCGCGGCGCCGAGGTCGCGGTCGCGTTGACGCAGGCCGGATCAGGCTCGCTGCGCGTGATCTATGTCGCGACGACGCGGGACAAGGGCGCGCAGCGCGGCGCCTCCCGCGGCCTCAGCCAGGAGGCCGGCATCCTCAAGGACGCCAGCGATCTCGCCGCCCGCTACGATGTTGACATCACCACCACGTTGCGCGTGAACCGGTCGCCGGAGGCTGCGATCCTGCGCGAGATCGATACCACCGATGTCGATCTCGTCGTCATGGGCGTCGACCGCATCCAGGCCGATCATCTCTCCTTCGGCGGCGTTGCGGACGCCGTGCTCAGGCAATCGAAGGTGTCCGTCCTGCTGGTCTCGAGTGGCGAGGCGCGGCAGGCTTCGGCGGAGAATGCCTAGGACTTCACCTCCGCGACCGGCTGCGCCTTCGGCGCCTTCTTCGACGCGCGCCAGTTCTCGAAGCGCTGCATCACCACGAAGAAAGCAGGCACGAACAGCACCGCGAGGCAGGTCGAGGCCAGCATGCCCGAGAATACAGTGATGCCGATCGACTTGCGCGCGCTGGCGCCGGCGCCGGTCGCGATCACCAGCGGCACCACGCCGAGGATGAAGGCGAACGACGTCATCAGGATCGGGCGGAAGCGGGCGCGTGCCGCCTCGATCGCACTTTCCGCGACCGGCTTGCCGTCGCGGCCGTGCAGCTCGAGCCCGACCTCGACGATCAGGATGGCGTTCTTGGCCGACAGCGCGATCAAGAGGATCAGGCCGATCTGGCAGTAGAGATTGTTGTCGATCTTCAGGCCGTTGAGGACCAGCATGGGGCCGATCAAGGACAGCGGCACCGCGAGGATCACCGAGATCGGCGCGTACCAGCTCTCGTACTGGCCAGCGAGCACGAGATAGACCAGCAGCATGGCGAGCCCGAACACCCAATAGATCTGGTTCGAGACGGCTTTCTCCTGGTAGGACATCGCGGTCCATTCGAAGCCGGTGCCCGGCGGCAGCGTCTTGTCCGCGATTTCCTCCATCAGCTTCAGCGATTGGCCGGAGGAGTAGCCCTGCGCCGGCAGGCCGATGACGGTTGACGATGGATAGAGATTGTAGAGGCTGATCAGGGACGGGCCGGTGGCAGGTGTGATGGTGGCGACGGTGCCGATCGGGATCATATCGCCGTTCGAGTTGCGCACCATCATGTTGGCGATGTCGCGCTCGGTGACGCGGAAGGCGGGATCGGCCTGGGTGTAGACCTGGAACACGCGGCCGAACTTGTTGAACTGGTTGACATAGGACGAGCCGAGATAGGTTGACAGCGCCGCGAACACCTGGTCCGTCGTCACGTGCAGCGTCTGGGTCTTGATGCGGTCGATCTCGACGTTGTATTGCGGCACCGAGGAGCGGAACGAGGACTGCACGCGCTGGAGTGCGCTCTGGCTCTGGCCGTTGCTGACCATCGCGCTGGTGATGGCCTGGAGCTTGGCAAAATCGCTGTTGCCATCGCGCAGCTCGACCTGCATCGAGAAGCCGGCGGCGTTGCCGATGCCTTGAATGGGCGGCGGCGGCAGCACCAGTGTGCGCGCCTCCATGATGGTTGCGACCTTGTCGTTCAGGCCGTAGACCAGCGAACGCAAATCTTCGCCGGGGCCTTTACGTGCCTCCCAGTCCTTCAGAATGATGTAGGCGACGCCGGCATTGGCAAGGCTGGCGCTGTTGTCGAGCGCGGAGATGCCGGCAATGGTGATGACCTGCTGGACGCCGGGCGTGTCCTTGATGAGATCGGCGGCCTTGTCGAGCACCCCCTGGGTCCGCTCCAGCGAGGCGCCGTCTGGCAGTTGCACCGCGGCGATCAGATAGCCCTGGTCCTCGATCGGCAGGAAGCCGGTCGGCACCCGCGACAGGCCGTAGCCGCCGATCCCGATCAGCACCAGTGCGAATGCGACAGAGATCGTGGCATGCCCGCATAGGAAGCTGATCAGGCGGATGTAGCCGCGCTCGACGCGGTTATAGACGTTGTTGAAACCGCGATAGAAGAAGTTGCGCTGCTCCGGCGGCACCGCCGGCCGCAGCCAGAGCGCGCACTGCGTCGGCTTCAGTGTCGCCGCGTTGATGGCGGACAACAGCGCCGTCGCCGCAATCACCAGTGCGAATTGCGAATAGATCCGCCCCGTCAGGCCGGCGAGGAACGAGGCCGGCAAAAACACCGAGATCAGCACCAGCGTGATGCCGACGATCGGCGCGAACAGCTGGTCCATCGCGTTGATCGCGGCGTCGTGGCCGTTCATGCCCCGCTCGATGTTGTGAGCCGCGCCCTCCACCACGACGATGGCGTCGTCGACAACGATGCCGATCGCGAGCACGATCGCGAACAGCGTCGACATGTTGATGGTGAAGCCGAGCGCCGCCATCGCAGCGAACGCGCCGATGATGGTGACAGGCACGGTGGTCGCTGGCACCAACATCGCGCGCCAGTCCTGCAGGAACACCAGGATCACGACCAGCACGAGCAGGCCGGCCTCGATCAGGGTCATGTAGACCTCGTGCACGGAGGCCTGCACGAATTTGGTGGTGTCGAACGGCGTGTCGTACTTCATGCCTTGCGGGAAGGCCTTTGCGAGCTCCGCCATCTTCTTCTCGACGGCCTGCTCGACCTGGAGGGCGTTGGCGCCGGGCGACTGGAACACGCCGATGCCGACGGCCGGCTGCTTGTTGAGCGAGAAGATCTGGCTGTAGGTCTGCGCCCCCAATTCGACCCAGCCGACGTCGCGCACGCGCGTGACGTCGCCGCTGGTCCCCGTCTTGACGATGATGTTCTCGAACTCAGTGGTGTCGTCGAGCCGGCCGTTGACGTTGAGCGTGTACTGGAACGCCTGTCCCGGCGGTGTCGGCGGCGCGCCGACCTGGCCTGCGGAAACCTGCTGACTCTGCTGCTGGATCGCCTGGATGACATCCTGCGGCACGAGGCTGCGCACTTGCAGCTTGTTCGGATCGAGCCAGATTCGCATCGAATACTGGCCGGCGCCGAACACCGTGACGTTGCCGACGCCGGGCAGGCGCGAAAGCTCGTCGCGAAGGTTGATGGTGGCGTAATTGCTCAGATAGAGGCTGTCGAACGTCCTGTTCGGCGAGGTCAGCGTCACGAACAGCAGGATCGAGGTCGATCGCTTCTGCACGGTGACGCCCTGGTTCTGCACCGATGACGGCAGTTGCGACAGCGCGCTGGAGACGCGGTTCTGCACCAGCACCTGCGCGAAGTTGAGGTCGGTGCCGATCTTGAAGGTCACGGTCAGCGTATAGGTGCCGTCGGAGCCGCTGTAGGACTGCATGTAGAGCATGTCCTCGACGCCGTTGACCTGCTGCTCGATCGGCAGCGCCACGGTGTCGATCACCGTCTTGGCGCTGGCGCCGGGATAGCGCGTCGTCACCTGCACCGTTGGCGGCACCACATCAGGATACTGCGCGATCGCGAGGTTGAACAGCGCAACGCCGCCGATCAGGATCATCAGGAGCGCGATGACGTTGGAGAGGACCGGCCGCTCGATGAAGAATTTTGAGATCATGACCGGCGGCTCCTACTTGGACGCCTGGGGCTGGTCCATCTTCGTCACCTGCGGGTCGATTTTCTGGCCCGGGATCACGCGCAGCAGCCCCGCGATCACCACGCGGTCGTCAGGCTTCAGACCGCCTTCGATCACGCGCAGGCCATTGTCGACGGGACCGATCTGCACCTTGCGCTGCTCGACAATGTTGTCGGCGCCGACGACGAGCAGATAGCGGCCGCCCTGGTCGCTGCCGAGCGCGGTATCGGGGACGAGGAGGGCGTCCTTCTCCTGGGTGAAGGGCACGCGGACGCGGACGAAATAGCCGGGCAGCAGCACCCGCTTGTCGTTGGGCACGAGGCCGCGCACGGCCAGCGTGCCGGTCGAGGAATTGAGGGTCGGTGCCACGTAGTCGAGATGGCCTTCATGCGGATAGCCGGTCTCGGTCTGGAGGCCTATTTCGATCGGGAATTGCTTGAGGTCGGGGGCAGTCAGCCCGCGCCGTGCGGCCTCGGCGCGGATGCGCAGCACGTCCTGCTCGTTGACGGTGAAGTTCACATAGATCGGATCCATCGCGACGATGGTCGCAAGCTGTGTCGGCGAAGAGACGCCGACGAGCTCGCCGATCGAGACCATGTGCGCATTGACGATGCCGTCGAACGGCGCGCTCACCTTGGTGTAGCCGTAGTTGACCTCCGCAATCCTGGTATTGGCCTGGGCCTGCTGGAGACTGGCCTGGGCGTTGTCGCGGGTCGACGTCGAGGTGTCGAGAGTGGCTTGCGACACGGCCTGCCGCTGCACCAGCTCGCTCTGGCGCCTGAAATCGGCTTCCGCCTGCTTGAGCGAAGCTTGCGCGCCGGCCTCGGCCGCCTGGGCCTGGTCGAGCTTCAGCTTGTAGGTCTCCGGCTCGATCGTGAACAGCTGGGTGCCCTGCTTGACGAAGGTGCCGTCCTGGTAGTCCTGCGATTGCAGAAAGCCCTGCACGCGGGCGACGAGATCGACACTCTTGATCGGCGCGGTGTTGCCGGTGGCCTCGACATAGCGCGTCACCGGGCGCTGCACGGGCGTTGCGACGTCGACCTTCGGCGGCGGGGGCGCCACAAAAGTGTTCTTGTCCTCGCAGCCGGCGAGCGCGACCACGGCCGCTGTGGCCAGCGTCAGACCAAGATGTCTCCACTGTCCGTAGCGTCGAGCGTGAATCGCGCAAGTCATTCGGTGGCCCCCGATAGCTGTCTGTCGGTGCGGCAGGCTACCAACAAATGCCCGGCCGTGGAATACCATAGCCATGGTAGCCGCAGGCCTTGCACTGCAAACGGCGGTGTGGCCTTTGACAGGTTTGTCATGACAAATCGCTTTTCATCGTGTGCATGATCAACCAGAATTGTGTCAAAGGCCGCGCGCTCGGCGCGAGGCGGGCGCACACACTCGGGCAAACAGACAGCACAAGAAGAAACGCGAGGAGACAATGAGATGCCAACGCCATTCTGGTCGGCCTGCGCTGGCCTCGCTCTTGCCGCCGTGGTCGCCATGCCCGCGCTAGCCGATGGCCTGAACGACGAACTCGCGCCGACCGGCAAGCTGCGGGTCGCGATCGCGATCAGCCCGGCGGGCGGTGCATTCTGGTCGACCAAGACCGAAGCCGGCTATGCTGGCGTGCCCGTCGATCTCGGCAAGGACATGGCCGCGCAAATCGGCGTCCCCGTCGAATATGTCGTGTACCAGAATTCCGGACAGATCACCGATGCGGCCGGCAAGGGCAGCTGGGACGTCACGTGGCTGCCGAAAGATCCCGAACGCGAGACCAGGATGATGTTCGGCCCGATCTACGAGGTCGCGGACGCCACCTATATCGTCAAGGCGGATTCGAGCGTCACCAGTTTCGCCACGCTCGACCAACCCGGCATCAAGGTCGCGGCCGTCAATGCCACGACGACGATGCGCGGCGCCGTTGCGCACCTGAAGAACGCGAAGGTCACGGGCTATCAGACCTACGACGAAATATTTGGTCTCCTGAAAAGTGGCGAGATCGACGCCTTCGCGCTGTCGCGCGACCAGCTCAACAAGATGGCGCAGAAGATTCCGGGCTCAAAGGTGTTGGACGAGACGTTCAAGAAGACGGTGACGGCCGTTGCAGTCCCGCTCGGCCATCAACGGGCTTTAACCTTTGTCACAGGGTTCATGAACGAGGCCATGACGAACGGCACCCTGCGCAAAGCCTATGATAATAATGGGCTGAAGGACTCGCCGATCCGCACCGAATAGGTTTATCCTTCCGACATATTGGATTTCGATTGGGCGCACATGCTTGGACGCTGGATTACAACTGCTACTTTTTTGCTGGTATTGATGATGCAAAGCGCCCAGGCACAACCTTTGACGGTCGATCCGGAATCTGTCGTTCCTTTGCCGCCTCGGTTCGACATGGAGCCGCCGGCTTCCGACGTGCCGCCGGAGATCGCTCGCTTCCAAGGCGCGTGGATCGGGACCTGGAGCGACGACATCAGGACCATCATCGTCGTCGAGCGCGTGAAGGCGGATGGACGTGCGGACATGGTGTTCGCGCATGGTGACTCGGCATTCTACGGCACCTACCGCGAATGGTGGCGGACCGAGGCGAAGGTCGTTCATGGCGTGCTGACCATCGCCGGCGATGCCATGAGAATCCCGTGGCTTCGAAGCCTGCAATTCGCATTCGATGGTACAGACCGGCTTTTCCTGACCTCGACCAACCGTTCAGGAGGCGTCGGCTCCGGAGCGCTGGTCCGCGCCGATACGGCCCGTCTTGCTGCGGGCGATCGGCCGAACGACTGGCCGTGGCCTGGCGAGCGCGTCCGGATTCCGCATCTCACGGTTCGGACGCCGGATGTCACGCGGCCGATCATGCTCGAAGCGACGTTCTATTCGCCCGCAGGCTCCGGCCCGGCACCACTCGCGATCTTCACCCATGGATCCGACGCCGGCCGCAATCAGCTCAGGTCGTGGTCGTTCTCGACCGAGGCGCATTGGCTGCGCGACAACGGATTTGCGGTGCTGGTGCTGATGCGCCGCGGACGCGGCAGCTCGGAAGGAATCAACGGTGAAGAAACTTTCGGACGCGATCACGACGGCAGCCTGATCGATGTCTCCGCTGGTGTCGCCGAGGCCGTCGAGGACCTCGACTCCGCTATCGCCTATGGCCGCACGCTGCCGGGCGTCAAGCCGGGCAAGGTGCTGCTCGCCGGCCAGTCGCGCGGCGGCTTCCTCGCCATGCACTATGCCGGCCTCAAGCCCGGCGAGGTGATGGGCGTGGTGAACTTCTGTGGCGGCTGGTACCCGTATGGAGCGGTGACGACGCCATATTATGCGAATGCCGGGCGCGGCGCGGCCGACAAGGTCAAGCAGCTCTGGCTCTATGCCGACAACGACCGGCTCTACAAGGAAGAACTGATCCGCGAATATCAGCAGGCGTTCGCCGCCGCTGGCGGCAACGCGCGCTTCGAGCTGCTGCACGGCGTTCCCGGCGATGGCCATTTGCTGCGGCTCCATCCCGAGCGATGGCGTGCAGTCGCCGACCAGTACCTCGCCTCACTCAATCGCTGAGTCCCGCGGCCGCTCGAGATCGGGGCGCGGCGAGATCTCCACAAGCGCCCGTAAAAATTTTGTCCGAACAACTGTGCAGAGTGTCTCTTGCGTCAAACTGACACAGCTCTGTCACTCGTGATCGCTAGGCTCGCGGGGTCACTCCTTCGGGGCAAAAAAGATGAAATCCAGATTTTTGACGACGGCTGCGATTTTCGCGGCCGCGACGATCCTTGCGTGCAGCATTCCGGTGCTCGCCGACGATTTCGATCGGGACCACGATCGTGATCATCATGCGCATCACATGCATACCGAAACGCCGATCAAGCATCTCGTGATCATCTTCAACGAGAACCGCTCGTTCGACCATTATTTCGCGACGTATCCGAATGCCGGCAATCCCCCGGGCTCGATCCCCTTCGTGCCGAAGCCGCATACGCCCAAGGTCAACAACCTCGCCAATGCCAATCTGCTGGTGAACAACCCGAATACCGACCCGGCCAACGGCGCCGGCGCGACGGATCCGTTCCGCCTCGATCGCACCCAGGCCAACACGCAGTCGCAGAACCACGCCTATACAGCGGAAGAGAAGGCCTATGACAATGGCAAGGCTGATCTGTTCCCGAAATATACCGGGCGCGGCACATCCGGCGGCGCTGGCGCGTTCGGCACGACCGGCCAGGTCATGGGGTATTTCGACGGCAACACCGTCACCGCGTTCTGGACCTACGCGCAGCACTTTTCGATGAACGACAACGCCTACACGGACACCTTTGGTCCGTCGACGGTCGGCGCGCTGAATGTGATTTCTGGCCAGACCAATGGCGCGGTGGCGGTTCTCGGCAATGCCGCGACGCAAATCATCCCGGACGGCCAGGGAGGCCTCACGGTGATCGGCGACCCCGGTCCGGCCTATGATCCTTGCAGCACCCCGGGCTATACGACGCAGGTCACGATGACCGGCAAGAACATTGGCGATCTGCTCAACGATGCCGGCGTCAGCTGGGGCTCGTTCATGGGCGGCTTCGATCTTTCCATGACAAACGCGAACGGCACGACCGGCTGCGCACGCAGCACGTTCTCGACGGTGGTCGGCGCCTCCAAGGCGGACTATATTCCGCATCACGCCTGGTTCCAGTACTATAAGTCCACCGCCAATCCGAACCATTTGCGGCCGAGCTCGGTCCATGCGGTCGGCCACACCTACCAGAAGGACGGCAAGGCCCTCGATCCCGCCAATCACGGCTACGATCTCGAGGATTTCTATGCGGCCGTGAAGGCAGGCAATTTCCCCGCGGTGTCCTACGTCAAGCTGCCGGCCTATCAGGATGGCCACGCCGGCTATTCTGATCCTCTCGACGAGCAGCAGGGAACTGTCGAGCTGATCAACTTCCTCCAGAAGCAGCCCGAGTGGCGCGAGACGGCTGTCATTGTCACCTACGACGACTCCGACGGCTGGTATGATCACGCTTACGCCAAGCCGACCAGCGCCTCCTATGACGCGACCGCCGATCAACTCAACGGCTCCGGCCAGTGCGGTCTCGGCGTCGCCAAGCAGCCTCAACTGAACGGCGTCGGCGGCAAGCCGGTGAACGGCCGTTGCGGTCCCGCCACCCGCGTGCCCTTCATCGTGATCTCGCCCTACGCCAAGACCAACTTCGTCAGCCACACCGCCATCTCGCAGGCTTCGGTGGTGCGGTTCATCGAGGACAACTGGCTGAAGGGCAAGCGTCTCGGCGGCGGCTCGTTCGACGCGACCTCCGGATCGATCATGGATTTGTTCGACTTCGACCATGATCACAGCCATGACTTCCGCACCGACGCGCTGTTCCTCGATCCGACCGCCGGCACGGTGATCGTCAGCCCGCCGGACGAGCACCACCACCACTAGTCCAACGGGACGTCATTAATGCACAGCCGCACTCTGTGGCTCCTCGGCGCCGGCCTGCTCGCTCTGGCCGGCGCCGTCTTTGCGGCCGAGACGCAAGGATTTGCGCAAGCGACTCCGTCGGGTTTCAATCCGAACCCGGTTCGTCTGTATCGCCCGCCGGTCGCACCTCTCTCGTCAATGGCGCAGCTCGGTAAAGAGATCTTCTACGACGCCTCGCTGTCGTCGTCCGGCTCACTCTCTTGCGCGTCCTGCCACAGCCCGGATCACGCCTACGGCCCGCCGAACGACGGACCGGTGATGCTCGGCGGCGCCAATCTGTCGCGGCAAGGCGCGCGCGCCGTTCCGTCGCTGACCTATCTGGAGCGGCAGCCGAATTTCAGCATCGGCCCCGACAAGGGCGACGACGACAACATCATCGACCTCGCGCAGATGGCTGCGCTCGGCCAGCAGGCTGCGCGCACGACCAAGACCGCGGGCGGCACCGGTGCGTCGGCAAACATCGTGCCGCAGGGCGGCCTGTTCTGGGACGGCCGCGCCGACACGCTGCAGGACCAGGCGCTGTTTCCATTGCTCGATCCCAACGAGATGGACGGCGGCAGCGCGGAGATCGTGGCCGACAAGCTGCGCCGTGCACCTTACGTCCAGCGCTTTGTCGAGTTGTTCGGCGCCGGCGTGTTGAGAAACCAGCGGCTCCTGATCGCGGAGGCGATGTTCGCGGTTGCGCGCTATCAGGTCGAGGAGCCGAGCTTCCATCCCTACACCAGCAAGTATGACTACTGGCTCGAAGGCAAGACGCGGCTGTCCGAGAGCGAATTGCGCGGCCTGCAATTGTTCAACGATCCCGACAAGGCGAACTGCGCCGGCTGCCACGCCTCGGCGCCGACCCGCGACGGCTTGCCGCCGCTGTTCACCGATCATCAATATGAAGCGCTCGGCGCGCCGCGCAATGCCGCGCTTGCCGGCAATCGCGATCCCCATTTTTTCGATCTCGGTGTCTGCGGTCCGCAACGCACCGACGTTACCGAGCAGACGCAGTATTGCGGCATGTTCCTGACGCCGACGCTACGCAACACCGCGACCCGCCACGCCTTCTTCCACAACGGCGTTTTCTCGACCCTCGAGCAGGTGATGGAATTCTACAATTTCCGCGATACTAATCCGGAAAAAGTGTTCCGGCGCGGTGCCGACGGCGCGGTGCAGAAATACGACGACATTCCGCAAAAATATCATACCAATATCGACGTGACCGATCCGCCCTTCGATCGCCATCTCGGCGACAAGCCAGCGATGACGGATCAGGATATGGTTGACATCATCGCCTTCCTGAAGACGCTGACGGACGGCTATAAGGTGGAGAACTAGAGCCTTTTCCGTTCCGATGGAATCGGAACGGGGCTCTAGATTCTTGTTTTGACGCGTTTTCTTTACGCGAACCGGTATCCACTTCGCTCGAAAACGCTCTAGACGGCGCGCCGGGCACGGCGTGACCCTAGCGCGGTTTGATCTCCGCGTACTTCACCATCGCCTTCTCGAACTTTCGCTTGAACAGCCACATCGCGCCGAGAATCTCGCGGAAGCTGGCTGAGCTTCGCGCCCGGTCGGTCCTGCCGAAGGCGAAGATGCTGTTGTTGCGCAGATGCTTCATGATGGTGGGATCGGATACCCGGTAGTTCAGCAGGTCGCCCGACTTGAGTGCTGAGCGCGTCGGTGTCGGGATGATCTGGATCAGCTCGAACAGCTTCATCTGGTCGATCGGATCGGGCAGCGTCTTCACGATCGCGGGGATCTCGGCGAACAACTCGGCGTGCGCGTTCATGAGGCCGTCGCGCACATTGGTCCAGTGGTTGAAACGGCGATCGGTGCCGCGGGATCGTGCCTCTTCCTTGTCGTCACGCGCGTTCAGCGCGGGATCGGCGGCCGCGATCGCACTCTTGATCGCCTCCCATTTGCGCTGGCCGTTGCGGTCCTCGGACGGGCCGGTCTGCAGGCTGCCCATATAGGTGTTCGAGCGCGCATTGCGGACGTTCTGCTTGCCATTGGTCTCGGCGTAGAACAGCCCGAGGCTGATGCGGCCGGCAGCCTCAGCATGAACAGGCGCGAGCCCCTTGGCGCGCGCAATCGCGGCGGCGAGGTCGACGACATCCTTGAACGGCGTCGCCGAATTCTGCGCGCTCGCCGGCGGCGCCTCCATGATCTCGAACAGATCAGCATATTCGTCGACCAGCGGCTCGATCGCGGCATCGAAATAGGCCGGGGGAATTTCGAACTTGTTCGGCTTGCCGATCCGCGACGGTATGGCGTCGGTGAGATCCTTGTACGTGCTGATCACCGCGACGCGCGCAAGATAAAGCGCCTGGCCCGGCAGATTCGGCAGTGGCTGCTTCGCCTCGATCTGACGGCGACGCTCCGCAAGGATCGATTTGAAGTCGCCGAGCGCGCGATCGTAGGCGGCTTGCGCCTCCGATTGCTTGGGTTGGAGTGCTTGTGCCCGGCCGACGGCGGACGTCGCGAGCAGCAGCCCGAGCGCCGCTATGGTTGCGATGGCATGACGTCGTGCGCGCATGGCCGGTTCCCCCAACGATTCGTCGGTCAGGAGAACGTAAGCATCAGACGGGATGGCTGGCGAGATGAAATCCCATCCGGCTGCCTAGTCGTTGGCCTCCGGCGGCAGGAAATCGACCTCGTGCAGGGCCGAGATACGCACGACCTCGGCCGGGTCGGTCAAATTGTGGAGCTGGTTGAACAGCGCCTCCAGCTTCTGCATCGGCGAGACCCAGAACAGCGCGCGGCACGGCTTGTCGGATTTGTTGAAATAGCCATGCGGAATGCCGCGCGGCATGCGCACGAGGTCGCCGGCATGGGCCTTGACCCATTGGCCGTCGAGCTTGAGGTCGAGCGTGCCCTCCTGCACCAGGATGAACTCGTCCTGGGTCGGATGGATGTGCACCGGCACGAACTGGCCGGGATCGCTGTTGGTCTCGAACGCGAAGGTGGACTCGGTGACGGCCTTGGGGAAATAGACCTGGCCCAGGATGTTCCAGGTCTTGCCGGCATAACCCGTGCCGTTCGCGGTAATGCCTTTTTCCAGTGACGTCATGGCTCGCCTCCATTTGGGAATTCCGGCCGTCTCGGAGTGTTGCCCAGGTGAGGTGCGGAGTCCATCCGCGCTAGCCGTCGCGGTCAGATGCATGCTTGCGCAAGAACCCTTCGACCTCGGCTTGAACCGAGGGCCGCGCAGCCACCATCTCGTCGGCAAGCTCCCGTCCATTCAAGGCGCCGGCCATCACGGCTCCATGTGAGCTACAGACTCCCTGGGGCGGCGTCGAGGGCAATTTCCGGCGGTATCGGGGCGAGGCGTTGCTTTGAGCTCAACCTGCCGGCGAATCGGTCTGGTGCAGCGTGGTCACCCAGATCACGCGCGCCACCTGCTGGGTCGGGTTGTCGAACATGTGCGGCACGATGCTTGGAAAACGGAAACTGTCGCCGGCCTCGAGCACATGGGCCTGGTTGTCGAGCCACAACCGCAGGCTGCCGGAGAGTATGTAGCCGGCCTTCTCGCCGGTGTGCTGCAGGAAGTCGGTGCCTGAAGAGGCCCCGGGATTGAGCGTGAGCTCGTAGAGCTCGAGCTGTCCCTTGCCTTCCGGCGTCAGCGCTTCCTTGACGACGCCGCTGGCAGTGAGCCGCAGCAGCCGCCGGCTGTTCTTGCGCACGATGTAGCCCTGCACGTCGGCGGCGTCGGTGGTCTCGAAGAAATAGGAGATGGGCACCTCGAGCGCGATGCTGAGCAGGCGCAGCGTGCGGATCGACGGCATGGCGCGCGCGCGTTCGAGCTGGCTGATCATGCCATTGGAGAGGCCGGTCTTGTTGGCGACGTCCTGGATCGAGAGGCCGGCGCGCTGGCGCAGCAGCCGCACGGTCTCGCCGAGGCGCTGGTCCACCGCATCGTCGGTCTCGGTCGTCGGGGCGTTCTTCGGACCGTTCGTGTCGCCGCGACCATCCATGTCGCTCTCCCGTGCATGACCTCACCGCCGGAATGGTCGGCGGTGTGAAAAGGTCGCGCATCCTAGCAATCCGATTGACAGCTGTATTTAGTCGTGATGAACTTTTGATTGAAAAATTTAGAAGCACTAAAGCCCACTCCTGTCCCCTTGCCGGGGTCTCGGGGCGCGGGAGACGGTGCCGCGTGCGGGAACGGAGACTGGTCATGGCAGACAGCACCGGCAAGTTCGGCGTTGGCGGACTGCATCATCTCGGCATTCCAAATCGCCGACAATTCTTCCAGCTCGGCGCAGGCGCCGCGGCCGGATGGACGCTTTCAGGCAGCGCCTTTGCGCAGACGGAGCGTCCGGGCAATCCGCCGGGCAAGCCGCGGGGGCAGGTGATCGCAGCGCTGTCGCAGGAGCCGACCGTCTTTCATCCGCTGATGCCCGGCATCGAAGTCGACCAGGGCCTCTGGTGGCAGGTGTTCTCGCCGCTCTGGTTCATCGATCCCGACGGAAAGTTCGTTCCCGATCTTGCCCGCGAAGTCCCGACGATCGAGAACGGTGGGCTTTCGGCCGATGGCCTCACCTGGAAGATCAAGCTGCGCAGCGATGCGAAGTGGCACGACGGTACGCCGTTCACGGCCGACGACGTCAAGTTCTCGCTCGAGCTGAACAACAATCCCGACTTTCGCGCGCGCAGCCGTGTCGGCCACAACCTGGTCAAGGACATCACGATCGTCGCGCCTGACGAGATTCATTGGCGAATGGAAGCCCCCTATTCGCCCTACATGTCGATCCTGTCGCTCACCTTCATGGTGCCAAAACATATCCTGGAGAAGGCCTCCGACCCGAACGCTTCGCCGTTTCACAATTCGCCGGTCGGCACCGGGCCGTTCCGCTGGGGCGAGCGCGTACCCGGCGACCATATCCAGTTAATTGCCCATGCGGGTTACCACGGCAAGGGACCTTATCTCGAACGCGTGGTCTTCAAATACATCCCGGATCTTACCGTTCTCTACACCCAATTCCGCACCGGCCAGGTCGACTACACCGGCCTGCAAGGCATCCTGCCGAACTTCGTGCAGGAGGCAAAGACGCTGAAGGCGCGCAAGATCTTCGTCTCGTCGACGTCCTCGGTGGAGCACATCGCACCCAATCTGGAGTTCGGCGCCTTCGCCGACCGCACGGTGCGCGAGGCACTCTATCTCGCCATCAACAAGCAAGCGATCATCGATGCGCTCAACTACGGCCTGCCGACGCAGACCGAGAGCTTCGTGCCGCAGCAGGCCTGGTCGTTCCAGCAAGGCCTGCCGCAGCACAAATTCGATCCGACCAAAGCCAATGCGCTGCTCGATGCGGCCGGCTGGGTTCGCGGCTCCGGCGGCGTGCGCGAGAAGGGCGGGGTGAAGCTCGAATTCACCAACTCGACGACATCGGGCAATGCCGTGCGCGAGCAGACCCAGCAACTCCTGATTCAGGACTGGCGCGCGATCGGCGCGGCGATGCGGGTGAACAACATGCCCGCCGCCGTGATCTGGGGCGATTTCTGGCAACAGTCGAAGTTCAACTCGGTGATCGTAGGAGTGAACTTCATGCTGGGCAGCGATCCCGACGTGACGCCGCGCTTCGGCTCCGGTGCGATTCCAGCCAAGGGCGGCCGTGGTTACAACACTTATCAATACCAGAGTGCGGACGCCGATCGGCTGCTCGCGCAAGGCGCCAAGCAATTCGATCTCGCGCAGCGCAAGACCACCTATGGTGATCTGCAAAAGCTCATCCGCAACGACTTCGCGATCCTGCCGCTGTTCCAGGGCTTCATCGCCGAGGGCGTGAAGGAGGGCCTGCAAGGCTTCCGTCCTAACATCAACACCTCGAGCAATTGCTGGAACATCCGCGAATGGTACTGGGCCTGATGCCTCAGGCTGGCTGGATCGCCTGAGATGGCTCGTTACGTTGCCAATCGCCTGGCGCAGGCGGCGATGCTCTTGGTGATCGTCTCCGCGATCGGCTTCGCCCTCCTGCATCTGGCGCCCGGCGGTCCGCTGTCGCAATTCGCGGCCTCCGCACAGATGACGCAGGAGGATCTCGACCGCGTCACCAGACAGCTCGGGCTCGATCGCCCGTTGCCGATCCAGTATCTCGATTGGCTCGGCCGCATGCTAAAAGGCGACTGGGGCAAATCCTATCGCGACGGTGAGGCGGTGCTGTCGGTGATCTCCTCGCATCTCGGCGCGACGCTAGAACTGATGACGACGGCGACCATCATCGCCGTGCTGCTCGGCTGCTGGATCGGCATACTTGGCGCGCTCCGGCGATATTCGCTATTCGACTCGCTCGCGACCGTCGGCGCCATGATCGCGTTGTCGATCCCGACCTTCTGGTTCGGTCTTGTCACTATCTACGTCTTCTCGGTAACGCTCGGCTGGCTGCCGGCGGGAAACCGCGAAACCGTCGGCGACGGCTCCTTCCTCGACCTGCTGCATCACCTGATCGCGCCGGCGATGGTGCTGGCGCTGGTCGAGACCGCGATGTGGGGCCGCTTCATGCGCTCCTCCATGCTCGAGGTCATCAACCAGGATTACATTCGCACCGCGCGTGCCAAGGGCATGCCGGAATGGCGGATACTCACTGTGCACGCGCTGCGCAACGCGCTGCTGCCGATGATCACGGTGGCAGGCCTCCAGTTTCCGACGCTGCTCGGCGGCGCGCTGGTGGCGGAGACCGTGTTCACCTGGCCCGGCATGGGCCGGCTGTTTCTCGATTCCATCGGTTATCGCGACTATCCCGTGGTGATGGGGATTCTGATGTTCTCGGCGACCATGGTGCTGATCGGCTCGCTGATTGCCGACATCCTCTATGGCGTCGTCGATCCGCGCATCCGGGTAGGCTAGGCGATGGCGACGGCTGCTCTCTCCACCGCTCAACCCGCCCCCGGCCAGGCCGCGTGGCGGCGATTCTGCCGCCACCGGCTCGCGCTCGCGGGCGCGGTGATCATTCTGGTGCTCGTCCTCGGCTCGGCGCTCGGTCCCTATCTGCTGCCGTTCGACGACACCTATATCGACATCATGAAGCGGTTTGCACCGCCATTCACGGGCGCGCACATCCTCGGCACGGACGAGCTCGGCCGCGACGTGCTGGCGCGGCTGATGATGGGCGCACGCGTCTCGCTCTCGATCGGCATCGTCGCCATGGTGATGGCGATGATGATCGGCATCGTCGTCGGCGCCTTCGCCGGCTTCTATGGCGGCGTGGTCGGCACGGTGCTGATGCGGCTCGTCGATGCCGTGCTGTGCTTTCCGACCATCTTCCTGCTGCTGGCGCTGGCGGCGCTCACCGAGCCCGGCCTCGTCACTACCACCGTGCTGATCGCGGCGACCGCCTGGATGTGGGTGGCGCGCGTCGTCGAGGCCCAGGTGCGCTCGCTGCGGGAACGCGAGTTTGCGGTGGCTGCACTGGCCTTCGGCTCGTCGAACCTGCGGATCATGTTCCGCGAGCTCGTGCCCAATGCGGTCGCGCCGATCATGGTGGCGGCGACGCTCAACGTCGCCAACGCGATCCTGCTGGAATCCTACCTCAGCTATCTCGGCTACGGCATCCAGCCGCCGGCCGCGAGCCTCGGCAACATGCTCAACAACGCGCAGATCTATCTCACCAGCGCCCCGTGGCTCGCGATCGCGCCGGGCGTCGCCATCACGCTGGCCGTGACGAGCTTCAATTTCCTCGGTGACGGCCTGCGCGACGCGCTCGATCCGCGGATGAACATCCCATGATCGCCAAATTTGCTTCGATCGAACTGAATATCTGGAGTGTCCCGTGTCCCCGCCGCTCAACCGTATAAACAGCGACGAACGCCTGCCGGCGCAGGTGGACGTCGTCGTCATCGGCGGTGGCGTCATCGGCGTCTCCGCTTCCTATCACCTCGTGAAGAAAGGCCTCTCCGTCGCGCTGGTCGAGAAGGGCCATGTCGGCGGCGAGCAGTCGAGCCGCAATTGGGGCTGGTGCCGCCAGCAGGGCCGCGCGCGTGAGGAGATTCCGCTGGCGCGTGAGGCTTTGCGGCTATGGGAGGACATGCAGAACGACGCCGGTGTCGATGCCGGCTTCCGCCGCACCGGCGTGCTGTTCCTGACCAAGAACAAGGACGAGCTCGCGAGCTGGGAGCGCTGGGCCGCGACCGCGCGCGAGATGCAGGTCCATTCGACCGTGCTGACGCCGGCCGAGGTCGCCGAGCGCATGCCGGGCAATACCGACAAATGGGTCGGCGGCCTGCACACCCCGAGCGACGGCCGCGCCGAGCCGTCGATGGCCGTGCCCGCGCTCGCCACCGCCGCGCGAAAGCACGGCGTCACCATCCATCAGGGCTGCGCCGCGCGAGGACTGGAGACGCAAGGCGGGCGCGTCAGCGCCGTCGTCACCGAGAAGGGCACCATCCGCACGCAAGCCGTGCTGCTGTCGGGCGGGGCGTGGTCGTCGCTGTTCTGCCGCCGGCATGGCATCGAGCTGCCGATCGGCCTCGTCAACGCCACCGCATGCCGGACGACGCCGGCGCCGGAGATTACCTCGGGCGCGCTCGGCACCGATCTCTACTGTATCCGCCGCCGTCTCGACGGCGGTTTTACGCTGGCGCTGCGCAACCGTGGCACGGTCGAGCTGTCGCCGGACCTGTTCCGCTATGCGCGCACCTTCTGGCCGACCTATCTGCATCGCCGCAACGGCCTGAAGATGTCGTTCGGCAAGTCGTTCTTCGATCAGCTCGCGCGCGGCACCAGCTGGAGCTTCGACAAGCCGTCACCGTTCGAGACCGAGCGCGTACGCGATCCCGAGCCCGACATGTCGCTGGTCACCGCCGCGCTGGCCTCGCTGATCAAGGCAACTCCTGAGTTGAAGGACATCGAGATCGCGGAAGCCTGGGGCGGCACCATCGATTGCACGCCGGACACGATCCCCGTGATCTCGCCGGTCGATGCGCTGCCGGGCTTCTTCCTCGCCACGGGCTTCTCCGGCCACGGCTTCGGCATCGGTCCCGCCGCCGGCAAGCTCGCCGCCGACATCGTCACCGGCGCGACGCCGCTGGTCGATCCCGCCGCCTACAGCCACAAGCGCATGATCGACGGCCGGCGTCTCGCGCCGGTCAGCCCGTTTTGAGGGCGGCATGACGGTTCTCTACAAGGCCAACATGGTGCGCGGCGCGGAATGGGCGGCCTTCTTCGCCGAGCGCGCGCCGCATCTGCCGTTCCGGCTGTGGCCTGACATCGGCGATCCCGCTGACGTCCGCTATCTCGTGGCGTGGGTCCCGCCGGATGACATCGCAACGATCCTTCCCAACCTCGAACTGGTCTTCTCGGTCGGCGCGGGTGTCGACCAGTTCGACGCCACCAAACTTCCGGCTCATATTCCGCTGGTCCGCATGCTGGAGCCCGGCATCGCCGAGACCATGGTCGAATACGTCACCATGGCTGTGCTCGGCCTGCATCGCGACCTCCTGCAGTTCATCCATCAGCAGAAGGAGCAGGTCTGGCGCGAGATCCGGATCACGCCGGCCAAACGTCGTCGTGTCGGTGTGATGGGGCTCGGCCAGCTCGGCCAGGCCGTGCTTGAACGCCTCAAGGCATTCGAATTTCCGCTTCTCGGCTGGAACCGCTCGCCGCGAGAAATCGCAGGTGTGGCCTGTTACGCCGGCACGGACACCTTGCCAAATTTCCTGGCACAATCCGACATTCTGGTTTGCCTGCTGCCATTGACCGACGAGACCCAGGGCATCCTCAACGCCGATTTGTTCGCGCGCCTGCCGCGCGGGGCAGGGCTCGTCAATGTCGGGCGCGGTCCGCATCTGGTTGAAGCCGATTTGCTCGCGGCGCTCGACAGCGGCGCGCTGTCGGGTGCGGTGCTCGACGTCACCGATCCCGAGCCGCTGCCCGCGGGCCATCCATTCTGGAGCCACCCGCGCATCCTGCTGACGCCGCACAATGCCAGCATGACGAGCCCGGACACGGCCGTCGATTTCGTGCTCAATGTCATCGCACGTCACCGCCGCGGCGAAGAGCTGCCGGGGCTGGTGGACCGTACGCGTGGTTATTAGGGAATCCGCATGAGCGTCGGCGCACCCAGACCTGACCAAGTCGCTGCCGAAGCGCAGGCGTCCGTGCTGTCGGTCTCAGGCCTCACGACCTCGTTCATGCGCGAGCGGCAATCGATCCCGGTTGTTCGCGACGTTTCCTTCGAGATCGCGCCGCGCGAAACCGTCGCGATCGTTGGCGAGTCCGGTTCGGGCAAGAGCGTCACCGCGCTCTCGATCATGCGGCTCATTCCCAAAGAGAGCGGCCGGATCGAGGGCCGCATCATGCTTTCTGGCCGCGATCTGCTGACGCTGCCCGAAGCTGATATGAAGGACATTCGCGGCAACGATGTCGCGATGATCTTCCAGGAGCCGATGACGAGCCTCAATCCGGTGCTCACGATCGGCTTCCAGATCGCGGAAGCGCTGATCCAGCATCGCGGCCTGTCGCGTGCCGCGGCGGAAGCCGAGACCATCCGCCTGCTCGACCGCGTCCGCATTCCCGCGGCAAAATCGCGCTTCCACGAGCATCCGCATCATTTCTCCGGCGGCATGCGCCAACGCGTCATGATCGCGATGGCGCTGGCCTGCAGGCCAAAACTCCTGATCGCGGACGAGCCGACCACCGCGCTCGACGTCACCATCCAGGCCCAGATCCTGGAATTGCTGAAGGAGCTTCAGCAGGAGGAGGGGATGTCGATCCTCTTCATCACCCACGACATGGGCGTGGTCGCCGAGATCGCCGACCGCACCGTGGTGATGTATGGCGGGCAGGCGGTGGAGACCGACGCCACGTCGCGTATTTTCGCCGCACCCTCGCATCCCTATACGCGCTCACTGCTCGCGGCCGTGCCGCGACTGGGCTCGATGGACGGCCGGACGCGGCCGATGCGTTTTCCGATCGTCGACAAGGTCACGGGCACCTCGGACGAACCGGCGGAGACGCCGGACACGGTGTCGAATGCGGAGCGTCCGCTGTTGGAGGTGTCAAATCTCACCACGCGCTTTCCGATCCGCTCGGGCCTGTTCGGAAGAGTGTCGGGCCGCGTCCATGCGGTCGAGAACATCTCCTTCACCTTGCGCGCCGGCGAGACGCTGGCACTGGTCGGCGAATCCGGCTGCGGCAAGTCGACCACGGGCCGCTCCATCCTCAAGCTGACCGAGCCCGACGCCGGCACCGTCCTGATCGACGGCCAGGACGTGCTCGCCATGAACGGCCATACCTTGCGCGATTTCCGCAGGCACATGCAGATCGTGTTTCAGGATCCGTTCGCGAGCCTCAATCCGCGCATGTCAGTGGGAACGGCGATCGCAGCCCCGCTGCTCGCCAACGGTCTCGCCACCGCCGCGCAGGCGCGCGACAAGGTCGCCGATCTCCTCGTGCGCGTCGGCCTCACCGCCGACATGGCCGCGCGCTTTCCGCACGAGTTCTCCGGCGGCCAGCGCCAGCGCATCTGCATCGCGCGCGCGCTCGCGCTCGGGCCAAAATTGATTGTCGCGGACGAAGCGGTCTCCGCGCTCGACGTCTCGGTCAAGGCGCAAGTCGTCAATCTGATGCTCGATCTTCAGGCCAGCATGGGGCTCGCCTATCTCTTCATTTCCCACGACATTGCGGTGGTCGAGCGCATGAGCCATCGCGTCGCGGTGATGTATCTCGGCGAGATCGTCGAGATCGGCCCGCGGGCTGCTTTGTTCGGCAACCCGCAGCATCCCTACACCAAGAAGCTGATGGCTGCCGTTCCCGCGCCCGACCCCGCGCGCCGCGGCACCAGGCGCGAGGTCGCCAACGACGAGATCAGAAGCCCGGTGCGCGCGGCCGACTACCAGCCGCCGGCGCGGCAATATCGCGAGGTCTCACCCGGCCATGTCGTGCAGGTCTGGGGCGAGGAGTGGTCGGCGTGACTGCGAGTTTCCCGCGTCCTCCGGAAATCGTGACCCGATGGAGCGACAGGGAACAGCGGTCTGTGAACCGCTTCATAGTCCATCCCTCACGTTTTGAATTACCACTCCCGCAAGAAATTGCCGCACCCGGAGCTATCGACAGGCACGGGTGAGTTGCAATGCCTGCGCAGCCGCGTGCTCGCAGCTTTGGATTGGCTCCTCGCCTTCGCGAGCAAGCCAGCCTCGTCACTCAGCACAGATCTTTCAGAAATTGGAATCAAGGGCGTCGAGAACCGCGTCGCGGCAGATTCTATTCGGGGTCGGCCAGTAGGCTGCCAATTACTCAGAAGGAGCCCCCAATGAAGATAAGCAGCGCAATTTCCAGCGCATTCTCCCTCACAAGGTACGTCGGCAGTCTTCGGATCGCCCGTTCCAGTCTGATCAAGTCGGCCCATATCCTGGAAAGAATTGGGCTGGCAGCCGTTGGAGCCTCTTGCGGCCTCTATGTGGGTGCGACTCTGTTGCGTCAGAAAGACGGACTGTTTGAAAACGGCTGGATCGTGCTGATAACAATGCTCTACGGAGCTCTCAGCTACTATCTCGGAATTGATTTGTCCGGCAATGTCGCGCGGCGACCGGAATCGAGTATCTCGGAAGATTGGAACGGTTCCGAATCGGCTGAAATCATGAGTGCGGCCGGAACGTTCGGCGCAGCTATTGCCGCAACTCTGTCCGTCAGCATTCTTGTCCTTGATCAAAATCTATCCAATGGCCTGATCAGCTTGGTCGCCGGCTGTTGGGCGGTTGGCTCTTCGCTTCAGGTTGCGGCGGGCACGATGGCCCGCAGCCACGAAGCACCGATGAAAGAGCAATGAAAAAGTGCGCTCACGGAGAGACGTCCCCGTGGCACTTATGTGAGCACGAGCCGCAGAGTTGGTCGGCCTCAGATCTGGAGTGAGTCGTAGCGACTCAGCGCAACCTCTGCCGTCCAACGCTCGTTTTGGCTGCAAGGAATCGCGGTTACGAATTCACGTGCACGAAATCCCGCAGCAGCGGATAGATCTCGTTATTCCAGCGCTTGCCGGAGAACACGCCGTAATGGCCGACGCCAGCCTGCATGTGATGGACGCGGCGATAGGCGCGCACGCCGGTGCAGAGATCTTGCGCCGCGAGCGTCTGGCCGATCGAGCAGATGTCGTCCTTCTCGCCCTCGACCGTCATCAGCCCCATGCGGCCGACGGCCCTGGTATCCACCGGACGGCCGCGATGCATCAGCTTGCCCAGCGGCAGTAGGTGCTCTTGGAAGACGTCGCGCACGGTCTCGATGTAGAACTCGGCGGGCAGGTCCATCACCGCAAAATATTCGTCGTAGAAGGTCTTGATGCTCGCGGCTTTCTCCTTCTCGCCCTTGGCGATGTGGTTGGCGAGGTCCATGTGCTGCTTGATGTGACGCTCGAGGTTCATCGAGACGAACGCGGTGAGCTGCACGAAGCCGGGATAGACTTTCCGCAGCGCGCCGCGGCACTGCACCGGCACGTAGTTGATCAGGTTCTGCTCGAACCATTCGATCGGCTTGCTCTTGGCGAAGTCGTTGACCTTGGTCGGCTGGATGCGCGTGTCGATCGGCCCCGCCATCAGCGTCAGCGTCGCCGGCCGCGACGGATGGTTGCCTTCGCACATGATCGCCGCGGCCGCGAGCGCCGAGACCGAAGGCTGGCAGATCGCCACCATGTGCGGGCGCGGGCCCAGCTGTCCGAGGAAATCGATCAGATGCTCGGTGTAGTCGTCGAGCCCGAAGCAGCCTTCGCTGCGCGGGATATCGCGCGGATTGTGCCAGTCGGTGATGTAGACGTCGTGGTCCTGCAGCAGAGTCTTCACCGTGCCGCGCAGCAGCGTAGCAAAATGGCCGGACATCGGCGCCACCAGCAGCATGCGCGGCTGCTCGGTCACGCCGTCCTTTTTGAAATGCAGCAGCGAGCCGAACGGCGTCGCGTAGGCGACCTCCTCGGTCACGCCGATCTCGCGATTGCCCACCATCACGCTGTCGATGCCGTAGGCCGGGCGATGATAGGTGAGGGTGGAGCGCGAGATCAGCTCCAGCGCGGCCGAGAGCCGGCCGACGACCTGATCCGACATGCCCTGCGGCACCAAATTGAGGAATTTGAGCGCGGACGAAGCTCCCGCCCGCCACGGCGCCGTCAGGTCCATCTGGTTCTGAAAAGCCTGATAATACATCGACATCATACTGAAGCGCCCACCTGTCCGATGTGGTCATGCAATATCGGAGCCAGAAGCGCGTTGGGCCTTTCTCAGAATTGGCACGTCGCTTGCTGCTTGTTCGGCCGGAAACGTGTGAGGGAAGAGCCCTATGGCGAAGGCGACATTGACCATCAGCAGCAAGAACTACTCGTCCTGGTCGCTGCGTGGCTGGCTGCTGACGAAGTTTTCCGGGCTCGATTTCGAGGAGATCGTCACCGCACCGGACGACGCCTCGGCGCGCGCCGAAATTCTGCTGCTGTCATCCTCGATCCTGGTGCCGTGTCTGCGCCATGACGGCGCCACCGTCTGGGATACGCTCGCCATCGCCGAATATCTCAACGAGGTGATGCCGGACGCCGGCCTGTTGCCGGCGGATCGCGTCCAGCGCGCGCATTGCCGCTCGATCTCGGGTGAAATTCATTCCGGCTTCACCACGCTGCGCGCCTCGCTGCCGGTCAATCTGAAGGGACACTTCCCCGGCTTCAAGATCTGGTCGCGCGCGCAGGCCGACATCGACCGGGTCTGGTCGATCTGGCGCGACTGCCTGGTGAAGTCGGGCGGCCCTTTCCTGTTCGGCGAGACGCGCACCATGGCGGATGCGATGTACGCCCCCGTGGTGACGCGCTTCGTCACCTATGACGTCAAGCTCGAGCCACCTCTGAAGGCCTATGCCGATACCATCATGGCGATGGACGAGATGAAGGAATGGATCGCGGCGGCGAAGGAAGAGCCGGCCGAGATCGAGGAGCTCGAGGTCGAATATTAGGCAGACGGCGCCCAGCCCTGCCTGTTTCCAGGGCGGGCTGCGGCCCGCGTCCTCGTCGACCTCTATGTCTTTGCCATCGTTAACTTTTGCTGCCGGTAATTGGCGCGGGCGGTTCTTGCGCCGCGCAGATATTGTGCGCCCCGGCCGCGCCTTGTCGACATCTAGCCGTGAACAGCCGCGTACGGGACCATTCGGCTGATTCGGACGTGATTCGTTCGGGCCGCGTTCCGTTCGTTAAGGCGGAGCGCGGCCCCGTTGCATTTTGAGACAGACGAACGCCGTCAGGCCACGCCAGAATGCTTCATACGCGGCACGCGCCAGCCGATGACGGTGGCTTCCACCGGGACGCCGGCCGCGTCGTTCTGCCAGCGACCTTCGACATAGCGGCAGGCGAACGGCAGTTGGTACGTTCCACTGTGGTCCTCGCACAGCACTTCGACCGGCAGGCCAGGTGGCGGCTCTCCGGCGCCATCGAATTCCGCCAGACGTCTATCACGCGTTGCCATTCCAAAAATCTCCCCTAATCAAAGCCGCGGAAAGAGCGCCCACTTCTCCCGCGCGCGGTTCATTGCTCCCCGTCCGAGGGAACAACCCAAGCTCAACGCGAGAATGCGGTACGAGTGTGGTAGCCTCACGCGGCTGCGCGCAATAGGCGCACATTGCCGTGATTAATTTGATGAGGAACCTGAATGCCGCGCACGCTCGCCGCCGTTTGTTTCGCCATGTTACTGCTCGTCGCGCATACGCGGGCCTTGGCGCAGGACGCGCCCGGCATCGAGATCTGCACGGTCGAGAAGACCATGGAGCGGCGCACCAGCTGCCTGCAGAGCAATGTCGACTTTCTCCAGAAGACCATCACCAAGCTCAATCTCGACCACCAGCAGAAGATCGATGCCGCCAATCGCCAGATCGACGCGCTGAAGGTGACGCTCGCAGGCCTTCAGAAGACCATCGGCGATCTCCAGGCGGCCCAAGTGAAGCAGGCGGACGATCTGAAGAAGAAGCAGGACGCGCCGCCGCCGAAGGATGCGAAGGAGAAGTAGACGCCGCGGCACGAGAGCAATCCCGATCAAGCGAGGCGCAGGGTGACTGCGCATCATTGCAAACGCTTCGAACGAGAGCCGTAACTCATGAACCCAGCCCAGCGCGCGCTCTGGTACATCGAAAGCCATCTGGCCGAGCCGATGACGCTCGACGAGATCGCTGCGATCGCTGGCGTGTCGCGGTTCCACATGGTCCGTGCGTTTGCCGCAGCCACCGGACTGTCGGTGATGCGTTACGTGCGCGCACGGCGGCTAAGTGAAGCGGCGCGCAGTCTCGCCAAGGGCGCGCCGAACATTCTGTCGCTGGCGCTGGAGGCGGATTACGGCTCGCACGAAGCATTCACCCGCGCGTTCCGCGACCAGTTCGGCACCACGCCCGAAGCGGTGAGGGCGGCAACGTGCGTCAACCAGATCAAGCTTCAGGAGCCGATCCTCATGGAGTCCACCATGCTCGACAACCTCAAAGCGCCGCGTTTCGAAACCGCAAGGGCCTTCCTCGTCGCCGGCCTTGCCGAGCGCATCTCCTGCGACAACGGCGCGGCCATTCCTGGCCTGTGGCAGCGCTTCCATCAGGAGGTCGCCGATATCCCCGCACGCGTCGGTAACCTCGCCTACGGCGTCTGCTGCAACGGCGACGATGCCGGAAATCTCGATTACATCGCCGGCGTCGAGGTCGCCGATTTCTCCGATCTGCCGCGCCGCTTCGGCCGCATCCGCATTCCCGAGCAGCGCTACGCGGTGTTCACCCACACCGAGCATATCTCCTCGATCCGCCGCACCGTCAGCACAATCTGGAATCAGTGGTTGCCGGCCTCGGGCCTGAAGGCCGCGGATGCGCCGAACTTCGAGCGCTATGACGAGAAGTTCGACCCTGTCACAGGCAATGGTGGCCTTGAAATCTGGATACCTGTGCGGGAGTAGCGCTGCAACGCTGGCATACCATCCCGCTTGCTTGGCAAGGGGGACCTACTTTGTCATAACCGCTGGCAAAACTTGCCAGCGGGGCCCGTGCCGGACATCCCGAGCAAGCCATAACAAGCAGCCGGGAGGGTCCCCCCAATGTCCACTGCCACGTCCAACGTCCGCGTTCTCGCCACCGATCTCGAATTTCCGGAAGGGCCGGTCGTGATGCCGGACGGCTCGGTGGTGCTGGTGGAAATCCGCGGCCAGCGCCTGACCCGCGTTTATCCCGACGGCCGCAAGGAGATCGTCGCCAAGGTGCCGGGTGGCCCGAATGGCGCAGCGCTCGGCCCCGACGGAAAAATCTACATCTGCAACAATGGCGGCTTCTCCTGGATCCCGACCCGCAATATGATCATGCCGGGCCCGCAGCCGGAGGACTATCTCGGCGGCTCGATTCAGCGCGTCGATCTGCAATCCGGCAAGGTCGAGACCGTCGTCACCAAATGCGGCGAGCACGATCTGCGCGGACCGAACGATCTCGTGTTCGACAAGCATGGCGGCCTCTGGTTCTCCGACCTCGGCAAGCGTCGCGCGCGCGAGATGGATGTCGGCGGCATGTATTACCTCAAGCCCGGCATGAAGGAGATCGTCGAGGTCGTGCATGGCGTGCTGCCGGCCAACGGCATCGGGCTCTCGCCGGACGAGAACACCGTCTACATCGCTGAGACGCCCACGGGGCGGCTCTGGGCCTACGAGCTCTCCGCGCCAGGCACGCTGAAGCCGCGCGATGCGATCTATCGCGGCGAGCGCGGCAAGCCGATCTGCGGCCTCGGCGGCTACCAGATGTTCGACTCGCTCGCGGTGGAAGCCAACGGCAATGTCTGCGTCGCCACCCTCGTCTCCGGCTGCATCTCGGTGATCGCGCCCGACGGCACCCTGGTCGAGCAGGTCCCGACCGGCGACCGCGTCACCACCAACATCGCCTTCGGCGGCCCTGAGCTGAAGACGGCCTACATCACGCTGTCAGGTAGGGGCGAGCTCGTCGCCATGGATTGGCCGCGCGGCGGTTTGCCGTTGAATTTTCTGAATAAGTGAGCCAAGCCGTCATTGTACGGGAGGCGAGGCAACTCTCAGACCCTCACCCTGAGGAGCGCGCATCTGGCGCGCGTCTCGAAGGGCGAGGCCACTGGTGGGGCCTTCATCCTTCGAGACGCTTGCTTCGCAAGCTCCTCAGGATGAGGGTCTTGCAGTCTGGATCGCTTCGCTCCTCGCAATGACGACACGTAAGGAGAGATTTCGATGCCCTGGCCTGATCCGATCACCCTGCGTGGACAGCACGCCCGTCTCGAGCCGCTGTCGAAAGAGCATCGCGAGGGGCTGGTGGAGGCCGTGAAGGACGGCGAGCTCTACACGATCTGGTACACCGCGATCCCGACGCCGGAGAACGTGGCCAAGGAGATCGACCGCCGCCTGAGCCTGCAGGCCGCGGGCTCGATGCTGCCGTTCACCGTATTCGACGCCGGCGGCAACATCGTCGGCATGACGACCTACATGAACATCGATGCCACCAACCGCCGCGTCGAGATCGGCTCGACCTGGTACGGCAAAAGCGCGCAGCGCGGGCCGCTGAACACGCAGTGCAAGCTGTTGCTGCTCACCCACGCCTTCGAGACGCTGAACTGCATCGCGGTCGAATTCCGCACGCATTTCTTCAACCACCAGAGCCGCCGCGCCATCGAGCGCCTCGGCGCCAAGCAGGACGGCATTTTGCGCAGCCACCAGGTCGCGCCGAACGGCACGCTGCGCGACACCGTCGTGTACAGCATCACCGCTGCGGAATGGCCGACGGTGAAGGCGCATCTCGAATATCAACTCAACGACAAGCCGCGCTGAGGGCGGCCGAGGCACCATGGATAGATTTGACTATGTGATCATCGGCGCGGGCTCGGCCGGTTGCGTCCTCGCCAGCCGGCTCAGCGAGGACCCCAACACCAGCGTCTGCGTGCTGGAGGCGGGTCCGAGCGATTGGCACCCCTACATTCACCTGCCGGCGGGTTTCATCAAGACCTTCCACATGAAGAGCGTCAATTGGGCCTACCAGCAGGAGGTCGGACCTTACACCGGCGGACGCAGCATCTATGCGCCGCGCGGCAAGACGCTCGGTGGCTCGTCCTCGATCAACGGCCACATCTACAATCGCGGCCAGCGCATGGATTTCGACACCTGGGCGCAAATGGGCAATCGCGGCTGGGGTTATGCCGACGTGCTGCCGTATTTCAAGCGGCTGGAGAAGCGGGTCGGCGAGGGCGACAACACTTTTCGCGGGCGCGACGGCAACCTCACCGTCACCACCATGGATTGGCGCGACCCGCTCTGCGAAGCCTTCATGGAAGGCGCGGTCTCACTCGGGATTCCCCGCAACCCCGACTACAACGGCAAGATTCAGGAGGGCGTCTCCTACTGCCAGCGCACCATCGACAAGGGCCTGCGCGTGTCCGGCTCGACCGCGTTCCTGAAGCCCGCGATGAAGCGGCCCAACGTGCATGTGCAGACGCATGCGCATGCAACCGAGATCATTTTCGAGGGCAAGCGCGCCGTCGGCGTGCGCTACACCAAGGGCGGCAAGGGCGGTACACCGGTCGAGGTTCGCGCCAACAAGGAAGTGATCCTCTCCGGCGGCACCTATAATTCTCCACAGCTCTTGCAGTTGTCCGGCATCGGCTCGCCCGATCTGCTCGGTGCCCACGGCATCCAGGTGCGTCACGCCCTACCCGTCGGCGAAGGCCTGCAGGACCACTACGCCCCGCGCACCGTGGCGCGCGTCAAGGACATCAAGACCATCAACGAGCTTCGTCGTGGTTTCTCGCTGTGGATCGAAGCGCTGAAATGGGCGACCGCGCGCCGCGGCCTGCTCTCGCTGTCGCCGACCATGGTCTATTGCTTCTGGCATTCCGGCGAGAGCGCTGACTCGTCCGATCTCCAGCTCACCTTCACGCCCGCCTCTTATAAAGAAGGCGTGCAGGGCCAGCTCGAGGACGAACCGGGCATGACAGTGGCCTCCTGGCAGCAGCGCCCGGAGAGCCGCGGCTATGTCCGCATCCGCTCCAGCGATCCGTTCGCGCCGCCGATCATCCAGACCAATTATCTCGACGCCGAGCTCGACCGCCGCGTCATCGTCGGCGGCATGAAGCTCGCGCGGAGGCTTTTGAAGTCCGCGCCGCTGTCGCCTTATTATGCCTACGAGGATTTTCCGGGTCCAAACATCAACACCGACGACGAGTTCCTGGCCGCCGCCACCGAGCGCGGCACCACCACCTTCCACCCCGGCTGCACCTGCCGCATGGGCCCGGCGGACAGCACATGGGCAGTCGTCGACGACCAGCTCCGCGTCCACGGGCTCGAAGGCCTCCGCGTGATCGATGCCTCCGTCATGCCGCGCATGATCTCGGCGAATTTGAATGCCTCGACCATGATGATCGCCGACCGTGCCTCGGACCTGATCCGCGGCAAGGCGCCGATGGAAGCGGCACGGATACCGGATGTAGCGGTGGCGTGAGCCGAACTTCGCCTCTCCCCGCCTGCGGGGAGAGGCCGGATCGCAGCGAAGATGCGATCCGGGTGAGGGGGACTCTCCGCGAGTCAGCTTTTCCCTTCACAGTCTATTTCGTAACTACAAAATGTATTTGACTGCCAGCTAAATCGTAGCTACATTAAAAGACAATGAAAATCGTCTGGGACGAGCCGAAACGCCTCGCCAATCTCGACAAGCACGGTTTGGATTTCGCCGATCTCAACGAGACATTCTTCGAAAATGCGCTGGTCGTTCCTTCGTATAAGGACAAGCGCTGGGTCGCGATCTGCAAAAGCATCCGGGGTGTCATCGTGGTCGTGTTCGCCCGGCTGGGACGCGAGGGTGTCAGCATCATCAGCATGCGACCGGCAAGCCGCAGCGAAAGGAGACTTTATGCCGAACGCTAAAAAGAAGTCAGGCTACACCAAGAGAGATCTGCGCGAGGTCAGCGACAATCCCGAGCTGACAAAGGCCGATTTTGCCAAGGCGCGGCCATTCTCCGAAGTCTTCCCCGATCTCAGCGCGTCCATCCGCAGAGGGCGAGGCCCGAATAAGGCACCGACAAAAAAGCTCGTCTCGTTGCGCCTAAGTCCGGAGGTGGTCGAGCATTTCAAATCGACCGGGCCAGGCTGGCAATCGCGGATCGACGAGACCTTGCGCAAGGCGGTCAAGCGCAAGGCGTCGTGAGAATGCTGCGCCAGATCGTGGAAGATTTCGATGCAAGATTCAGGTGACGTGCTGGAACGATTGGAGCGGTGGTATGCGGCCCAATGCAACGGGGATCGGGAGCATACCTACGGCGTGAAATTGGATACGCTCGATAATCCTGGCTGGACGTTCAAGGTTGACCTTACCGATACATATCTCCTTGGTCGCAGCTTTGAGAAGATCGAGGAGGAGCAGAACGACGACCATACTGATTTCTTCCACTGTGAGGTCAAGGGTCGGCAATTCGTCGGCTATTGTCCCCCCAGTCGGCTTCGCGAAGTGATTTCGATTTTCCTGAACTGGGCTGAAGCGCCAGCCTCGGATTAGCCCGCAGGGTGGGTGGCTTCGTCCGCATCCGTGCCCGTCGGGCAAAACACCCCGTCAACCCCACCGCGCAAAAATATTCCACTTTGCCGAAATTCGGAATTGCGGCATAAGTCGAAACAGCCCGGCCCGACGAAGAGGGGCGGTTCGCGAGTCGTTCGAAACGCGGGCCGGGTTGCGGTGGACGCGGCAGCGTCGGCACGAAAGGGTGCGGGCAGGGCGGGTAGTCCCTGTGAGCTCGAGACCCGCGTGTGGACGAACGGCGCTGAGCGCGTACGGCAAAACCGTGTGGTCCCGGCCGTCGTCGCTACGGTCAAGCCTATCGCGGAGGTGTGGAGCGCCTAACCGGGTCAACCACATCGTCAATTCGCGGGGCGAGGGAGGCCAGAAGGAATTCGGCTCCCGGGAGAGCACGGCATAAGCCGTCAACCCACTGCGCAGGGACACCGGTGATTGGAGCGAGAGCGAAGCGCTATCGAAGGAACGCCCTTACACTTCCCTTCGGCTCAAGAACGCCAGCCGCTCGAACAGATGCACGTCCTGCTCGTTCTTGAGCAACGCGCCGTGCAGCGGCGGGATCAGTTTGCGCGGGTCGCGTTCGCGCAGCTGCTCGACGCTCATGTCTTCGTTGAGCAGCAGCTTCAGCCAGTCGAGCAGCTCCGAGGTCGACGGCTTCTTCTTCAGGCCGGGCACCTCGCGGACCTCGAAGAAGATGCGCAGCGCTTCCTCGACGAGGCGCTTCTTGATGCCGGGGAAGTGGACGTCGACGATGCGGCCCATCGTGTCGGCATCGGGGAACTTGATGTAGTGGAAGAAGCAGCGGCGCAGAAACGCGTCCGGCAGCTCCTTCTCGTTGTTGGAGGTGATCATCATGATCGGGCGCTGCTTGGCCTTGATGGTCTCGCCGGTCTCGTAGACATGGAATTCCATGCGATCGAGCTCGAGCAGCAAATCGTTCGGGAATTCGATGTCGGCCTTGTCGATCTCGTCGATCAGCAGCACCGGGCGCTGCTCGGCCGCGAAGGCGTCCCACAGCTTGCCGCGCTTGATGTAGTTCTTGATGTCGGAGACTCTGCTATCACCGAGCTGGCTGTCGCGCAGGCGCGACACCGCGTCGTATTCGTAGAGGCCCTGCTGCGCCTTGGTGGTGGACTTGATGTGCCAGGTCAAAAGCGGTGCGTTCAGCGCCTTCGCCACTTCCTCCGCCAGCACCGTCTTGCCGGTGCCAGGTTCGCCCTTGATGAGGAGCGGGCGCTCCAGCACGATCGAGGCATTGACCGCGACCTTGAGATCGTCGGTCGCAACATAGTCCTTGGTGCCGGTAAATTTCATTGCACGTCCTTGTTGGTCGTCGGCCGAAGCGGTCTCCGGTCGCGACATGGGAACGGCCGCGCGTGGCGGCCGTTCCTGGTTCAGTCAGGCTTTCAGACCCGTTTTATCAGCGAAAGGATGACGAGCACAATCACCGGGCCAATCCCGCCACGTGGACAATCGTGTCTGGGCGCGGCCCAGGGACGCGCCGGCACGGCCCCTTGACGCCAGCCGCCTGAAAGGCAATCTGTCACCCATGTTCCTGCAATTCTTCACCTCTCTGCGCGATGCGCAGGTCCCTGTGACGCTGCGCGAATACCTCACGCTGATGGAGGCGCTCGACGCTGATCTGTCGGATTATTCGGTCGAGAGTTTCTACTATCTGTCGCGCACCTCGCTGGTGAAGGACGAGCGCAATCTCGACAAGTTCGACCGCGTCTTCGGCACCGTGTTCAAGGGGCTGGAAAGCCTGCTCGACGCCATGGAGAAGGCGGAGATCCCCGAGGAGTGGCTGAAGAAGCTCGCCGAGAAATATCTCAGCGAGGAAGAGAAGAAGCAGATCGAGGCCATGGGCTGGGACAAGCTCATGGAGACCTTGAAGAAGCGCCTCGAGGAGCAGAAGGGCCGGCACCAGGGCGGCTCGAAATGGATCGGCACCGCCGGCACGTCGCCGTTCGGCGCGCATGGCTACAATCCCGAAGGCGTCCGCATCGGCCAAGAGAAGAACCGCAACAACCGCGCCGTGAAGGTGTGGGACAAGCGCGAGTTCAAAGACCTCGACGGCAATGTCGAGCTCGGCATCCGCAACATCAAGGTGGCGCTGCGCCGCCTGCGCAAGTTCGCGCGCACCGGTGCGCCGGATGAGCTCGATCTCGACACCACCATTCGCGAGACCGCCAATCACGGCTATCTCGACGTTCACATGCGTCCTGAGCGGCGCAACGCGGTGAAGCTGCTGGTGTTCTTCGACATCGGCGGCTCCATGGATTCGCATATCGAGCAGGTCGAGGAGCTGTTCTCGGCGGCCAAGAGCGAGTTCAAGCACATGGAGTATTTCTACTTCCACAACTGCCTCTATGAAGGCGTGTGGAAGCAGAACAAGCGCCGCTTTACCGACCGCACCCCGACCTGGGACGTGCTGCACAAATATCCGCACGACTACAAGGTCGTGTTTGTCGGCGACGCCTCGATGTCGCCTTATGAGATCATGGTGCCAGGCGGCTCGGTCGAGCACGTCAACGAGGAGCCCGGCTCGGTCTGGCTCGACCGCATCGTCCGGACCTATCCGCATACGGTGTGGCTCAATCCGGTCGCCCAGAAGCATTGGGACTATTCGGAATCGACTACCATCATCAAACGCATCTTTGCCAACCGCATGTACCCGATCACGATCGAGGGTCTGGAGGGGGCGATGAAGGAATTGACGCACTGAGATGTGCTGTCATTCCGGGGGCGCGCGTAGCGCGAACCCGGAATCTCGAGGTCCCGGGTTCGATGCTTTGCATCGCCCCGGAATGACGGAAGAGAAGAAGGGAGAAGCACATGCCCCAAAACATCACCCGTGGCATCAAGGCGCTGATCGACGAGGCCAATGCCGAGATCGAGACGCTGACCGCCAAGGACGCGATCGAGATCTCCAAGAACGGCGACGTCGTCATCGTCGACATCCGCGACCCCCGCGAGATCGAGCGCGACGGCCGCATCCCCGGTGCATTCTCCTGTACGCGCGGCATGCTCGAATTCTGGATCGATCCGCAGAGCCCCTACGCAAAACCGATCTTCCAGGAAGACAAGAAGTTCGTCTTCCACTGCGCTGGCGGCCTGCGCTCTGCGTTGGCGGCCAAGACCGCAAAGGACATGGGCCTCAAGCCCGTCGCCCACATCGCCGGCGGCTACGCCGCCTGGCGCGACGCCGGCGGCCCGACGGAGCAGTGGGAGCCGAAGAAGAAGGGGTGAGGTGCTTCGCTGTGGCTCCAATCTCCGGTGTCATTCCCCGCGAAGGCGGGGAATCCAGTACGCCGCGGCCTATCGGTCGAATCACAACCGTCTCGGAGTACTGGATCGCCCGGTCCCGGCTCCGCCAAGGCTACGCCGAGGCCCACGTCGGCGCTCGGCACGCCGAAGCTTCAGCGAAGGCGGCAAGCCGGGCGATGACAGCGGAGTTTGACGCGCACAGCTTCAACCTCACTCGCGCTACGCGCCCCGGAATGACCACAAGGAAAAGCGAATGACCACCGATCCCCTCGTCTCCACCGAATGGCTCGCCGCCCACATCAACGACGCCAACGTCAAGGTGCTCGACGCCAGCTTCAAGCTGCCGGGCGTGCTACCGCTGCCGAAGGATGATTATCTCGCCGCGCATCTGCCGGGCGCGGTGTTCTTCGACGTCGATGCGGTGTCGGACCATTCCAACCCGCTGCCGCACATGTATCCGAGCGCCGAGCAGTTCGGCCGCGATGTCGGCAATCTCGGCATCTCCAATGCCGACACGGTCGTGCTCTACGATGCCGGCGGCTGGGTCGCCGCGCCGCGCGCATGGTGGATGTTCCTGGCCTTCGGCCACAGCAATGTGCGCATTCTCAATGGCGGCCTGCAGAAGTGGCGCGCCGAGGGGCGCGCCGTCGAGAGCGGCGAGGTCAAGCCGAAGGCTGCGACGTTCAAGGCGAGCTATGATCCGAAGCGCGTACGCAGCATGCAGCAGCTGATCGCCAATGTCGAAAGCCGTGCCGAGCAGGTGATCGACGCTCGCGCTGCCGATCGCTTTGAAGGCCGCGCCCCCGAGCCGCGCGCAGGCATCCGCTCCGGTCACATCCCCGGCGCGCGCAACGTGCCTTATAATCAGCTGTTCGATGCCGCGACCGGCACGATGAAGCCGCTCGAGGATCTGCGCGCCGCCTTCACCGGCGCCGGCGTGAAGCTCGATGCGCCGATCGTCACGAGCTGCGGCTCCGGCGTCTCCGCCGGCGTGCTGACGCTCGCGCTCTATCGCTTGGGGGTCACCGACACCGCGCTCTATGACGGCTCATGGTCGGAATGGGGCCAGGAGAAGGGCCCGCCGATCGCGACCGGGCCGGCGTAAGGTCAGCGCGTGCGCGTGGCCGTCGTGGCGAGCGTCTGCTGCTGCTGGCCGAACGGATCGAGTGCCTGCCGGACCGGCTGAGGTGGCGGCCGCCGCACGATGCGGTGACGCTTCTTCTTGTGCGCGCGGGGCTTGCTGTCGGGCGCCGCGCTGCCGGCCTTGGTCTTCGCCGGCGCGAGGTCGTTCAGCGCGGCCACTCTGGCTGCTGCAATGTCGCTCACGCGCGATGCCAGCGCCGGCGTCGCGGTGCGCGGCACGTCGGTGGCGTTGACGGTTGGCGCGGGTGTTGTCGTCGCGGTGGAAGCTGCCGCGTCGGCCGCGGTCAGTGTGTCGGTCGGCGCGGGAGCCGCAGCTTCGCTCTTGGCTGGCTCGGGGGCTGGCGCTTCGGTGGCGGGCGGCGCTGTCGCTGGGGGCGCGATGGCGGCGACCTCTGGCTCAGGCTGGGGCTCGGATTGGGCCTTGGCCTCGAGCGTCACTGCGGCCATCTGCTCGGGGCCGGTCTCGACCGCGGGCAGGCCAATGCTCGGGACCTGCTCTGGCACCGCAGACGTCGGCTCATTGGTCGCCGGCGCGACCGGCTCGACGCGGAGCGCCGCGAGCACCGGCTGGGCCGGTTCGGGGGCCTGCGCGAACACCTGCTCCTGCGGGCCGTTCCGCCACGAGGGGTTGCTGACATACTGCTCGTGGCTCGCCCGCAGCAGCGAGGCGGCCCCTAAGCCGAATACCAGGATGGAGGCTGACAGCAGAATCGCGGCAAGCAGGAAGCGGAAGCCGGGAAGCATTGACGGGTTACGAATTTCCGCCCCGGCGGCTCGCCAGGGCCCATGAGCCATCTGAACGCGGTGACGGTACTGAGCGCCGGCTTCGCCACGCGGAGATTCGAGCTCAAATCGGTGGCGAATCAGGCTGATTCGAACATATCGCAACGTTCCCGCGCCGTTCCGTAAAAATCGGGGCTGATGACTCCGGCAATCTACGGCGTGATGCGATTTCCGCCCCGTGATGCAACGGGGCAACTGTGTGCGATTGCATCACAAATCGCTAAATCAGGCACAAATCAG